>NZ_JAYESI010000006.1:0-285652 GCF_041903675.1 Corallococcus sp. RDP092CA | reverse complement strand
AGGCAGATTATCCACGTGTTACGCACCCGTGCGCCGCTCTACTAGGGTTTCCCCATTCGCGCTCGACTTGCATGTGTTAGGCACGCCGCCAGCGTTCGTTCTGAGCCAGGATCAAACTCTCCAATTGTTTTCTTGGTTTGCTTGAACCGGCGTCCCCCAAGGCCCGGCTAAGGAACCTTGGCTCGCTGATTCGTCGGTGCTCCCCTCTCGCTGCGCTTTTCAGCGCTGCCCTCAAGGTGAAGCACCCTCAAAAAATTGACTGCGGTTTCCGCAATCCATTACTTCTTGGGCTTGCTATTTGGTTTTCAAAGACCGAGCCGCTTGTCTTGCTTCGCGACTTTTGCTACCGTCTGCTTCGTCGCCGATTCGGTTTCAACCGGCGGGGCTGCAGCTTCTATTTCAGTTCGCAGTCAGCGTCAACTTCGCTTTTGCGTCCTGCGGGCCGCTTCGAAGCTCGTCGGCGCCGTCCAGTGACTTCCGCCGCTTCATTTCGAAGGGGAGCGGCTTCTACTTCGGCGCCGTCTTCCCTGTCAACCGCTCGTTGTCAGCTTTCCTCACCGCTTTGCGTCCGTTTGCTGCCTGCCGGACGCCTGCTTCTCGGTGGGGGCGCGGCTTCTATCCCTTCGCCGCGTTCGCTGTCAACCCGCTTGTTGACTGCCCTATTTCCTTGTCGGTGCTGCGCTCTCCCCGAAGTGCCTTCCGCGCCAGTGCGCGGGCTTCGAAGCGAGGGGCGCGGCTTCTACCACTGCCGCATCCGCGATCAACCCTTTTGGTGGCGACCGCTTGCTGCTGTCCGCTCCCAGGTTCCGAGCTGCTGCCTTCGGTTCCGTTCGAGCGGGGCGCGGCTTCTACCTCTTCACCGCGTTCGGGATCAACATCCTTCGTCGATCCTTTTCTTCCTCCGCGCGGACTTCCCGTAGCCCGAGGGCCAGCGGTTCGTTGCGCGGGGGTCCACTCTCTAACGCTTCGGTTCGGCGACGTCAAACCCGGATTGATCCGGGCCTGATCATCCGTCCCGACCGCCGGGGATATGGGCACGCCGTTCCGGGGTGTGAACCCCCAACTCCGGCCTTCCTCTTTCGCCGTCACTTCCCTCGGCGTGCCGCCTGCCCCTCGTCCAGTGGGGCGCGCCAGCGCGTCCCGAAGAGCCCGTCTCCGAGCGGAAAGGTGATGTTGAAGTTGTGGCGGCCCATCCGGGAGGGATCGTGGTGCACCTGGTGGTGGCGCCGGAGGAAGGCGACACCGGGCAACCGGGCGCTCCAGTGGCTGCCCGGCAGGTGCGTGGCGAAGTGCACCCACTCGTACGCGAGGTAATAGCCGAGAGCCGTGGCGACGAAGAGCCAGCCCGCGTTGGGGGAGATGAGCAGGAAGCAGAGCGCTCCCAGCGGGGCGGCGATGGCTCCCAGGAAGAAGAGGAGCAGCACCGGCGGGAAGAGCACCATCTTGAAGTCCCGGGGGGACTCGTAGGCCATCGCCTCATGGGTGAAGAAGCGGTGGTGCTGGACGGTGTGCCGCTCGAACACCCGGCCCAGGCCCCGGGTGCGGTGGTGCATCGGCCCCCGGTGACCGAGGAACTCGACCGTGTTCGCGAGCGCGATGACCGCGGGGACTCCGAGCAGCTCCCAGAAGCGGGGCGCCTCCACCCGGCTCAGCGCCAGGGCGATTCCCCCCAGGCAGACGCCGCTGGTGAAGGCGAAGTGAGCCTGCCCCCGGTAGCCGGGCCCGATGCCACGGGCCCGGTACTGCTCACGGAAGGCCTGGACCTGGCGGGGGACGGGGCGCATTTCCATGCGCTCGAGCGTAGCGCGCCCGGCGTCCCCGCCGCGCACGGTCAGGAGCGCTTCGGCGCCTTGCCTTCCGAGGGCTCATCCTTCCGGCGCGCGAGCGACTTCTGCAGCTTCTGCATGCGCTCCTTGATGAGCTTCTGCTTCAGGCTGCCGAGGTGCTCCACGAAGACGTGGCCATCCAGGTGGTCGATTTCGTGCTGGAGCACGTGCGCGAGCCGCCCGTCCGCCTCCAGCTCGTGCCACTGGGCCGTCTTGTCCTGGTAGCGGACCTTCACCCGCTCGACGCGGGGGCACTTCTCCCACACGTCCGGCACGGAGAGGCACCCCTCCTCGTACTTCACGCTCCCCTCCTTCGAGAGCATCTGGGGGTTCACGATTTCGAACTGGGTGCCGTCCTCGCGCCCGACGATGGCCACGCGCAAGGAGACTCCCACCTGGTTGGCCGCGATGCCGATGCCCTTGGCTTCCGCCATGGCCTCCGACATCTCCTGGAGGAGCGTTTCGAGCGCCGGTCCGAAGTCGGTCACGGGCTGGGTGGGCGAGCTGAGAACCTTGTGGGGCCAGATGACGATGTCGCGAGCCATGCGGCGGACTCTGCCACGCGGTCCCTTCCATTGCTCGGCACTTTCCGTCCGCTGCCCCTCCGGGTTCCCCCGAGCGCGCGACCGGACGGGTCTGATAGACGGGCGGCATGCACCCGCACTCCCAGCTCATCACCGACTTCTACTCCGCCTTCCAGCGGCGCGACGCGGACGGCATGGCCGCCTGCTACCACCCGGACGTGGAGTTCAACGACGCCGTGTTCCAGGGGCTGCGCTACGCGGGGGTCACCTCCATGTGGCGCATGCTGCTGGAGCGCGGGCACGACCTGGACGTCGTGTTCAGCCAGGTGGAAGCCGATGACCGCACCGGCCGTGCCCACTGGGACGCGCGCTACACGTTCAGCCAGACCGGCCGGAAGGTGCTCAACCGCATCGACGCGTCCTTCGAGTTCGCCGACGGGAAGATCATCCGCCACACCGACCGGTTCCCCTTCTGGACCTGGTCGCGGCAGGCGCTGGGGCCGGTGGGATGGGCGCTCGGGTGGACACCGCTGCTCCACAACAAGGTGCGCGCGCAGGGCGCCGCGGGCCTTCGCAAGTACATGAAGGAGCGCGGCCTCCAGGGGCCGTGACTCACTCCCTCACGTCGAGCGTCTTCAGCGTCACCGGCCCTCGGGCGCCCTGGCGTGACAGGGTCGCCTCGCAGCGCACCTGTCCCATCCAGTCCGTGTAGCGCAGCGACGCCGTGCCGTCCGCGTGCAGCCACAGCGTCGCGTGACCGTGGTTGCCCCGGTCCTGCCGCACGCCCGTCCACTCCGGGAAGCGCGGCCGGGCTTCGAAGAAGCGCACCGGCGCCACCGGGTCCTCCGGGGCATCCCTCCGCTCGGAGGGGAAGCCTCCATGGCCCAGGCTCGCGCCGAGGAAGGGCAGGCCCGGTGCCCGGTCGTAGAGCGCCCCGGCCTGGGCCCCTCCCCAGCACCAGAGGTCCACCCACTCGCGCTCCACGACGAGCGCGCGAAGGTCCTCCGTCACCAGCGGGGCGAGCCGCTTCGCGGCCGGCTCGTAGGGCGCCGCGTGGCTCAGCAGGATGTTCATCGCGCCCCGCCGGCGCCCCTCCGACAGGCGCTGCTCCAGCCACTGCAACAGGGCGGGCTCGCGGTGGCGGCCCGCTTCGAACCAGGCGGTGTCCAGGCCGATGAGCTGGAAGCGCTCCGCGGCGAGGCAGAAGTAGCTGCCCTCCTGCGGGTGACGGGGGCCCGCGCCCCGCCGCTCGTCCAGGTAGCGGAAGTAGGCCCCCGCGCCCGAGCGCATCTCCGGCGGCGCGTTCAGCGTCAGCAGCGCCGTCGTCCCGAGCAGCGGCTCCAGCGGCTCCGCCACGTGCGCGTCGAACTCGCCCTGGCGGCCCGAGTAGAAGACGCCGCCCAGGTGCACCGCGCAGTCCAGGCGCTCGCCGCGCATCACCAGCTGCCGGGCGATGTACCGGGAGACATATTCGCCCGTGCCGAAGTCACCGAAGAGCGCCACCTCCACCGGCTGGCCCGGCTCCGGCGCTCGCAGCGGATAGACGAAGCGGCTCTTCGCGCCGAAGTGCCAGCGGAACGGGGCCTGCCGCGGCGCCGCGCCCTGCTCCAGCCACACCGGGCCGCTGAACAACAGCCAGCCGCGCAGATCCGCCTGGGGCTCGAAGCGCGTGCGCGTGGGGTCGATGGGGATCTCCTCCGTCATGAGCGGGAAGGTGAAGTCCGCGGGCAACCCTCCCATCCCCTGCCGGGCGTGGCGCTCCGTCGCGTCCAGCTGCTCCTGGAGCTGGCCGGGGTCCGTGAAGAGCAGCTCGAGCTCGCGCAGCGCCTCCACGAACGCGCCCACCGTGACCCTCGCGCCCAGGCTGCTCTCCGTCCAGCGCAGCACGTCCTCCGGCTCGCGGAGGAAGGCGGACTTGAGCGCCTCCAGCTCCTCGGGACCGAGGAGGGGCAGGTCCGTGTCCTCCGGCGGCGGCGCCTCCGCCGGCGCGGCCCTGCCTGTCGCGGGCGGCCGGTGGCCGAGCGACTCGTAGAGCGGATTCCACCTGCCTTCCATGCGTCCCCCTCGTGCTGACATCGGATGGGCCAGGGACTCATTCTCCCAGGCAACCCCGACATCCCTGTTCACCCTGGGGTGCCGGGAGAGGGGCCGGCACCCAGGTCCACGCTTCAGGGCGTGGCGGCTCCCGCGCCTTCCTTCCGGAAGGTGTAGAGCGTGTAGTGCGAGCCCGTGGCGAAGCCGGGCAGCTTGAGCGGGTTGAACACGCTCAGGTTCGTCATCACGCCGCCCACGAAGCCCGGCGGGACCTCCACCAGCTTGAGCGCGCCTCCCGCGAGCACCACGCCCGCCTGGGGCTGGTCGTTGCTCACGAGCACGCACTCGCCCTGCGCGGTGAAGGCCCCCGCCGGCAGGAGGAAGCGCGCGTGGAACGGCACCTGCGTGCCCGGGGTGAAGGCCCGGTCCGTCAGCCGGAAGCAGGCCGTGGCCGAGCCCACCCTTTCGTAGCCGCCGTCGCCCGCGGGCACGTAGAGGCCCGCGCCCAGCTTCACGGTGGGCGCGAAGGGCGCCGCCGCGCACACCGCTTCATCCGGTGGCGTCGCGGCGTCCTCCTGCGAGCGAAAGGCATACACCCACTCCGCGCCGGACCGCAGCCGCACCGAGCCCCCCGCCTGTCCGTGAGCCATGTTCACAAACCCATCCCCTTTCAAGGACCTCGGGGACCGCGCTCCGGTCACTGCCAGGACAGGGCGTACTCCGTGTCCACCGGGCCCGTCTGCCGGCCCTTCACCTGGACGCCCCGGGCGCCCAGCGCCTCGATGACCGCCTGGAGCACGCCCTCGTGGTACGCGGGCGGCATGAAGTCCCGCTTCATCACCAGCCGGCCCGCGCGGTCGCCGCTCCAGTCCACGCTGCGCTCGCCGTAGCTCACCGCCGCGCGGTAGCCCGTGGGCAGGTTCGACACCAGGCGCTTGGGGCTGTCCCCCGCGAGCAGCAGCAGCGTCTTGCCCGCCGCCGAGGACAGGAAGTCCGTGGTGGCCTGCGTGCCCATCTTGCGCAACATCGCGTCGAAGCCGCCCAGCTGCGGCCCCATCAGCTGCGCTCCCGTGAAGGACAGCTTCAGGAAGCCCGACACCGGGTAGTTGAAGAAGTCCACGAACTTCTTCTCAGACACCGCCGCCAGGCACTTCTCCACCGCGGCGTCGCCGCCCAGGATGCGCACCGCGTTCAGGGCGCCGTTGAAGAACATGCCTCGGGCCGTGTCGTCGGGCGTCGTCAGGGCCAGACGCTTCTCGAGGTCCTGGGCGATGGCCGGCTCCAGGGTCGTGACTTCCTTGCGCTGCTCGCTCATAGAGGGGGGAATCTCCGGGGGGGAGGAGATGAACACCCGTGCGCGCTACAGGCGCACGAGCTGGGCCCCATAATGAACGTTGGCACCGACAGCCGCCACCACCACCAGCTCACCACTGCCGAGTGAAACACGACCCTGCTCCAGGTCGTCCGCCAGGAGAATCAACATCCCGGCCGCGGACGTATTGCCAATCCGGTCCACGTTGCAGGCCACGGACTCCTGCGGCAGGCCCGCGCGGCTCACGAACGCGTCCATCACCCGCTTGTTGGGCTGGTGGAAGTAGTAGCGCTTCACCTGCGCGCGCAGCGCGGGCGTGAGCACCGCGTCCAGGCACTTCTGCATGTACTCCGGGTAGCTGCGCGCGACCTTGAAGCCATCCACCACGAAGGCCAGGTCGGCCGGGCGCGTGCGACCTGGCTGGTAGGGCAGCTTCAGCATGCCGCCGCCCCGGCGCGCCACCAGCTCCGCGTACGCGTTGCCGGAGAACGAGGAGAGGATGCCCGGGCCGTCCTCCGGCCCCTCCTGCCTGCGCAGCACCACCGCGCCCGCCCCGTCCCCGAAGACATACATGGACAGGTAGGCGTTGAGGGCCTTGGGGCGGCCCGGCGTGGGCGGCAGCTCGTCCGTGTAGACCTCCCGGTTGAGCAGCGGGGACGTGAACGCCGAGGCCACCACCGCCACCGTGCGGAAGCGGCCGCCGTCCATCATCTTGCGCACCAGGTCCAGCACGTAGGGCGTGCCGCCGCAGCCGTCGTCCACCACCAGCGCGAAGGCGTCCTCGCGCAGGCCCAGCCGCTCGTGCAGCGCCATGGCGTCGTGGTTGAAGTGCGGCGCGTCCGGCGTGCACGTCACCACGAAGAGCGCGTCCAGCTCCTTCGGATCCACGCCGCCGCGCGAGAGGGCCTGGCGCAGCGACACCTCGCACATGTCCGTGTTCGTCGCGGGATAGAGGCGCCCCAGCACGTCGTCCGGCGGGGGGATGGCGCGGCCCGTCTCGTCGTCGAAGTCCCAGAGGAACCGGCGCTCCTTGATGCCAATCTTCTCTTCGATGCGGGCCGCCGACCAACCGGGGATCGCCTTCGCGATCCGCTCGTTGGAGATGGTCCTCGCGGGGACGAACGAACCTGCTCCCACCACGCACACCCGTTCGGTCATTTCCATGGCCTCGCGATTTCACAGCCTTGCCGGACGGGATGGATTCCCCGGCAGACGAGGACAGAGCATGTTCCAGGCCACTTCCTAAGTCTTTGGAAAGACGGAGTTCCAGTTCCTGGACACGTCATCCGTGAAGTACAGGTGAGGACAGAATCGTCTTGGATACCTGGAAAATCAGCGGGATGCGAAATGCTTCAAAGATGAAGCCACCGACGTGAATTGAAATACACGCGATGTGTCAATTCACTCCTGGTAACACCAAAGACACACATGGTGTCTGGCATTGAGCAATCCTGTCGACGACCCGCGCCGGCAAGGGTCCGCCGCCCCCGACCGGGCGGGCGGTGGACGGAACAGCAAGCCCGCGGCGCCTCCCCCCATTTCCAGCAGGTCGCACCGGGCTCGGCCCCCACTACGCAGGGCGCCGAAAATCGGATTTCCCGCAAAGCCGCGCCGGGCTCCCCTTCTCTTGAGCGGGACGACGCCGGGTGGATCGCCCGCGACCGATTTTCAGGGTCGCGGGGTCCGCGGCTCCGCTCAGAAGGGGATGTTGTCGTCGTCGCCGGGGGGCGGGATGTCGCCGTCGTCCGGCGGATTGCCGTAGCCGTAGCCACCGCCGCCCCGGCCTCCGCCGCGCGCGGGGGGCTCGCCACCGCCGCCCTCGCCGCGCTGCCGGGCGATCTCCGCCTCGATGGCGGCCAGGAGCTGGCGCTCCTTGTCGTGCCAGCGCGACTTGCTGGGGTCCGCCAGGGAGCGGCGCGCGCCGTTGGCGTAGAACTCCAGGTCCTGGAGGCTGGCGCCGTAGACGGGGGCGCCCTTGCTGCGGCCGTAGTTGGGCAGGAGCATGCCGTCGCCACCACCGCCGGCCGGCGCGCCCGGGGACGCGGGGCGGCGATACGCCGGGGACGGCGCCGCGACGGGCGTGGCGCTCATGGACAGCTCACCCAGTTGCAGCGTGAAGCCGTCGTCGTTCCTGTACGCCGTTCCCACCCGGACCTGCTCCACCGAACCGTCGGGACGGCGGACCGCGACGGTGACTGGATATTGCTCGCTCATGGGGCCGGGATTCACACCGCCACGGCCCGCATGTCAATCGAAGGAAGCAGCGCGTGTCGGGCGCATGGCGGGCCGCCCGGGGCGCCCCGTCACGCGGCGACGTCCCCCGGTCAGGAGGACAGCGACGTCATGTTGTTGGAGCCCTTCTTGCGCACCCACGCCTTGGGCTTGGGCGGCGCCGCGGGCGCGGCCGGCTTCGCGGCCTCCTTCAGCGCCTGGCTGCCCGCGCGACCGCGCGGGAGCGTGACGTCCTGGACCGACTGCGGCTTCGCGCCATCCACCCACGTCTCCGGGCGGCGACCCGTGCGGATGAGCAGGCGCAGCTTCTGGTAGTGCGCCGAGCAGTAGCCCTTGGAGCGGCTCTGGCGCTTGCAACCGATGACGGCGCAGGCCTGGCCCTGCTCGGCGGCGCGCGAGGCCGGACGGCCTGGGGACTTCGCGGTGGACGCCTTCGCGGTGGACGCCTTCGCGGCGGGGACGGCCTTCGCAGACGACGCCTTCGCGGCGGAGGCGGCCCTCGCGGCCGGTCCCTTCGCGGCGGGGGCGGCCTTCGGCGGGCGGCCCGGACGGCGGCGGACCGGCTCCGGCGCCAGCGTAGGCGTGCGCACGCCCGCCACGGCCCCCAGACGGCTGGAGAGCGGCGCCAGCCGCTCAATCATCTCCCGCAGGTCGTCCAATGCATCCAACCCATGGGCCATCCGGGCGACGGCCTTCTGAACGGGAGCCAGTTGCAGTTGCAACTCGCGACGAACCATGTCGCGCAGTTCGGTCTCAAGGGAAAGTGGGGCCATGTGGGGCAGGATATACACCCATCCGCCTGTCGAGGGATGGAAACATTCCCCGGGATGTTAAAGGAACCCATCATGAGCCCGGCTCCCCCTCCCATTCGCTTTCGCGGCACTGACTCCTACCTCACGAGCGAGGGCCTGCAGGCCGCCGTCAACTGCGCCCTGACCCTCCAGCGGCCCCTGCTGGTCAAGGGCGAGCCCGGCACCGGCAAGACGCTCCTGGCGGAAGCGATTGCCCAGGGACTGGGATTGAAGCTGCTCACCTGGCACGTGAAGAGCACCACGCGCGCGCAGGATGGTTTGTATGTCTACGACACCGTGCAGCGGCTGTATGACTCGCGCTTCGGGGACGGGGACGTGCGAGACATCCGGAGATACATCCGCCTGGGGCCGCTGGGCGAGGCGTTCGCTTCGCCGGAGCGGGTGGTGCTGCTCATCGACGAGGTGGACAAGGCGGACCTGGAGTTCCCCAACGACCTGCTCCACGAGCTGGACCGGATGCGCTTCCGCATCTCCGAGACGAACGACGAGGTGGCGGCGAAGCACCGCCCCGTGGTGCTCATCACCAGCAACAATGAGAAGGAATTGCCTGACGCGTTCCTGCGCCGGTGCGTGTTCCACTTCATCGACTTCCCGGACCGCGACCTCATGCAGCGCATCGTGGACGTGCACCACCCGGGGCTGGACGCCTCGCTGGCGGACCAGGCGCTGAAGGTCTTCTACGAGCTGCGCGCGATGACGCGGCTTCGCAAGCGGCCCTCCACCAGCGAGCTCATCGACTGGATCTCGGTGCTCAAGGCCAACGGCGTGATGGAGCTGAAGCTGGAGGAGCAGCTGCCGTTCCTGGGCGCGCTGCTCAAGAAGGAGCAGGACCTGGTGGCGGTGGCGGAAGCCTTCGGACGCGGCCGGCGGACGCGCGCCTGAGGCGCCCACGGAGAGCACGCCATGTTCCTGCCGTTCTTCTATGAGCTGCGAAGGCGCGGGGTGAAGGTGGGCGCGCAGGAGGCGCTCGCCCTGGCCGGGGCGCTGAAGGCCGGGCTGCACGACAGCAGCCTGGATGGGTTCTACCACGTGGCGCGCGCGCTCCTGGTGCACTCGGAGGCGCAGCTGGATGCCTTTGACCAGGCGTTCCTCGCGCACTTCCAGGGCGTGGCGTCCGACGCGCTGAAGCTCACCGAGGAGCTCCTGTCCTGGCTGGAGGAGGCGAAGGAGCGCACCGACCTGAGCCCGGAGGAGCTGGCGCTCCTGGAGCAGTGCGACCCGGAGGAGCTGCGGCGGCAGCTGGAGCAGCGGCTGAAGGAGCAGACCGAGCGCCACGACGGCGGCACGCGCTGGGTGGGCACGGGCGGCGCGTCTGCCTTTGGCAACAGCGGCCTGGCCCGGCAGGGCGTGCGCGTTGGCGGCGCGGGCGGCCGGCAGGGCCAGGCGCTGTGGCAGGCGGGGGCGCGCAAGTACGCGGGCTACCGCGACGACCTGGTGCTGGACACGCGGCAGCTGGCGGTGGCGCTGCGCAAGCTGCGGGCCTTCGCGCGCGAGGGCGCGGCGGAGGAGCTGGACGTGGACGAGAGCATCGCCGCCACCGCGAGGAACGCGGGCGAGCTGGAGGTGGTGACGCGCCCGCCGCGCCGGCCCAACACGCGCGTGGTGCTGTGCATGGACGTGGGCGGGTCCATGGACCCGTACGCGCACCTGGTGAGCCGGCTGTTCAGCGTCGCCAGCCAGGCCACGCACTTCAAGGAGCTGCGCACCTACTACTTCCACAACTGCGTCTACGGGAAGCTGTACGCCACGCCGCAGCTGACGGGCGGCATCACCGTGCCGGAGCTCACCGCGCAGGTGGGGAGGCATCACAAGCTGGTGATGGTGGGCGACGCGTCCATGGCCCCGTATGAGCTGGGCATCCGCACGGACGCGAACGGCCAGTACCGGCAGGAGGGCCTGGAGGGCCTGACGTGGCTGATGCAGCTGGCGCAGCACTTCGAGCGCAACGTGTGGCTCAACCCGGAGCCTCGCGGGTCGTGGCGCTCGGGGAGCATCGCGGTCATCGCCAACGTGTTCCCCATGTTCGCCCTCACCGTGGAGGGGCTGGGTGAGGCGGTGAACCACCTCACCCGCGGAAGGACGCCCCGGGGCGCGACGGCGCGGCGGTAATTCCCGCAAATGGATTGCGTGAGGCCCCCTGTCCGCCCGTCGGTGCGCCCGCCGACGGAGGGGCGTGTTTCGTGCGGCGCGGCGGCCCCAGTTACGGCATGGTGCGCCCGCGACGCAGTCCTGCGCGGGAGGCCGCATGACGACCGAGAAAATCGATACCCAGGCAATCAACACCATCCGCACGCTGTCCATGGACGCGGTGGAGAAGGCCCATTCCGGCCACCCGGGCGCGCCCATGGCGCTGGCGCCCGTGGCCTACCAGCTGTGGCAGCAGGAGCTGAGATACGACCCGGCCACGCCCAACTGGCCGGACCGCGACCGCTTCATCCTGTCCAATGGCCACGCGTCCATGCTGCTCTACAGCCTGCTGCACCTGGCCGGCGTGAAGCGCGTGAAGGACGCCCGGGTCACCGACGTGCCGGCCGTGTCCCTGGACGACATCCGCAGCTTCCGCCAGTTGGACTCCGCCACGCCGGGCCACCCGGAGTACCACTGGACCACCGGCGTGGAGACCACCACCGGCCCCCTGGGGGCGGGCGTCTCCACCAGCGTGGGCATGGCCATCGCCAGCAAGTGGCTGGGCAGCCACTTCAACAAGCCCGGCTTCGACCTGTTCACCCATGACGTCTACGCCCTCTGCGGCGACGGCGACATGATGGAGGGCGTGGCGTCCGAGGCCGCGTCGCTCGCGGGCCACCTCCAGTTGCCCAACCTGTGCTGGATCTACGACAGCAACCACATCTCCATCGACGGCAGCACCGACCTGGCCTTCACCGAGGACGTGGGCCGCCGCTTCGAGGGCTACGGCTGGCGCGTGCTCAAGGTCACCGACGCCAACGACCTGGACGCGCTGTCCAAGGCCTACCGGTCCTTCAAGGAGGAGCGCGGCAAGCCCACGCTCATCATCGTCAACTCGTTCATCGGCTACGGCTCGCCCAAGAAGCAGGGCTCCGCCAGCGCCCACGGCGAGCCGCTGGGCGCGGAGGAGATCAAGGCCACCAAGAGGGCCTACGGCTGGCCCGAGGACGCGCAGTTCCTGGTCCCGGACGGCGTGCGCGAGCGCTTCCAGGAGCGCCTGGGGGCTCGCGGCAAGGCGCTGCACGCCGCGTGGGAGAAGTCCCTGGCGGACTACCGCCAGCAGCACCCGGAGCTGGCGCGCGAGCTGGACGCGCTGCTCAAGCGCGAGCTGCCCGAGGGCTGGGACCAGGAGCTGCCGGTGTTCCCCGCGGACGCGAAGGGCATGGCCACGCGCGAGTCCGGCGGCAAGGTGCTCAACGCGCTGGCGAAGCACTACCCGTGGCTGGTGGGCGGCTCCGCGGACCTGAACCCGTCCACGAAGACGTACATCTCCGCGTCCACGTCCATCAAGCCGGGCGAGTACGCGGGGCGCAACATCCACTTCGGCGTGCGCGAGCACGTGATGGGCTCCATCGTCAACGGCCTCAACCTGAGCCACGTGCGCGGCTACGGCGCCACGTTCCTCATCTTCAGTGACTACGAGCGCCCGGCCATGCGCCTGTCGGCCCTGATGGAGATTCCGTCCATCCACATCTTCACGCACGACTCC
Source organism: Corallococcus sp. RDP092CA (assembly GCF_041903675.1). Taxonomy (NCBI): domain Bacteria; kingdom Pseudomonadati; phylum Myxococcota; class Myxococcia; order Myxococcales; family Myxococcaceae; genus Corallococcus; species Corallococcus sp. RDP092CA. The sequence continues at coordinate 273,236 of NZ_JAYESI010000006.1, read as the reverse complement.
ATTGGCCTGGGCGAGGACGGCCCCACGCACCAGCCGGTGGAGCAGCTGATGTCCCTGCGCGCGGTGCCGGGCAACATCGTGCTGCGCCCCGGCGACGCCAACGAGGTGACGGAGGCGTGGCGCTACATCGCGAAGCAGCAGCACCACCCGGTGGTGCTCGTGCTGTCGCGTCAGCCGGTGCCCACGCTGGACCGCACGAAGTTCGCGCCCGCGTCCGGCGTGGCCCAGGGCGCGTACACGCTGCTGGAGGCGGAGGGCGGCGCGCCGGACGTCATCCTCATCGGCACGGGCACGGAGGTGGCGCTGGTGGTGGAGGCCGCGGAGAAGCTCCAGGCCGAGGGCGTGAAGGCGCGCGTGGTGAGCATGCCTTCGTGGGAGCTGTTCGAGCAGCAGCCCCAGGAGTACCAGGACCGCGTGCTGCCCCCGAGCGTGAGGGCGCGCGTCGCGGTGGAGAAGGGCGCGGCGTTCGGCTGGGAGCGGTGGGTGGGCCACACGGGCAGCGTCATCGGCATGCGCAGCTTCGGCGCCTCCGCCCCCATCAAGGCGCTCCAGCAGAAGTTCGGCTTCACCGTGGAGAACGTGGTGAAGGAGGCGCACGCCACCATCGCCAAGGCGAAGAAGCACTGACGCGCCTGTAGAAAAAAGAGGTGCCCCGGACCCTCCCCCGAAGGTCCGGGGCACCTCGCCCCCCAACTCCCCCCACCTCACCTCAGGCCGCGTAGAACACGGGGCGCGTGGGGCGCGGGTTGCTGACGAACTTCATCTCGTTGATCATCTTCTTGAAGTCCTGCTGGTCGATGCCCGTGGAGCCCTGGGCCTGCGCGCGGGTGGCGTACTTCTCGTAGGTGTCCACCACCTTCTTCGCCTCCGGCGTGAGGCGGTCGTAGTTCATCCGCGCCCACTTCATCGTGTCGGTGAACTCGGTGCCGGCCGCCTGGCCGTCCAGGTCGCCCGCGCCCTTCTCGATGGCGGCGGTCAGGTCGCTGCCGGAGATCTTCCCCTGCCTGGCGTCCAGGCCCTCCAGCGCGTCGCGCATGGAGCTGTCGTGGAAGGTCTTGAAGCCCTCCATCTTCTTGAACATGGCGTCCGCCTCCTTCTGGGTCATGCCCTCCGGGCCCGCCTTCTTCGCGGCCTGCTGGTAGGTCTCCAGGACCTCCTTGGCCTCGGGCGTGAGGCGGCCCTCGTTCCTGGCGGCCCACTTCTCGAACTCCTTCAGCTCGGAGGTGGAGGAGTGGCCGTCCGTGTCGGAGATGCCGTCCTTGATGGCCTTGGTGAGGTCCTCGCCGGAGATGGGGCCGCGCTGCTTGTCGAGCGCCTCCGTGGCCTTGCGGGCGCTCACGTCACCGGCGCCCACCTGGCGCAGCTCCTTGTTCATGGCGGCGGTCTCCGCGTCGGTGAGGCCGGAGCGGCCCTGGGCCTGAGCGGCCCGGGTGTGCTTGCGGTAGACGTCCAGGACCTCCTTGGCCTCCGGGGACAGGCGGCGCTCGTTCCTGGCGGCCCACTTCTCGAACTCCTTCAGCTCCGCGCCGGCGGCCTGGCCGTCGTGGTCCGCGGTGCCGGCCTTGATGGCGCGGGCCAGGTCCTGGCCCGACACCGCGCCGCCGTGGGTCTTGCTGTCCAGGTTGGCGAGCGCCTTCTTCGCGCTGGCGTCCCCCACGTCGCGCATCTCCGCGAGCATCTTCTTGAAGTCGCCCTGGGAGATGCCGGACTCGCCGCGCGCCTGGGAGAGCGCCGCGTACTTGCTGTAGATGTCCATCACTTGGCGGGCCTCCGGGGTGAGGCGCTCGCGGTTGTTGGCGGCCCAGTCCGCGACGGCGCGGTACTCACCGGAGGCGGCCTGGCCGTCCAGGTCCCCGACGGCGGCCTCGATGCTGTCCGCGAACTTCTCGGCGCTGATGGGGCCGGAGGTCTGGTTCAGCTTGTTCATCTCCACCAGGGCGCCCAGGTCCTTGGGCTGCCAGTTGTCGCGCGGGCCCCGGCAGCCGTGGCCGTGCTCGGAGAAGCGGTCACCGAGGTGCGAGTGACGGGACTGGAGGTCATGCAGCTGCGCCTTCAGGCTCTCCATCTGCGACTTCATGGTGTTGAGGGTGGCCTTCACCTCCGCCGCCTGCTTCGCCGGGGACGCGGTGCCGCGCAGGACGGCGAGCTCCTTGTTGCCGAGGGCCGGCTTGCTGTTGAGGGCGTGGGCGACGGCGGTGGAGGTGGACTTGGCGATGGTCATTTTTGATCTCCGGGTGGAGCGGCTTCCTTTGCGGAAGCGGTCATGCCGGGACCTATTGCTCGCGTCGTGCCAGCCCCCCGAGCCAGCACACCCTGAAGGATTCCAAGAAGTTACGCGGCGATGACGCGAAGACCGGGGTGGTGACAACAGTCACCAGCGGTGATGACAGTCATCATCCCCCCGCCCCCCGGGGTGGTGACGAAAGGCATCACCTCCGGCGCGCGGGCTTGAGCGCCTTGCGCACGCGCTGCTTGCCGGCGGGGCGGTCCGCGACGTGGACGTAGCCCCGCTTGAGGAAGAACGGGAGCGTGCCCGTGTAGGCCATGGCGTTGCTGATTCGCGCCGAGCCCCTGGGCGGCTTCACTGGATAGCCTTCGAGGGTGGCGGGGCCGTCGCGACGCACCGCGGCCTCCACGGCGGCGAGCAGCGCGGTGGCCACGCCCTGGTTGCGCCAGCGCCGGTGGATGAAGAAGCAGGGCACGGAGGTGACGGCGTCCGCGTCGTCACAGGTGAGGCTGGGGGCCCGGTCCAGGCGCGAGAAGGAGCGGCGTGGACCGAAGGTGGCCCAGCCCACCGGTTCGCCGTCCGCGTAGGCGAGGATGCCCTTCGCCTCTCCGCTGGCGACGAGGGCCTGGAAGCGGCGTCGGGCTTCGGGGCCTCGCACGTCGTCGTAGCGCTCGCCCTCCGGGATGCGCCAAAACATGCACCAGCAGCCGCCGCAGGCGCCGTTGGGTCCAAAGAGCTTCTCGAGGTCGGGCCAGCGCTCCGGGGTGAGCGCGACGGTCTTCAGGTCGGGAGGGGCCATGGGCCGCCTGTTCTAGACGCCACCGCGCAGCGCTGTCTCGGGCCAGAGGGCTCCGTCCCTGGGGGTGAGCAGGAAGGTCAGCTTCCCTTGATGGAAGCCGCGCACCGGGCCCGGGGGCTCCGGGTAGCCGGGGGGCAGGCGCCAGTCCGGGGGCTGGAGCGGCGTGGCCGAAATGGCCTGGCCCTGGCGCAGCGCGCCCACGTCCTGGTCGGTGAGCGCTCGCGAGGAGGTCCAGGGGAGCAGGTCGCGGCCGTGCAGCTCGACGCGCGCGCCGGGGCCGGGGTCCTTCCAGGGGCCGATGGCCGTGCGCTTCAGCGCGGAGAGGTGCGCGCCGCAGCCGAGCGCCCGCCCCAGGTCCCGGGCCAGGGAGCGGACGTAGTAGCCGCCCCGGCAGGTGAGCTCCAGGACGCTGGCGCGGGGCAGGTCGTGCGACAGCCAGCGCGCGGTGTGCAGGTACACGCGCGAGGGGGGCAGGTCCACGACCTCGCCCCGGTGGGCCTTGCGGTAGGCGGGCTCGCCGCCGAGCTTCTTCGCGCTGGTGGCGGGGGGCACCTGCTCCGTCCACCCGAGGAAGGGGCGCAGCGCTTCTTCGAGGCGCGCGGGCGTGAGGGCGGTCGCGCCACCCGAGGGGGCGGGGCGGCCGTGCAGGTCTCCGGTGTCCGTCTCCGCGCCCCACTCCACCCGGGCCTCGTAGACCTTGGGCGCGGCGTGCAGGTGTTCGAAGAGGTGCGTGGCCGGGCCCACCAGCATCAGCAGCAGCCCCTCCGCGAACGGATCCAACGTGCCGCCGTGGCACAGCGCCGTGCGGCGGCCGGGCCGCGTCGCCTGGGCCTCCTCCTGGAAGGCGCGGACGGTGGCGAAGCTGGTGGCGCCCACGGGCTTGTGCGTGAGGTAGAGGCCGGGGGTCATTCGTCGTCCCCGCCGCGCCTCACCGTCGTCGCGCCCTGCGCCTTCTCCAGGTGCACGGGCGACGCGCCGGTCCTGTCCGCGATGACTCGCGCGAGGCCCTCCGCGTGCGTCGTCACCCAGACCTGGCTGTCCTCCGAGGCGCGCACGATGAGCCTGCCCAGGGGCTCCAGCAGGTCCGGGTGCAGGCTGGTCTCCGGCTCGTTCAGCGCGAGGAACGGCGGCGGCCTGGGGCTGAGCAGCGCCGCCAGCAGGCACAGGTAGCGCAGCGTCCCGTCCGACAGCTCCGGCGCGGCCATGGGCCTCGACAGGCCGGGCAGGTGCAGGAAGAGGCTGAAGCGGCCGTCCTCCGCGCGCACCTCCAGCCTCGCTCCGGGGAAGGCGTCGTCGATGCCCTGCTCCAGGGCGCGGGCGTCGCCAATCTCCTGGAGGGTCTGGAGCGCCGCCGCGAGGTCTCGCCCGTCCGACGCGAGCACCGGCGTGCGCACGCCCACCTGCGGGTGCCGGGGCGGCGCGTCCGGGTCCGTGCGGAAGTGATGGTAGAAGCGCCACGCGCTCAGCGCGCGCTGGACCTCGCCCAGTCTGGGGAAGCGGTGGGGCTCGGCGAGCTGATCCATCACCGACTCCGCGCCCCACAGCTCCGTGGGGAACGTGATGCGCTTGCCGTCCGCGTCGCGGATGAAGGCCGTGCGGTCCTTGCGCTCCATCAACACCAGCCGCCGGCCGCCGGAGTGCGCCCAGAGGTGCTCCTCCTTCACCTCTGGGTCCAGGGTGAACATCGTCGGGGGAGGCAGCCCGGGCGCGACGGGGACCACACCGCATTGCAGCTCGTAGGTGAGGTCGTCCAGGTCCACCGTCACGCGCAGCCGCACCGGCCGCTTCGGGTCGCGGGGGCCCGCCCACATCACGCTCGGGGTGCCGCCCTCCTCCGCCAGCGTGCGCGCGAGCCTTCCTTCCGCCGCCGCGGCGAGCAGGTACAGCGCGCGGTACAGGTTCGTCTTGCCGCTGCCGTTGGGGCCCACCACCACGGTCACCGGCCCCAGCTCCAGGTGGAGCTGACGCACGGAGCGGTATCCCGCGATGTCCAGACGCGTGAGGGGCATGACGTTCCGGCCAGCCTATCCGGCCTCCTCCGAAGGAGGCTGCACCTTCGTCCGGCCACTGTCGCGCCCGGCCGTGAGGGCTCCCGCGCAGCACCGACAGCCTCTACCAGGGGGCCATCGGCGTCCGCGTGCCGGGCGACGGGTACGGGGACGTCGTGGACCTGTCGCGCGGGCTGCTGGTGCTGGCGGAGCCGTGAGGGCCCGCGCGGAAGGGCTCGCCACGTCCCCCGACCGCGCCTCCGCCGTGCGCACGATGCGCCCGAAGCGCTCGTGGGCGGGCGTGTCCAGCAGCCCCAGCGAACGCAGCGCCTGGAGGCGCCGCGGCCCGCCCGCGGGCGTCGGGGGGGAGGAAGCATGACGTGCCCCCGTGCGGCCCACCACCTGTCTGCCATTGGGGAGCGGGGCCCGCCCGGAGGCATGGCCCCCGGGTCCGAAAGGCAGGCAAGCCCCCCGGTCGCGGTCCGGGAGGGGCCGTCTGCCCATGACGCCGCGCTAACCCGCGCGGCGCTTCCGGACGGGCGCGGCAGGCTTCTTCCGGACGCCCGGCGAAGGGGTGGGCGAGGCCCCGGCAGCGGGCTTCGGGGGCATGACGGACACCACCGTGCGCACCACGCGCGCCACGGCCTTGAGCTGGCCGGGCTCCAGCTCGCGCAGCGCGCGCACCAGCCGGCGCAGCTCCGGCGCGTCCTCCTGGCCCGGCGTGGCCCGGGGGGACACGGGCGCGGAGCCGGGCTTGACGCCCAGGAGCGTGTCCGCGGACACGGCCAGCACGTCGCACAGCCGCCGCAGGTTGCGCGCCCGGGGCAGCATCTTGCCGCGCTCCATGCGGCTGTAGACCTCCATGGCGATGCCCACGCGGTCCGCCACGTCCGCCTGCGTGAGTCCCAACCGCAGCCGCGCATCGCGAGCGGCGGCGCCAAACACCGTGTTCAGTTTTCCATTCACCGAGCGGGGCACCCCCAAAACCTTGCACCTCTCCCCCGGCGCGCAAGTTTTCGGGGCGTCAAGCCTGGGACCGCCGCCCGGGCCTCAGCGGTCGCGCAGCGTGAGCGCGCCCTGGATGATGAGGCCTATGGCCTTCAAGGCCTCTTCATCCAGGGGCCGCAGCGCGCGCACCAGCCGGCGCAGGGCGGGCGGATCCTCCTCGCGGTCCGCCAGGGCCAGCGTGCGCGCCTCCTCCGGCGGCGAGGGCCCGTCCAATCCCAGGAGCGTGTCCGCGCGGATGCGCAACACCATGCACAGCCTGCGCAGGGTGGTGGAGCTGGGCAGCACCCGTCCGCGCTCCATGCGGCTGTAGACCTCCATGGCGATGCCCACCTGGCTGGCGACGTCGCCCTGGGTCAGGCCCTGCCGCTCGCGGGCCGCCCGCGCCGCGGTGCCCACCATGATGGCCAGCTCCTCGTTCATTGCCGCTCACCGCTCCTGGCCGGACGTGTCTCCCATGAAGTCAGGTCTCCGGCGGCCTACCTGACACGGCACCAACACTACCCCAAGGGGCAGCCGCCATGCTATTGACCTGCCAGGTTCAATACGTCCTTTTCCGTATGCACCCTCCCAACCACATTTCATCTCTACGATTGAACGCTCCACATCCAGTCCACTTCGAGCCCCGCTTCGAGCCGCCCCAAGGCCCGGGAGGGGCGGCGCCATGAGCCTGGAAGGAGGACATCCGCTGCTCCTTCAGCCGCAGGAGGTGGTGGGCAGCTTCCGGCTCCTGCGGCGCCTAGCCACGGGGGGCTACGGCACCGTGTTCCTGGCGGAGACCGGGGGCTCCCACGTGGCGCTGAAGTTCGCGCTCCAGGGGCCGCAGGACGCCGAGGACGGCTCGCAGGTGGACGCGCGCACGCTCAAGGAGGTGAGCGTGCTGCACCGCATGACCCACCCCAACGTGGTGGCGCTGCGCGGCTATCACCGCTGGCCGCACCCGCGCACCGGCTACCTCTTCCTGGTCATGGACTACGTGGAGGGTCCCACGCTGTCGGACTGGGCGATGGAGGCGCGGCCGACGGCGCGGCAGGTGGCGCGGCTGTTCGCGGAGCTGGCGCTGACCCTGGACTTCATCCACCGCGCGGGCGTGCGCCACCGCGACATCAAGGGCAGCAACATCATCGTGCGCGCGTCGGACGCGCGGCCGGTGCTGGTGGACTTCGGCTCCAGCGACCACGCCTGCGCGCCGGCCATCACGGACGGGCGGCCGCCGCCGGGCACGCCCAGCTACCGCAGCCCGGAGCTCCTGCGCTACTGGCTGAACAACCCCAAGGGCATGTCCCGCTACGAGTACCAGCCCACCGACGACCTCTACTCGCTGGGGCTCACGCTCTTCCAGGTGCTCACGGGGGACTTCCCCTATCCCCCGGACCTGCCGGCCGCGGCGCTGCTGGACGGCATCCAGGCCATCAAGGGGCGCTCCGCGAGGGCGCTCAACCCGCGCGTACCCCGCGCCCTCAATGACATCTGCGACCGGCTGCTGCGCCAGGACGCCAGCCAGCGCTACCAGATGGGCGCGGACCTCTATGCAGACCTGAGCACCGCGCTGGAGCGCGCCCCGGACAGCTGGGACACGCCGCTGTTCGCCGCGCCGCCGCTCCACGACGCCGTCACGGAGGAGTCCGACACGTACTTCGACGGCGACGAGGAGGCCCGCGAGCTGCGCCGCTGGGCCCGCGCCAGGGAGCGGCGCATCCCCGGCGCGGCGCCCCACTCCAGCGCGTCCACGCCGCCCGGACCGTCGCTGGGGCTGGCCGCGCCCCTGCCCCCGCCCCTGCCCTGGTGGGTGGCCCGGCGGCGGGCGTGGCGGCGGCGGTGGGAGCGGTGGCTCCGGCGTCTGGGATTGCGCCGGGGCGAATGAACCCACTGGGTCCATCTCTATCAACACGACCCTTGAGGTTTTCCCCACGACAGGGTTTGTGCTACCTGCGGGGTGGAGCGATGACCGCTCGACCCTGGAGGTAGGAAAGCTGGACATGAAGACGCCCGATACGACGACGGAGGAGCTCCCCGGCATGCCCCGCCGGCCGCGCGTGCTGTTCACGGTGGGAGGCACGGCCTTCGAGTTCGTGCGCAAGCTGGAGGTGCGCTCCACGGGGGAGCTGCTGATGCTGGCGCGCAGGCGCTACCGGGGCGGGCTGGGCGGCCCGGTGGTCATCAAGCGGCTGCGCAACCCGTCTGGCTTCGTGGAGCGGCGGCGGCTGGTGGAGGAGGTGGAGCTGACGTACCGGCTCAACCACCCGGGCATCGCGAAGGTCTACCACCTGAAGGCCTACCGGGGCGTCCCGCACGTGGTGATGGAGTACGTGGAGGGCCGGTCGCTGGACACGGTGCTGAACCTGGTGGCCATGCGGCGCAAGCCCATGTCCCCGGCCTTCGGGGCGTGGGTGGTCTCCGAGGTGGCGGAGGCGCTGCACCACGCGCACACGCTGCGGGACGAGTGGAACCGGCCGCTGGGCATCGTGCACCGGGACGTGAGCCCCCGAAACCTGCGCCTGGGGGTGCACGGCGAGGTGAAGCTCACGAACTTCACCGCCGCGTACTCCACGCTGCCGGGGCGGGAGATCACCAGCCGCCCGCTGGTGAAGGGGGACGTGGCGTACGCCTCGCCGGAGGCGCTGCGGCGCGAGCCCGTGGACGCGCGCAGCGACCTCTTCTCGCTGGGGCTGGTGCTGCTGGAGGTGCTGACGGGGACGCATCCGCTGGCGCAGGGAGACGACGTGGCGCTCCCGCCCCCGCCGGACCCGCCGCTGGTGCAGGCGCAGGGGCCCACGTGGATGCCGCTGACGGAGGTGGCGGCCCGCATGGCGCGGGTGGGGCCGGAGGAGGTGGAGCAGCTGGCGAGCGACGTGCCGGAGGGCCTGCGCGCGGTGGTGGTCCGGGCGCTGCGCCAGGCCCCGGCGGACCGCTTCGGCACGGCGGCGGAGCTGGCCTCGGCGCTGCGGGAGTGGCTGCGGGAGCACGCGCCCGCGTACGGGCGACAGGCCCTGGCGGAGGAGGTGGCGGAGGCCGCGAGGGAGGCCACCGGCCGGCGCAACCAGGCGGAGCTGCTGGAGGGCGGGCTGCACCCGGAGGAGCTGACCGCCGAGGAGGCCGCGATGACGTCCGAGTCCGCAGGCGCGGAGGGACCACCCCCGTTCATCCCCGGCGACGAGGTGACGCCGGACCTGAGCGACGACCTCCTGCCCGTGGAGGACCTGGACGAGCTGGCCGGACCGGATGAAGAGGTGCCGGGAGAAGACTTCGACGATGACGACGACGGCCACCAGCCGGTGTGAGCCCCCGCCAGGCCCGGCCCCCTGGGCCCCGCGCCCCCCGAGGCCCCCGGGACCAACGGGGTGCCGCCAGGGGTCCATGTCTGTCCTTCCCGGGCCTGGGGCGTGCCGCAAGGCATTGCAGTGCCTGGCGAAGCTCGCGTGAAGGGGAGGAGGGCGACTCCGGCCACCGCAAGCCCAGACATGGGGCGCCCCAGCCCGGCGACGACCGCGCGCGCACGCTCGGCGATGACGCGGCACCCGCGCTCGCCGGGGGAATCCCCCGCATGTCGCCCTGACGCCGCGCACGGGAGGGCCCTGATGCCTGGCTGCCTGCCCTCCAGCCCCTTGCGGGTGCCTCCGGAGCAGGTTGCCGAACACCGGGGGCGATGAAGAACCTCTTCCGACGGAGGGAATCCTTCATGGCCACCCACGACAAGCACCCCGTCCCCATGCAGCCCGCCGAGGATTTCTACGGCCGTCCGACGGACCCGCGACAGGGCGGCGAGCCCCAGCGCGAAGGCCAGGGCTCCGCGCCCGCCACGCCTCGCGAGGAGCAGGAGCCCCGGCGCCCCCGCTCCGAGGAGGAGGACGAAGAGCGCAAGCCCCACGGCGAGCTGACCGAGGCCGACGAGAAGGGCATCCACCTCCGCGCCGAGGACGACACGGACGACGGCGACCCGCGCCGCCGCGACGCCAGCGGCCTGCACCTGTACGACCCGCGCGAGCGCGCGCCGGGGGCCTCGCTCGACGACATGCCGGACGGCGACGGCCCCCGCAGCGACGCCGGCACCAACCCGGTGTCCGACGTGTACCGCTACGGCCACCCGGACCGCATGCCCTGAGCGAGCCGGTCCGACCGTCGGGCAGGCTCTCGCGGCGAGCGCCCCGAACACGGAGGGCCAGGACCCGGGCACCCGCCCTGGCCTGGCCCTTCGTCAACCCCAGACGGCGCTCAGCCCACGCGGCGCGGCGCGTGATCCAGGCGGTGCGCGTCCACCCACGCCTCGGCCTGCGCCATCGTGTCCACGAAGACCGTGTCGAAGCTGGCCGCGTGGCCGGTGAGCAGCATGGCCACGGACATGGCCTTGCCCACCACGCGCTGTGACAGGTCGGACCCCACGTACACCACCGAGCGCATCCACTCCGCGCGCACGTTGTTGGCCAGGAACTTGCGAGACTCGGCGGGCAGCTCCGACCCCGGCACCTCCGCCACCAGGTAGAACGGCCCCTGCGCCGCCATCTCCTCGTAGACGCGCAGCGCCCACTTCGCGTCCTGCAACCCCACGATGCCCGTGTACTTCGTGTGCAACACGTCCGGCGCCGTCATGCGGATCCGGTGCGCGCCACACGTCCACTCGCGAATCTGTCGTTCCATGAGGTCCTCCCCCCGGCTGCTGGGGAGACCCTACGCCCAACCCCTCCACCCCAGGGAAGTGCCAGGACGCGACCCTGCCCTTTCGTACAAGGAATCCCTGTCCATTGGATGTCAGACCCCCTCTGTACTGTGTACCCATTCCGACAGCCTTCCAGAGGGGGAACACCATGACGGAAACCCGTGAACTGCCGCGCGTCTCGGTGAACAAGCTGGGCGAATACCTGGTGGCCACGCCCGCCCGCCGCAAGCGCATCATCCACGACCAGAAGCACCCGCCGGAGGCCCAGTACCTGCGCTATCCGGAGGCGTCGCAGGCCATCACGGACTTCCTCTGCCGGGGGCTGGACCTGAGCGTGCTCCGGGAGGCGCAGCGCCGCTTCGCCTGCGCGGTGCCGCAGACGGAGTTCGAGGCGCAGCGCATGCAGCTGTGCTCGGAGGCGCTGGAGCGCTTCGCGGACCTGGTGCCGTGGCTGGACCTGGACGACGCCATCATCAGCGCGGTGGGCGCGGAGCCGCCCGTGCTGGAGATGGCCGGCGTCACCATCAGCGTGCGCCCGGAGGTGGTGGTGCAGCGGCTGGACAAGCAGGGCAACCCGCGCGTGGGGCTGATGAAGCTCTACTTCTCCAAGACGCACCCGCTGGACGAGCGGAGCGGGCAGTACATCGGCACGCTGCTCCAGCGCTTCGCGGAGCAGCACCTGTGCCGGCTGGGCCCGGCGGACCACCGGCTGATGGCCGTGGTGGACGTGTTCGCGGGCTCGCTGTTCGTCGCGCCGCGCGCGCACATCCGCCGGCTGGGCGACGTGGTGCTCGCGTGCGAGGAGATCGCCGAGCGCTGGGCCGTCCACTGACGTCCGGCGCCCCCGCCGCTCAGCCGTGCCCCTTCAGCGCGCCAGCGGCTTCCTGACGGCGCCGGTGGGCCGCGAGCCACGCGCGGGCCTGGGCCTCCGTGTCCACGAACTCCGCCTCCAACTTCGTGTCGTCGACGAACTGGAGCGCCACCACGAGCGCCTGCAGCACCGCGCGGTGCGTGCGCCTGGCGCCGAAGAAGACGACCGCGTGGAACCAGTTGGGGCGCATGTGCTCGGCCAGGTACTTGCGCGGCGCGACCGCCAGCCCCTCGGGGCCGCTGTCGCGCAGGTCCACGACGAAGTAGAGGGGCCTGTCGGGGCCCGCCCCCAGCTCGCGGAACACGCCCACCAGCGCCCGCACGTCCTCCTCTGAAAACGTGCCCTGAACCTTCGCCCAGAGGATGTCGGAGGACTCCAGCGAGACGTGCTGTGTCCCGAAGACCCACTCCCGAAGCACCGCCATGCCCTCTCCCACGCAGAGGGGCCTGAGGGTACCCAAATCCCGGGGGACGTCACCAGTCCGTGACTCCTTCTTTCCGGGCCTTGTCCGTGGGCACGACCCGCTGGGTCGTCGCGTCACGCACGCCGCGTGTCCTGCCGGGCCGGGTCATTCTCCGCGCGCCCGCACGTCGCGTCATGCCGTCCCCGCACGGGTGGCGCGGCTCCGCCTGTGTCACGGCAGGGTCAGCGCGGCGCGCGGGGGGCCGGGGTGGGCCTGGAAAGCCGCTATGCTCGTGGTGCGGGCGGCCAGACGGACGGTCGTCCCTGGGCGCATTCCCGGGCGGTTGTCGGGACGCGCTTCCTTGCTCACCGTGAAGCGTCGCGCCGCTGGCGCGGGGGATGGGAGCGTGGTGTTGGATTCCTTGTGGAGGCGACGCGCCGTGCTCGTGTCGGGCAAGGGCGGCGTGGGCAAGACGACGCTCTCCGCGGCGCTGGCGGTGGCGGCGGCGCGCTCGGGCCAGCCGGTGCTGCTGGCGGAGCTGTCCCCGGACGAGGGGGGCCCGTCCGCGCTCGCGGGGCTGGTGGGCGCGAGCGAGGCCGGGCCGCGCGTGGTGCCGGCGGGGCCGAACCTGTCCTTCGTGCGCCTGTCCGCCCAGGAGGGACACCGGCTGTTCCTGGAGGAGACCCTGCCCCTGAAGTGGCTGGCGGAGGCCGCGCTGCGCTCCAAGGCGCTGCGGCGCTTCCTGGAGGCGGGCCCCGCGCTCAAGGAGATGGGGCTGATGTTCCAGCTGCTCTCCCTCTTGCGCCGCAAGCACGCGGACGACCGCTGGGTGCACCCGCTCACCGTGGTGGACCTGCCCGCCACCGGCCACGCGCTGGCGCTGGCCACGCTGCCCCGGAGCATCCTGTCGCTGATGCCGGGCGGGCCCGTGGGGCGCGCGGTGCGCGAGGGGCTGGACCTGCTCCAGGACCCGGCGCGCACGGGCGTGGTGCTCACCACCCTGCCGGAGCCGCTGCCCGTGAGCGAGACGCTGGCGCTGGTGGGCGAGCTGAAGGCCGTGGGGCTGCCCCTGTCCGCCGCGGTGCTCAACCGCATGCCGGAGGACCCCTTCACGCCGGAGTCGCGCGCGGCGCTGGAGCGGCTGCTGGAGACGCACGGGCCGCACCAGGGACAGCGGGCGCTGGAGCGGCTGGAGCGCGCGCGGCTGGCCCGCCAGCGGCTGGCGGCGGGCGTGGGCGTGCCGCACTGGGGGCTGCCGGAGCTGGCGCTGACGGGCGCGGCGCTGGTGGAGCGGCTGGCGGAGCTGCTGGGGTCCACACTCGAAGGGGCCGCGCTCCACCGCGGCCAGGAGGCCACGCCATGAACCTGGACGGACTGCTGCGCGACAAGCGGATCCTCGTGCTGTGCGGCGCGGGCGGCGTGGGCAAGACGACGACGGCGGCGGCGCTGGGCGTGGCCGCGGCGCGCGCGGGGCGCAAGGTGCTGGTGCTCACCATCGACCCGGCGCGGCGGCTGGCGGAGGCCATGGGGCTGAAGGAGAACGGCGCGGAGCCCACCCCCGTGCCTCCGGAGCGCCTGTACGCGGACGGCCCGCGCGGCGAGGGCCGGCTGGACGTGTGGATGCTGGAGCCGCGCATCGTCTTCGAGCGCATGGTGCGCCGGCTGTCCGCCACGGAGAGCGCCGCGCGCGCCGTCCTGGAGCACCGCCTGTACCGCTTCCTGTCGGAGCTGGTCGCGGGCGTGCAGGAATACGCCGCCGCGGAGGCGCTGGACGGCTTCCTCGCGGAGGGCCACTACGACCTCATCGTCCTGGACACGCCCCCCAGCCGCCACGCGCTGGACTTCCTGGATGCGCCGGGCCGGCTGTCGCGCTTCCTGGACGAGCGGATCATCTCCCTCTTCGGCCCGGACGCGGGCCGCACCGGCCGCCTGTGGCAGGGCGCGCAGGCGCTGGTGGGCCGCGTGCTGGACGGCATCTTCGGCGGCGGCTTCGCGCAGGAGATGCGCACGTTCGTCGGCGCCTTCGGCGGGCTGTTCGCCGGCATCCGCGTGCACGCGGACCGGCTGCGCGAGCACCTGTCGTCGAAGGACGCGGCGTTCCTGCTCGTCACGTCGCCGGAGGCCGCCGCGCTGCGCGAGGCCACCTTCTTCCAGCAGGCGCTCCAGGCGAAGGGGCTGCCCTTCGCGGGCTACGTGCTCAACCGCAGCTGGGCGCGCGACGACGGCCTGGCCCCCGCCGCCGCGCTGAAGCCGCACGCGAACAACACCGCGGACGCGGACGCCGTCGTCGCGCTGGAGCACCTGGCGGGCGTGGAGGACGCGCGCGCGAAGGCCCACCGCTCGCTGCTGGCGAGGCTGGCCGAGGGGCTGCCCCGGGGCGCGCTGGCCATCGCCGCGCCGGACGCGGGCGCGGACCTGGAGGACTTCCGGGGCCTGGTGCACCTGGGCGACGCGCTCACCGTCGCCTGACGTCCGGGGCGTCGCACCGGAGTCCAGGGCGGACGGGCAGGCGGCGCCGCACCTGGCCGGCCGGAGCTTTGCGCGTCCGGGCCCGCTTCCCATGTTCGCAAGTCGAGGAGGCTTGCGACGCACATGGGCACCAAGGACTACAGCAACGGAAACGGCAGGCATGACCTGGGGCGCGCGGACATCTCCACGCCTCCCACCGACGCCATGGCCACGCACCGCCCGCCGGACGTGGCGCCGCCGGGCTCGCGCGAGCGCGCGGAGGCCGACGTGAGCGGCTGGACGCCCGGACGCGACGAGCGGCCCGCGGACCGCCAGGGGCGCTTCCACCGCGCCGCCGCGTGGCGCCTGGGCCGCGTGCGCACGGACGTGGACGACACGGGCACCTGGCGCGCGGACCGCGAGGGTGAGCGCGACGGCGGCACCACCGGCCCCTACGGCCGCGACGACCGGGACGTGCGCTATGCCAACGGCGCCGGCCCCCGGCGCACCCAGGGCGAGGACACGGTCCTGGAGATGCGGCCCCAGCGCGCCGACTACCGCGAGTGGGACCGCACCGGCTACGGCGGCGAGGAGCCCCTCCTGCGCGACCGCCAGGCCCGCGGCGCGCCGGCGTGGCGCGAGGACCCGGGCCCGCGCGAACAGCTGCCCCCGCGAAGCGGGGAGACCTTCCCCCTGGATCCGAGGCTCCGGGCCTCGGCCCGCGACCCGTCCCCCGCGCCCGGCGCCTCCCGCCGCCGCTGGAAGCGCGAGCCGCTCACCGCGCGCGACATCATGACCCGGCAGGTGCGCACCGCGCGCCGCGACAGCGCCCTGCGCGAGGTGGCGCAGCTCATGCGCGACGAGGACTGCGGCGTGGTGCCCATCGTGGACGGCGAGGGGCGGCTGCTGGGGCTCGTGACGGACCGCGACCTGGCGCTGCGCGCCTTCACCGGCTCGCGCGCCGTGGACGGCCTGCGCGCCGCGGACGTGATGACGGAGGACCTGGAGGCGGTGCTGCCGGAGGAGGACCTGCACGGCGTCATCGAGCTGATGGGCCGCCGCCAGGTCCGCCGCATCCCCGTGGTGGAGCCCGACGACCGGCTCGTGGGCATCATCGCGCTGGGGGACATCGCCAGCCGCGCGGATCAGGACGAGGAGCTACAGGAGGCGCTGGAGCGCATCTCCTCGCGGCGCTCGTTCTGGAGCCGGCTGCGCTGACGGCCAGCGCCACGGGACGGGAGGCGTGGACGACCTCCCGTCCGTTGCGTCCGTGCTTCAGGCGATGCCCACCACCACGCCGGTCGCGTCGGCCGTCACGGTGAACGTCTTGAGGTTCACCGTCGCCGCGCCCCCAGGCTCGACCACGCCCGTCTTGCTGAAGATGGACGCGTGGCACGGGCAGAGCAGCTCGTCGAGGCCCGCATCGAAGCCCACCTCGCAGCCCTGGTGCGTGCAGACGGAGTCCACGGCGGAGTAGGTCCCGTCCTCCAGCTTGAAGACGTAGATGCGCTTGCCGTAGCCGTTGGGCGTCCCGCTCACCATGCCGCCCGCGTTCTGGAGGTCCGGGAACTGGGCGAAGGTCAGCGTCACCTTGCCGTCGTTGTCCACGGCGGGGAAGGCGGCGTCACCGGCCAGGATGTTGATGCTCAGCACCTGCGTGCCCGCGTTGTACGTGCACACGTACGTCTTGAGCGGCACCGTGGCGGGCTCCTGCGTCACCTTGCCCGTCGTGATGTCGAACTTCGACAGGTGACAGGGGCACACGGCCTCCTGGCCGTCGAAGCCCATGGGGCAGCCCACGTGGGTGCACGTGGCGGACAGCACCGCGTAGGTGTCCGCCGTGGGGTGCACCACCAGCAGGTTCTCCTGCCCGGACTCCCTCGGGAAGCGCAGCGTCAGCGCGCCGCCCTCGCGGGACAGGTCCGGGTAGCGCTGCACCACCAGGGCCACGATGCCGTCCGTGCCGGGCATGGGCACGTCCAGCACCGGCGCCGGGTCGATGTTCGGCGCACATGCGGGGGGCAGGCCCGCCACCACCACGCCCGTGCCCAACAGCTTCTTGAAGAAGTCGCGACGCGACGAGCTCACGTGCCCTCCGTGAAGACGAGGTGCGGCTCCAGCACCAGCTCGTCATCCACCTTCACGAGCAGCAGCGTGGGCCGTTCGATGTTGTAGCCCTCCAGGCTGATCTTGAAGGAGCCGTCCGCCGTCACCTGCGTGGCGGAGTCGAACTTCACCGTCATGGGGATCTCGACGTCCTTCGTCACGCCGTGGAAGGTGAGCTTGCCCTTGAGGGTCACCGGCACGGTGCCCGGGAAGGAGGCGGGCGGCTTCACGCCGGTGCCCACGGCCTTCACCTCCACCAGCGGGAACTTGGAGGCCTCCGTCACCTCCAGCATGTGCGTGTCGCGGTTGGAGTTCTGCGAGTCGAAGTCCTTCACCTGCGCGCGCACGGCCACCTGGAGGGTGCCGTCCGGCTTCAGCACGGCCTTGCCCTCGCTGGGAGGCGCCTTGCCGGACACGGTGTGCATCTTGTGGATGAGCTTGTAGGTGAGGGAGCTGGCGTCCTTCTTCACCGAGAACAGCTTCGCGTTCTGCGCGGCGGCGGGCAGCGCGAGCAGCAGGGCAGCGGACAGAACGAGTCGTCGAGCAATCACGGCGTCCTCCAGAGGGGGCTACGTCTTGCCTCCGCACAACGGCCGGCGCACGGAGACATTCACGACAAGGGGGATGGGGTCAGAAAGTGAGCGTGACGATGCCCGCGGCGACGCAGCCCAGCGTGGCATAGCCCACGATCTGATGCGCGGTGGCGTACTTCGGCTCGGTGATCTCGCCGTAGCTGTGGGTCGCGAGGATGCCGAGCACGGCCTGGGCGATCATCCCGGCGGTGGCCAGGCTCATGAAGATCTTGTGGAACGTCACCGTGTCCCACTGGAACGGGCGCTCCACCGGGTCCGGCGCCAGCACGCCCAGCGTGCCCACGGTGGCGAACAGCAGCGACGTGCCGATGACGACGCCCCGGTGCCAGGCGAGCAGCGAGCGGTCATCTCCGCCGCCCGTGAATGAACGGCTGAACTGGATCTGCCCCAGCACCGTGGCCGCGGTGAGGCCGCCCGCCATGGCCAGCCCCAGCCCCTGGTGCAGCTTGAGCATCGTGCGGCGCGTCTCCAGGTCCTTCTGCAGGTCCGGATCCAACAGGCCCTTGGACGCCTCCGCCTCCGGCGTGAGCAGGTCGAAGTCCAGGCTGGGCTCGGACGACGGGGCGCCGCTGGAGTCCTGCGTCGCGGGAGCCTCCGTCGAACCGGACGACGGCGTGGCGGACACGGGCGGCGCGACGTCCGGCGTCACCGGGGCCGCGGGCGCGGTCTCCCGCGGGGGCGGCGGCGTGGCGGGCTTGCGCTTCGCCTTCGCGGGCTTGCGCTTCGCCGCGGCGACCATCACGGGGGCGTCCGGCGCGAGGGCCGCGCCAGCGGGGGAGGCCGCCAGGAGCATGACGGCCAGGAGGGGAGAAATGACGCGGGTCATCATGGGGTTCCCGGGAGGACAACGCGGCCCGTCGAGAGAATGGGGGGCCATGCCTTCCCAGGCTACCCCGGCTCTCAGCTCCGGTGCACTGCGGTGCACACCGGGTCCGGGTGAACCTCACGATGTCGGCATACCCCTGGGTGGATGCAGCCATAAGAACCCCAGGGGCCGCCGGAAGTCGCGCGCGGCGTGGTGATTGTCAGGCCGGCGTCGTCGAAGGCACCTCCGACCGGGGCGCGGTGCCGTGCGCGAGCTCCTGGCCCAGGGCGTGCGGATCGAAGTAGGCGTAGAAGCGGCGGACCCGGTCGCCGTCCCACTCGATGATGGACACGCCCTCGTAGGCGATGGCGGCGCCGCTGCGCGCGGTGCCCTGCGTCTCCCACTCCAGGGCCACGCGGTCGCCGGACTCGATCGTGTTGCGGAAGGTGGACTTCACCTGGCCCAGGGTGGCCTTGTATTCGGTCCAGAAGCGGCGGGCGCCGTCGACGCCGGAGAAGACGTGGGGGGAGGCGACGTTGCTGACCTGCGCGTCGTCGGTGAAGAGGGCGACCATCGGCTCGACGTCGCCGTCCGCCTCCAGTTTCAGCAGTGCATCCACGAACCGCTGCGCTCGTTCCATCGGAAGTCCTCGCTCATCGCGAAAGGGGATGTGCGGGAAGGGTGCGCACGCGAGGGGGACGCGGCCTGCCGGCGGAGGCCGCTCCCTCGTCCCGCGGTCGGAGGCCCCACCCCCTTGCCCCCGGGCGGCCGCTGATGGAAGAGGGACGCCGTCATGCCCCAGGAAGCCCACCGCCCCGAGCCCGCCTCCACTCCGAGGAGACAGTCCTGGCAGGAGGCCGAGGCAGCCCTGCTGGCCCTGGCCCCTCCCGTGACGGAGGAGGCCGAGGGTGCGCCGGCGGGGGCGGCCCCCGCGCCCGGGGTGGACTCGCCGCCCGGCTGGGGCACCGCCGTCTTCGTCGCGCTGGGCGCGCTGTACCAGGTGCGCCGGGCGATGCCGCTCGCGGACGTGACGCCGTGGGACTTCGGGGCGCTGCTCTCCAAGGGCTACGGCATCGTGGCCTTCCTGGTGCTGTTCCCCTCGCTGGTGGCGCTGTGGGGCATCGCGCGGGGTGACCTGAGGAGCGGGGCCTCCACAAGCGCCCCCCCAGGTCCCGGACCGCGCACCCCCGGGAGATGTTCGAACGCCTGGGATTCACCCCGGTGGGCACCCACGCGAAGCACGCGCGGGTGGACGGCGCGTGGCACGACGTCGTGGTGGTGGAGAAGGTGCTGCGCTGACGCGTCCGGAGGCGGTCCCACGGACACTGTCTCCTCATGGCACCCGAGGACAGGAGGGCCCCCCTTGCTCCCGCGCTTCCGCCGGAGGATGACTGTCCGCCAGGAGCACCCATGCCCCAGCAAGCCCTCCGTTCCGCGCCGTCGTCCTCCGCCACCGACGAGGCGCCCGCCGACGTCCCCGAGCCCATCGCGGCGGAGGCGTTCCCGCCGCTGACGCTCCTGCTGGAGGAGGTGCGGTCACCGGGGATGGTGCGCGCGGACATCGACGCGCTCATCGTGGGCCTGGGCCGTCCGCCCGCGCCGGACGAACCGCTGCGCGAGCGGGCGGATCTGCTGCTGGGGCTCCTGGACCGGAGCAACCCGGTGGGGGACTACGCGGGCTCGGGCGGGATGAAGGTGCGGCACGCGGCGAAGGAGGCCCTGCTCGCCCTGGGCTATCCGTACGCGATGGAGCTGCCGCCCGACCTGCTGGAGACGGAGCGCGAGGGGGGGAGGAAGCCGGGGCTGAGCGGGGGGAACATCACGCTGGCGGTGGTGAGCCTGCTGTACCAGTCCGGCGGCCTGGTGGCGCTGTGGTTCCTCCTCGACTACTTCCGGATGCCGGCGGCGGCCGAGGTGCTGCTGGGCGCCGGCGCGGGCCTCGTGCTCGCCACCGTGTGCGCCCTGATGGGCCACCACTCCCGGTCGCGGGACATGCAGAGCGTCGGCTCGGCGCTGCTGTGGGTGGCGACGGTGGGGTGGATCCTCCTCGCCCTCCCGGCCGCCGTGTTCACGAGTGGCATGGCCCTGCTCTTCGTCCCTTGGCACCTGGCGATGTGGACCGCCATCGCCCTGCGTCCGGAAGATGATCCGGAGAAGCCGCCAGCGCCGAGAGCGCCCCGGCCCAGGTCCTGACCCCGCCGTCCACCGCGCGACCCGCCAGTTGATGGGGTGGCGCAGCGGCGGCTCGCGAACGTGCGGGTGCTCAGCGCCGGGCGGCCTGGGCCCACTCCTCGCGCGTCCAGCCCTGGCGTTCATAGAGGGCCCGGCGCTCGGCGGGCAGGGCGTCCCAGGACACGCCGGGGTCCAGGTCCTGGGGGCGGCTGAAGAGGCCGGGGACGTCACCGCGGACGGCCAGCGCGGCGCGCTCGGGGGTGAGGCCGCGCAGGCCGTAGCCCAGCTTGAGGGTGGCGTGGCCCTGGCTGGCCTTGTCGGAGACCTCGAGGGAGACGCCGCCGCCGAACTCCGCGGTGCGCGGGTTGAGGCTCGCCTGGGCGCGGGCGTGCGAGCCCGCGCCCAGGGACAGCTCGACCTTGCCTTCCGAGTCGCGGCTGACGCTGGCGATGCCCAGCTCCACCTGGAGCTGCGCCTCCGTCTTGCCGTGCGCGTCCGTCATCACCTCCAGGCCCAGGGGTCCAGCCTTGGTGGCGACGCCCGCCTGCGTCTCGCGGTCGGTGGTGCCGCGCGCGGAGACATGGGTCTCGCTCTTGAAGTGGAGCAGTTCCAGGGACGCGCTCACTTCGGCGGAGACGAAGGCGCCGGCGGGCCGCTGGCCGGAGAGGACCTGGGCGCGGGCGGTGACGGCCTCATACGCCTGGACGAGCGAGTGTCGGGGGCGTCCCAGGCCGGCCTTCCATTCCGACTCGTAGCGTTCCCGCTGGGGGTCGGACCAGGAGAGGCCGAGCGAGGTTTCGCGAAGGTCCAGCGGCCGCGGAGGTCCCAGCGCGCGAAGGGCCTGGAGGCTGCCGGCCTGGGCCACGGCGTCGCCGTAACAGGCCAGGTACGCGTCGTAGGCGACGACGGTGGCGCGGCCCATGTCGGTGGCGTGGGCGTTCACGGCGTCGCGCAGGGCGGCGGGCAGCTTCGGATCATTGACGAAGGTCTCCGGTCGTCCAGGCATGCCGAGCGGTCCCTCCGTGCCGCCCGGGCGACGCGAGAGGACGCCCTTCGACGCGGCCTGTTCGAGGAAGGCCTGGCGCGACGGAGCGTCCATCCGGGACACGTAGGTGGAGAGCAGCCCATCGCGGTCCATGCGCTCCAGCGTGGCGAGGTACGCGTCGCGAGGCACGGCGCCAAGCGCAGCGTGCGCGGCCTTCACGTCGCTGTCGGTGAGGAAGGGGTTGGACAGGCCGCGCGTCAGGTGCGCGCGGACCGAGGCATAGCGGTCCTCGGGGACGGGAGCGGAGGGGGCGCGCAGCCGGCCGCCCAGCGCCGCGAGCTCGCGAGCGGACACGGCGGGACCTTCCGCGTGCGTGGGGACACGGGGCGCGGTGGGAGGAGCCGAAGGACCGTCATAGGGCCGCAGCTCGTTGCGAGCGGGCGCGGAGGCACTGCTCTCGCTGACGGAGGTCCTGCGGGACGCGGTCGTGCCCACGCGGAGGTCGGGCGCGGGTGCATCGGGTTCGGGAAGCGTGGGGTCGGGAGGCAGGGGGCTGCTACCGGGCGCATCGATTCGGGACATCAGGCTCGCTCCGAGGAAGGAGGAGCCCGCGCCGGTGCAGCCGGTGCGCCATGGTCAGGTGCCCGGAATCAGGGGCTTCGGGTCGGGCAGGATCCGCCTTTCGGACCTCGCATCCCTGGGCGTGGACGCATTCAGACGGGAGTGCGTTCCAACCAGGCTCGCAGCCGGTCGCGGAGCTCCTTCAGTTCCGGGCAGAAGTCCAAGAGGGCCTTCCACTGGGCTCCCAGGCCCTGCATCGCGCGTTTGCGGCCACTGCCCACCTGCATCAACCATCCCTTCTGACGCAGGAAGGGGTCTGCGTAGTGTTCCTTGGGGTCCGTGTGTTCGCGAACCTCGGCCCAGGCGACACCGAGTTCTTCACGGTGCAGGGCGAGCATCCACACCTCGACCTCCTCAACGGCGAGGCAGGCGATGACCCGGTTCGGATGATCCGCTTCGCGTGCGGCGGCTTGATGGGTGTTGTTCCACCGGTCGCCGTCCCGATCCACTATCAGGAGGAACAGGTCCTCCATCGGGTTCTCAGCGACGATGCGTCCAACCATCTTCTGCGCGAGTGCTTCGGAGGTTCCCCGTAGATGAGGATCCTTCAGGACATCGACGCGAGCTTTTCGTCCGAGGTCCGCGAAGAGGGCCTCGACGATGGGCTTGAGGATGTACTGGTCGCGCGTGGGGTCCTCGGGAATGACGAGGACCTTCACAATGCGCGCTCCAACCAGCCCGTGGTGAACAGGTGATCGATGTTGGAGAGCTTCGATACTTCCTCGAAGTGAGGAAGGTCACCCAGGCGGCGCAACACCGTGCCCGGTTGGCCCGGCGAGCGCGCGCACAGCACCGTGCTCTTCAACGCCTCAGGCGAGAGCGCCATCAGCACCTGTGGCGAATGCGTGGTCAGGATGACCTGGAGCTTGCGTTCGCGGGCAACCGCCTCGATGAACTCCACGAGCAGATGGATGCGCTGAGGATGCAGGCCGGTCTCGGGCTCTTCCAGAATCACGATGCTGCCCTCCCGCACGGTCCTCAATGCAACCAGCGTTCCCAGGAAGCGCAGCGTCCCGTCCGACAAGCTCCGCGCGGGAGTCCGGGTCCCGTCCTTCTCCACGAGGGCAAACATCACGTCGCCCAGATCGGTCGTGATGAAATTGAGTCCAACGACCTCTGGACCGCATAGCTCAGCGAGCCAATCAACCCATTCCTGCTGCGTGTCCGGATGACGCAGGCTGAGTGACCAGAGTACGGACGAGATGTTCTCCCCTTCAGCGCCCAGATCAATATCCTGCTGCGGTGAATAGCCACGCATCCGCGCTGGAATCACCTCTAGAAAGAGAGCGCTATTTAGCGTCGGCAAATCCAGCAAGCTACGAGCATAGGTCGTGCCGAGGCGATTCCGAGCTTCGCGATAAATGCTCTGATTGGCTTCAATATGAATCCTCCCATCGACGTGCGAAATCATGGGGGGCAGTCCCTTGACGGGTACTGATTCAATGGCGTGCTGCTGTGAAGCGACACTCAGCTCCAACCGCTCCCAATGAAATGAGGGGTCGCCCCGAACTTCGATCCCCATACTGTGGATCAGTGAGCCGTCGCTCCCCGAACTCCAACGAAGCGTCAAATCGACAGGAACGTCCGCTGAGCGCGCGAGGCCCAGGCTTCCGCCGCGCAGCGCTGGAGCCACTTCCCGCCCTGCCTCCCGACGTCCCTGGAGGACTTCGGTCAGCGTCCACCCCAACTCCAGCCGCTGAACCAGCCGTAGCGCATCCAACAGGTTGCTCTTTCCAGAGGCATTCGCCCCCACGAGCACCGTCACCGGAGCGAGCTTCACCTCCGCGTCCACAAAGCTCTTGAAGTTCTTGAGGTGGATGGATTCCAGCATCGCCACCACCCTACTTCACCGGCCCCAGCGCGCGAACGCCCATCCCCACCCCACGTCCCCCAGGAATGACAAAGGACCCCGGTCCCATCAGGCCCGGAGTCCCCGTGTTCAACAGTCGCGCAAGCTCAGCCCAGCACGTCCTGCGCGCGGCGGTAGTACATCTCGCGGCTCGCGAGGCCGTTGTAGCCGCCGTTGATGCGGCGGGTGACCTCGCGGAAGTTGCCCGCGTCCGCGTAGCTGTTCAGGTTGCGCGAGCTCCAGTACCAACCCGCGATGCGGAACGCGACGTCCGGGTCCTTCGCGCGCTCCGGGTGCCCTTCCAGGTCGATGCCCAGCGCCTTGCCCGCCGCCCGGTAGTTCGCGCGCCCCGTGAGCTGGATGGGCCCCCGGCCCTTGTAGCGCCTGCCGTCACCCGGCTGCGTGTTGCCCAGGTCCTTGCGGCCCTCGTACGCCGCGCCGGAGGCGATCTCCTCCATGTAGCGCAGCTCGCCGCTCTCATGCGCCAGCTGCGCCAGGAACATCTCCTTGCGCCGGGGCGTGTTGATGTTCGCCTCCGCCATCGCCTTGTTCAGGTGCGGCAGGTACTGCTCCGCCTTCGCCTGCGACAGGTTCGGCATGATCCGCCGCAGCTGCGCCACCGTCACCCCACCCTTCCCGCCCGACGTGCCCGGCGTCCCACCCACGCCCTCCGTCGACGGAGGCGGCTTCGACGTCCCGCCCGTCCCCCCCGTGCGGCCCGGGATCGTCAGCTTCTGCCCGACGTAGATCTTGTTCGGGTTCGCGATGTGGTTCGCCTGCGCCAGCGCCCCCACCGTCGTGCCATACCGCCCCGCGATGCCGCTCAGCGTGTCCCCGCTGCGCACCGTGTACGAAGCGCCCCCGGACGACGGCGGCTTCGACGTCACCGGCGCCGAGCCTCCGCCCGCCCCCGGGATCGTCAGCTTCTGGCCCACGTAGATCTTGTTCGGGTTCGCGATGTGGTTCGCCTGCGCCAGCGCCCCCACCGTCGTGCCGTGCCGCCCCGCGATGCCGCTCAGCGTGTCCCCGCTGCGCACCGTGTAGCTGCCCGCCTTCGACGGCGCCGCCTCGAACCGGTCCGGAACCGTCAGCCGCTGCCCCACCCGGATGAGGTTCGCGTTGGCGATGTGGTTCGTCTTCTGGAGCGAAGACACCGACGTGTTGAAGCGCTGCGCGAGCCCGCTCAACGTGTCGCCGCTGCGAACGGAATAGGTCGTCACGGTTAAAACTCCGGGAAAAGAGGTAAATCAGTGCCCGGATTTTCGCGACGCCCGGGAATTAGTTTCCCAGGAATACCTACTTTTCAGGTTGTTGAATCTATCCGTTATTCCTGCGCCTTCGAGTCACGCAACCGTTGCTGAAGGTCGCGGGCCGCGGAGGTGTCGTGCATCACGACGAGGCTCTGCACGTAGTACGTGAGCGCCCAGAGGTTCTCCTCCGGGATGGCGCCCTTCCACGACGGCATGGCGGCGCCGCCGACGCCCGCGGCCATGACGCGGTAGAGGTCCTCGCGCTGGGCCTGCGCCGAGTACGGCTGGCCCTCCACGCGCGTGCCCTGCGGCCACACGGTGCGCAGCCGGTGGAAGAGGAAGTCCGGCGGCAGCACCTTGGCCAACTGCGTGGCTTCGCCCTTCGCGTCCACGGTGAGCGAGTAGTCCGAGTCCCGAGGCAGCGCCGTGTACGGGTCCACGTTCGCCAGGTTCACCTTGCGTCCGGTGACGCGCTCCGTGAGCGCGGCGAGCTCCGCGCGGGGCAGGTACGCGACGTGACAGCTGGCGCAGCCCGCGTTGCCCTTGCCGGCCACGTGGTAGACGGTGCGGCCGCGCTCCACGGCCTCGGCCTCACGGCCCTTCCAGGGGTCCTCGGACAGGGCGATGGCCGCGCCGGGGGGCTCCTGCGTCCAGCGCGGGCTGAAGGTCTTGAGGTACTGCACCACGGCGTCCACGTCCGCCGGAGGCACGTCCCACGCGAACATGGGCGTGCCGTGCAGGCCCCGGCGCAGGGTGCGCTTGAGCGCGTCGTCGGTGGGCAGCTCGCCCGCGGCCACGCCGCCGAACTTGTAGAGCCCCTGGCGGAAGTTGCGCGGGGGGGGCCGCATGCCAGCGCCCGCCGGGCCCTGCCCGTCGCCCTTCTCGCCGTGACAGGACAGGCAGTAGTGCGTGTAGACGTCGTAGCCGCGCGCCAGCGTCGCGGCCGGGAGGGTCGTGCCGTCCGCGAGCTTCAGGGGCTCGAAGGTGGGCGTCTCCTTGCGGCACGCGGGAGCGAGCGCCCCCAGCGCGAGCACGGCGAACATGCGGAGCGAGAAGCGGGAAGTGGGCTTCATGGGAGGTAGACCACCGCGAAGAGGACGCCGTACATCGCCGTCGAACACCACCAGCCGGGCAGCGCGCGCCGCAGCGGCCCCCGCGCCTCCAGGCCACGCAGGACGCGGAGGCCCGCGCGCAGCACCCCCACGAGCACGACCGCGAGGTGCGCGGCCTGCACCGCCGACAGGCCATACAGCGCGGAGGCGAAGACGCCGCTGTCGGGGACGCGGAGGTCACGGTACCAGAACAGCACGTGCAGCCAGGCCGCCTGCGCGGCGAGGAACCCCGCGCCGGTGCCCAGCACGCCCAGCAACGTGAAGCGGCTCCGACGCGGCTCCGCGCCGCGCCCGAGCGCGGCGTGCAGCAGCACGGCCCCGACGACGAGGAGCCCACCCGCCAGCGCGGGGACGAGGACTCCGGGACGCGCGGACGCGGGCGGCCAGAAGCCTCGCAGCCGGTAGAAGCCCGCGGTGAAGGCCACCGCGCAGAAGAGCATCGTGGCCGCGCCGTGCGCGATGACGGCTCCGAACCAGAGGTTCGCTTCGTCGCGCTGGGGGGACGGGGAGGCCAGGGTCCCGGCGGGTTCATTCGTGCTCACGGTGCGGGACTCTCGCATGCCTGGGCCCGGCGGGGAGCACCAGGAAGCCGGGCGGCCCCCCGTCCCTCGGAGCGGCGCCCATTGACCGAATCACGTCCACCCATCGCACCCGCGCGCGGGAACGGGCATCGGCGCGAGGCGCGGTGCGACGCACGAAGCCGCTCCGGACCGTGCCCACGCGCCTCCGGGCTCCGCACCTTCCGCGTCCCTCGCTCGCGCGTGCGCCCCCGACGCAAGAACCCCGCGTGCGGAGGGGCCGCTCGGGAGTAGCCTCCGGCGCTCACGCCCGATGCGACCCGCGCCCACTCCGCTCGCAGCGCCGTCCCCCTCCATCCCCGCGCGTACCTCGCGGGCCGCGGACCTGTGGCCGTTGATCATCGTGGCGCTGGGGGCCTGGGCGCTGCGCGCGCTGGCGTTCTTCCATCGCTCGGGCGCCCTGGGCTACCCCGTGGACTACGGCGAGGGCGTCTCCTTCTCCGCCGCGTCGCTCCTGCTGCGCGGGGACCTGCCCTACCGCGACTTCATCTTCGTCCACCCGCCCGGCAGCCTCCTGCTCTGGGCTCCTGGCGCCGCGCTCACGCTGGGGCTCGACGCGGCCACCGCCTACGGCATCACCCGCTACGCCGTCGCCGCCGTGGGCGCCGCGTGCGCGTTCCTCGCGGGGCGGGTCGCCTGGCGCGCCTGGGGTCCGCTCGCCGGCTGCGTGGCCGCGCTCGCGTATGCCGCGCATCCGGAGGCCGCCCTCGCCGAGCGCGGCACCTTCCTCGAGCCCCTGCTCAACCTCCTGTGCCTGGGCTTCGCGAGCCTCTGGCTCGCCCCCGTCCCCCACTCCCGAGCACGCCGCATCGGCGCGGGCGTGCTCCTGGGGCTCGCCCTCTCCGTGAAGCTCCCGGGTGGCCTGTGGCTCGTCCCCGCGCTGCTCTCGCGCCCGGGGAGGGAGTCCTGGCGCCACGCGCTCCTGCCGGTGCTCGTCGCGTGCGCCACCTTCGCCGTCGTCGTGGGCCCCCTGGCCGCGCTCGCCCCTTCCGAGTTCCTCCGCGACGTCATCACCTTCCAGGTCGCGCGCCCGCCGGACGGTGAGCCGGACCGCTGGCTGCGCCTGCGCGACATCTTCCACGAGCGCCGGTGGGGCGAGGTCCTCCTCGCCCTCGTCGGCCTGGGCGCCGCGTGCGTGCGCGCCCTCCGCGCCGCGCCGGAGCACCGCCCCGCCGCGCGCTTCTTCGCCTGCGCGTTCGTCCTCACCGTGGCCCTGCGCCTCGCGTCGCGGACCTACTGGAGCCAGGACAACGCGCACCTCGCCGCGTCGGAGGCCGTGCTCGCGGGCCTGGGCGCCTCCGTGCTCCACGCCTTCAGCACCCGCTGGGGCCGCGCGACCTCCCGGGCCGTGGCCGGGCTCGCGCTCGCCGCCGCATTCCTGCCCGGCGCGAGGCACGTCCTCGAGAGTGCCCGACAGCAGGCGCCGGACGTCGTGGCGCTCGCGAAGCACCTCCGCACCGACGTGCCGCCCAAGGCGTGCCTCTACTCCTTCGAGCCCGGCTGGGCGCTCGCGGCGGGCCGGCTCCCCATGGGCGCCACGCCCATCGTGGATGGCTACGCCACCATGCTCCAGGACGCCATGAGCACCGGCGACCGCTTCGAGGACACCGCCGAGGCCCTCTCCGCCCCCGAGGCCCAGCAGGCCCTGCGCGTCATGCTGGACGCCTGCCGCTTCGTCATCCTCGGCCAGCGGGGCACCTGGCAGCTCACGCCGGAGAGCCGCCCCTGGTTCCGGCGGCGCTTCGTCCGCCGCTT
The DNA here is from genome assembly GCF_041903675.1 of Corallococcus sp. RDP092CA. Lineage (NCBI taxonomy): Bacteria > Pseudomonadati > Myxococcota > Myxococcia > Myxococcales > Myxococcaceae > Corallococcus > Corallococcus sp. RDP092CA. The sequence goes on along the minus strand of NZ_JAYESI010000006.1, from coordinate 245,015 downwards.
CCCCGAGGGTGACGCCAGCGGCGTGGACCTCTGGGAGCACCGCTAGACAGCGCCCTCCACCCCGGGCACCGGCGTCGCCGCCGGCTCCGTCACCGCCACCTCCGAGGGGAGCGGCTCCGCTTGGCCAATCCAGTCGCGCCCCAGTTGCGCCTGGACCTCCGGCTGCGACAGCGCGTGCGGCCCGCGCAGCACCACGGCGCCAGGGCCCGCGTCCATCCACTCCAGGGTGCCCACGCGCCACGGGTTCGGCTCCGCGGCCCGGCCCCACCCAAGCGTCCGCACCAGGTTCACCACGAACACCAGCTGCGCCGCGCCCAGCGCGAACGCCGCCCAGCTGGTCCACCGGTTCAACGTGAGCAGGTGCGCGAGGAACGTGTACTGGTACGGGTCATAGAGCCGCCGCAGCTGCCCCGCGTAGCCCGCCAGCAGCTGGCCGCCGAACACGGCGATGAACAGCACCGCGCTCAGGAGCACGTGCGCCTTCGCCAGCCGCTCATCCAGCGCGCGCCCGTACAGGCGGGGGAACCAGAAGTAGAGCCCCGCGAACACCGCGAGGAAGCTGGCCGCGCCCATCGTCAGGTGGAAGTGGCCCACCACCCACATCGTCCCGTGCAGCGGCACGTCCGTCGCCACCGCGCCCAGCGCCAGCCCGGTGATGCCGCCCAGGCCGAAGACGACCATCGTCGCCAGCGCCGCGAGCATCGGCGACGTGAGCCGCACGCTGCCCCGCCACAGCGTCATCAGCCAGTTGAGGAACATCACCTGGGCGGGCAGGGAGATGAGCAGCGTCAGCACCATGAACGTGCGCCCCAGCACCGGCGCCATCCCGCTGGTGAACAGGTGGTGCGCGTACACCGCGCCGCTCAGCGCCGTCACCGCGCCCATGGCCCCCGCCGTCAGCCGGTAGCCGTGCGCGGGCTTGCGGCTGAAGAACGCCACGAAGTCCCCCACCATGCCCCACGCGGGCAGGATGAGGATGTAGACCTCCGGGTGGCCGAACAGCCAGAACAGGTGCTGGTACACCACCGGGTCGCCGCCCCCGCCCACCGCCGCCGCGCCCGCGATGAAGAACTGCGTGCCCGCCACCCGGTCCAACAACAGCAGCCCCGTGGCCGCCGCCAGCACCGGCACGAACAGCACGTTGAGCACCGCGCCGTAGAACAGCCCCCACACCACCAGCGGCAGCCGCCCCCACGTCATCCCCGGCGCCCGGCAGCGCACCACCGTGACGACGAAGTTGAGCCCGTACAGGAACGCGGACACGCCCACGCACAGCACCGCCACCGTCACCAGCGTCTGCCCCAGCCCCGGCGTGAACGCGGGCGTCGCCAGCGGCGGATAGGACGTCCACCCCGCGCTCGCCGGCCCCAGCCGCACCCCGAACGACGCCAGCATCAGCGCGCCGCCCGCCGCGTAGGCCCAGAAGCCGAGCGGCGACAGCCGGGGGAACGCCATCCGCTTCGACCCGATGGCCAGCGGCAGCACGAAGTGCCCCAGCGCCCCGAAGAGCAGCGGCGTCACCGCGAAGAAGATCATCAGCAGGCCGTGCATCGTGAACACGGCCGTGTACGTGGGGGGCGTCAGCGCGCCCTTCGACTCGGGCAGCACCCACCCGAGCCCCGGCACCGGCTGCCCCGGCCACGCCCACTGGAAGCGGATGAGCATGGCCAGCAGGCCGCCCACCAGCAGGAACAGGAACCCGCCCCACAGGTACTGCCGCGCCACGCGCTGGGGGTCCGTCGTCCAGAGCGACCGCAAGAACGCCCCCGCCTTCATGGCGTCCTCCACACCCAGCCCCAGTGGGCCGCCGTGTCGTCCGGGTCGTAGCCCTGCGCCGCCTTGAGGCTCGCCTCGTGCAGCCACGCCGCGTAGGCCTCCGCAGACAGCGCCGTCAGCATGCCGCGCATCCGGTAGTGGCTGGTGCCGCAGTGCTGGTAGCACGCGGCCTCCCACGCGCCCTCGCGCGCGGCCTGGAACCAGGTCTGGTTCACGCGGCCCGGAATGGCGTCCAGCTTCACGCGGAAGGCCGGCAGCGAGAACCCGTGCACCACGTCCGTGGAGACGAGCTGCACCCAGACGGGCACGCCCGCCGGCACGCGCAGGTCGTTCCACGTCACCACGTCGTCCTTCGTGCCGAACGCGCCGTCCGCGCCCGCGTACCGCGCCTCCCATGACCACTGGTGCGCGTTGATTTCAATCCGCACCGTGCGCGGATCCTCCGAGGGGACGCGGAAGTTCCAGAGCACGTCGTTCAGGTAGCCCTGGGAGCCCAGGAACAGCGTCCCGTCCACCACGCCGAACACGCCCACCGCCAATCCCAGCACCCACGCCCGCGAGCGCCGCGTGCCCCCATCCGGCGCCACCTTCCGAGCCCCCCGGAAGCGCGCCACCGCCAGCAACATCCAGCCGAGCATCACCGCCGCCAGCGCCACGTCGAAGCCATGGCTGGTGGCGAGGAGCGCGTCGATGCGGTCGCCCGTCGCGCTCGCGTTCTCCGGCGGCGCCAGGCTCCACGCGCCGCGCGCGGAGGGCACCGCCAGGGGCGCCTGCGCATCCGGCGGCGCGACGTCGCTCACGGAGGACGGGGACACCGCGGGGGACTCCGCCATCACGGATGCTCCTGTTCCACGGGGGCCGAAGCCCGCTCCTCGCGCCCCGCCCGCCAGGCCGCCCAGAGCCCCACGCCCACCAGCGCGAAGGGCACCAGCATCAGCGCCAGCAGCAGCTCGCCCGCCCCGCCCGGAGACTCCGGCGCCCGGGCCGTGCACGAGGGGCACGCCAGCGCCGCCGCCGGCGCCAGCCCCCCCAGGAGCCCGAGCCCGAACCGCAGGGAGCGCGACCGGAAGCCTCCCCACCCGCCCGGCGAAGCGCGTCCACGCGGGGGCTGGGAGAGGGCCTGGGACATGGCCTCCGGGCTAGCACGCACCCCGCGTCCCCTCAAGGAGCACCCCGTCCGCGCCAGAGCGGCCACTCTCCCTCATGCCTCGCATGCGGCCAGCCCCTACCCCGGCCTGCCCGGCGCTTGTGCGCCCCCCGCCGATGCCGTACGTGCCGACCCATGTCCGTCGAATCGCCCAACTCCCCGTCCGCTCCCCGCTCCCGTCCCCTCCGCCGCTCCTGGGTCTGGGCGGGCATCGCCGTGGCGTCGCTCGGCTTCATGGGGGTGGCGATCCACGACCTGGCGCAGGGCCGCTCCGCGCCGCCGCCCAGGCTGGGCGCCCTGCCGGACTTCACCTTCACGCGGCAGGACGGACAGCCCTTCGGGCTGAAGCAGCTCCGCGGCCACCCGTTCATCGCCAACTTCATCTTCACCCGCTGCCCCACCGTCTGCCCCGTCTTCACGCAGAAGATGGCGCGCGTGCAGGAGCACACCGCGGCGCTGGGGACGGATCTCCAGCTGGTGTCCTTCTCCGTGGATCCGGCCTACGACACCCCGGAGCGGCTGGCCGAGTACGGGGCGAAGTACAAGGCGGACTTCACCCGCTGGAGCTTCCTCACCGGCGACTACGGCACCCTCAAGGACACCATCGTCCAGGGCTTCAAGATCAGCATGGGCCGCGAGCCCGGCGCCGCCGAGGACGACCTGCTCTCCATCTTCCACGGCACCCACTTCGTGCTGGTGGACGGCACCGGGGAGATCCGCGGCTACTACGACAGCGCGGACCCCGAGGCGACCGCGAAGCTGGAGACCGACGCCTTCCGCATCACCCGCGAAGAGGGCTGAAGCCCCCGCTTCCTGATCGCGCCCGCACTCCGGGTGTGCCTCAACGGGTCTCATCGCACCCGGCCGCCGAGCGGGTTCCAGCCCGGGCTCGACGCCCGCAAAGGCGAAGGGCCGGCGCCCCGCCCATGACGGACGGGGGACCGGCCCCGGGTGGCGCCGCGCGGCGTTGGCCCGCAAAGCCGAAGGGCCGGCCCCACCTCGCGGTGGAAACCGGCCCTCGTGCCTGAGTCACGCCAGCTTCAGCGGGGAACTCAGTTGATGAGCGCCGCCTGGGCGTGGGCGAACAGGTTCTGCACGTTCTGCTGCGCGGGCTGGGAGGCCAGCGCGCCGACCTTGTCCGCACCCTCCTTCACCACGCCCGCGATGTCCGCGATGGACTTCACGGTGGGGGCGAACTTGGTCAGCTGGGACAGACCGGCCAGGGGCCCCTTGGAGAGCAGGGACGCGCCGGAGTCGATGAACTTCTCCACGAACGGCTTCGCCAGCTTGCCCAGACCGAACGGGAGCTTGTCCAGGAGGCCGCCCGCGATGCCCTTCAGACCGCCGGCCAGGGCGCCCACGGGGTTCTGCACGAAGTTCAGCGCCTTGCCCGCGATGTTGGCGACGCCGCCCGCGATGTTGGAGACCGTCTTCGCGACGCTGCTGACAACCTTGCCGATGCCGCCCATGGTGTGACCCCCTGCTTAAATCTGGTTTGGAGAGTGTGTGCCGAAGTGAAGCTGCAAAAGGATTCTCGGATGGAGGAGGAAAATGTTTCCGCCGAATTTCCGATCAATTTCACGGGGATTCCGGGTGACCTCAGCCGCGGGTTCCGCCGCCGCCCTTCTTCAGCTGGTCCATCAGCTCCTGTCGCTTCGCCTCGTCCTGGGGCGCCTGGGGGGTCTCGGCCGTGGGGTTCAGGCTCGGCTTGCCGGCGCCGCCCTTGCTGGCCTCGAACTCGGACTTGGCGAACGGGTTGCCCTGGCCGGGCAGCTCACCCTTGGCGCCCGCGACCAGGAACTCACCGACCTCCTCCACCGTGTGCACGGGGAAGCCGTTCGCCTTCAGCTCCTCGTCGGAGACGACGTTGAGCATGGGCTCCTTGTCCTTGTCCTGCGCGTACTCGAGCACCAGCTCGACGTAGTCCTCCAGCTTCATCCCCACCGCGTCGGCGATGCGCTTCGTCTCGGGGTCCTTGAGGAGCTCCGCGCGCACGACTTCCACGGGACGGGACAGACCACGCTTCTTGCCAGGGGCTTGCTGAGACATGTGATTTCGCTCCGGAGAGGAGAGGAAAGACGGCTGGGAACAACTCTAGCCCATCTTTCCAGTAGTACCCATTCCCCCCCCGGATGGCCCTCCGCCCCCCCTGAAAGCCCCCCGGCCGCGAGCCGCACCTCCCCCGCGCCCGGCCGGAAGGCCGGAGGGGGGGAGGGGGTCACGTCCCGGTGACGGGAGCCCGGAGGCGCTCAGCGGACCGCGTTGCGGGCCGTGCCCTTGCGGGCGGTGGCCGGCGCCTTGCGCTTGGGCAGGATGCGGGTGACGGAGCCGGGGCGGCGCGCGATGGCGGCGGCGCGCTCCTGCTCCTCGGCGGCCTTCTGCGCCGCGGCGCGCGCGGCCAGCTGCTCCGCCTGGCGGGCCCAGCGGCGCCTGAGCGCGTCCCGCAGGCCGTCCGTCTGGAGGTCCACCTGCGCCTGGTGCAGGCGGTAGTGCAGGTCCTCGCGCAGCGTGCCCCGGGTGAGGGCGGCCATCGCCGCGCCTGACACGCCCACCACCACCTTGGGCCGCTCCTCCTGCATCTGCAGGCAGCGCAGGATGAGCCCCTGGGCGTCCAGCGGCAGCTTCGCCACGTCCGGGATGAACACCACGCCGTTGGGCTGCTGGAGCGCGCCCGCGAGCTCCGGAGCCTGACGCACCTCCGTGAGCGGGACGCTGAAGTTGCGCGCGGCTTCCTCCGCCCAGGCCCTGCGCTCGTCCTCGGTGCCTCCGTGGATGAGCAGCGATGCACGGTTGGAGACGAGGTCCTCTTCTCGATAACCGCGAAGAGCCACGGGATGCCCTACCCTTCTGGGAAAGCGGGTCCTCCCAAAGTCTAACGCCCTCCCGGGTCGCCTGTTCAATCCCTCACGTGCGGGAAAAACCAGGGACCCGCGCCGCGAGGAGCCCCCTCACTGGACGCCCGTTCCCGGGTCACGCGGCGGGCACCACCAGCACGGGGCGGCGGCAGCGCAGCACCAGCTCGCGCGCCACGGCCTCCTCCAGCGCGTCCGGGACGGGCTCGCGCCGGGGGGACGTGCCCACGCACACCAGGTCCACGCCCTCGCGCTCCGTGGCCTGGCAGATGGCGACGGTGACGTCGTCCCCGCTGACGCCCTCCACGCTCCAGTGCACCGCCCGGGCGACCGCGTCCCGGGGCACCTGCGCCCAGAGCCGCTGGAGCACCGGGTCCCGCTCGCCGTCGGGCTCCGGGAGCACGCCGTGGAAGTCCCGGGGGCCCCGCTCGCGGCCCCGGAGCCGGTGCACGTGCAGCAGGTGCACGCGGCCGCCCGGGCCCACCAGCGCGCACGCCTGCGCGATGGCCTGGCCGGACGCGGGGGTGAAGTCCACCGGCACCAGCGCGCTCCGGGGCGGCGGGAGGCGGCGCGGCTCGCGGGCGCGGGGCGGGATGCACGCCACGGAGCGCTCCGCGTGGCGCAGCACGCCCTCCGACACGGAGCCGTGCCACAGCCGCTGCACGCCGCCGCGCAGGTGCATGCCCACCACCGTCAGCTCCGCGCTGCGCGCGTGGGCCACGTGCAGCAGGTGGTCCGCCGGGCGGCCGTAGCCGGGCTCCAGCACCACCTCCACGCGGCCCTCTCCCTCCAGGTCGCCCAGGCGCTCGCGCACCTCGCGATGGAGCACGCGCTCCACCAGCGGCTCCAGGCCCTCCATGGTGCGCTCGCGCGAGTCCAGCCGCTCCACGTGCACGGGGGTGTGGATGCCCAGCCGCTCGCGCTCCTCCAGGGGCGAGCACACGAAGGTGGCCAGCACGTCGCACCCGCCCACGCGCCGCAGCTCCCGCAGGAAGGTGATGGCCGCGTCGGACGTGGCGGAGCGGGGGTCCACCCCCACCATCACCAGGAGCCGGCGCCGGCCCCGGGCCCAGTCCAGGAGCGCCGTGTCGCGGCGCACGGCCAGCACCGGGGCGCAGCCATGGCGGGCCAGGCGCTCCGCCAGGGACGCCTTGCGCCAGGGGGAGGTGCGCCAGCCCTCCGCGGCCACCACCACCAGCCGGGCGGCGCGGCACTCCTCTTCTCCCAGCAGCGTCTCCACGGAGGCGCGCCGCTGCATGCGCGGCGCCACCGAGCCCACGAGCGTCCGCAGGCGCGCGGCCTCCGCGGCCAGCCCGCCTTCCGCCGTGGACAGGGCGTCCGGGGCCTCCGCGTCCGGGACCTCGTCATCCACCCCCAGGAGCCACAGGGGCTCTCCCAGCCGGCCGGCGAGCGTCGCCGCGACGGTGGCCGCGTGCGCGGCGTCGGCGGACAGGTTGGTTGCGCAGATGATGGCCATGGCGGCGCCCCCCGGAGAGAGGCGATGCCCGCGGGAGCCTCCCCTCCCGCGAAGGATGCGCACGCCGGGCGCGCGGTGGCGTGCGGGCGCGCACGCCGGCCTGCCTGCCCCCCAGGGTGGGGCGTCCCGGCGCCCGGGCCCTCAGCGCAGCAGCTGCTGGTGGCCGTCGTGGTTGGTGTGGTCCTGGTTCTCGCCGCTGCCGCCGCGCTGGTTCTCGCGGCCGAAGGTGGACAGGAACACGCCCTGCGCGCTGCTCGCGTACTGGTACGGCCGGCCCCAGGGGTCCCGGGGCACCTTGGGGAGGTACCGGGGCACCAGCAGCGCGTCCAGGCTCCCCTCCTCCGGCAGCTGGCCCCCGTGGTCCGCCCGGTAGCGCTCCAGCGCGCCCAGGATGAGGGTGAAGTCCGCGTGGATGCGCTGGGCCTGCTCGGGGTCGCGGTGGCGGAAGGCGGTGAGCACCAGGGCCACGACGAGCGCCAGCCCGAACACCACCGCCACCCAGGGCAGCGGCGAGCGGCGGGACCTGTCGGAGGCGGCGGACGGGGAGGTGGCGGCCATGGCCCGCCCACCCTATCGCGTCAGAGGGCGCGGTAAAGCGGCACCGGCTGCTGCTTGCCCTTCAAGCGCACCGGCGGCAGGTCCTCGAAGGCGTTCTCGTTGGCGTCCACCAGCTCGCGCGTGCGCTCGCCCACCAGGATCTCCCCCGGCCCGGCCAGCGCGCACAGCCGCGCGGCCACGTTCACCGCGTCGCCGATGCAGGTGTACTCGGCCCGCATCGCGCCGCCGATGTTGCCGGACACCACCACGCCCGAGTTCAGCCCCACGCCCAGCTCCAGCACCAGGGGCCGGCCCTCGCGGCCGAGGGCCACCCACTCGGCCTCCGCCACGGCGCGCAGCTCCGCCACGGCCTCCATCATCATCTTCGCGCACTGGAGGCCCCGGAGCGCGTCGTCCGGGCGGCCCACCGGCGCGCCGAAGACGGCCATCAGCCCGTCGCCCAGGAACTTGTCCAGCGTGCCGCCGCAGGTGAGCACCGCGTCCGACAGCCGGCCCAGCACCTGGTTAAGCACCGCCACCACCTGCTCGGGCGGGAGGCTCTCCGCCAGGCCGGTGAAGTTGCGGATGTCCGCGAACAGCACGGTCACCTCGCGCTTCTCGCCGGCGAGCACCGCCGCGTCCGCGCTCTTGAGGATCTCCTCCACCACCGCGTCGGACGTGTAGCGCGCGAACAGCCGGCGCATGCGCTCCGTCTCGTCCGTGCGGCGCACCACGCTCTCGATGCGCGCCGCCAGCTCGTCCAGGGACGCGGACTTGTTCACGTAGTCGTCCGCGCCCGCGCGCAGGCCGCGCACGCGCTCCGCCTCGCGGTCGTTGGCGGTGAGCATGATGACGGGGATGGCGCTGCGCGGGCCCTCCTTCAGCCGCCGGCACAGCTCCACGCCGTCCAGCCCCGGCATCTCCAGGTCGCTCAGCACGATGGCCGGCTGTAGCCGCCCCAGGCCCTCCAGCGCCTCGTAGGGGTCCTGGAAGCAGAGGACCTCGTAGCCCAGCGCCACCAGCCCCTCCTGCACGAACGCGCACGCCAGGGGGCTGTCGTCCACCACCACCACGCGGCGGCGGCCCTCCGTCGTGGGGCGCGGCAGGTCCTGCCGGCCGACGATGCGGTTCTGCACGCCCAGCGCTTCGTAGATCTGCTTGTACGTGCAGTGGCCCAGCTCGACGAGGATCTCCCCCAGCCGCCGCCCGTCGCGCCGCTGCCGCGCCAGGGCCTCATCCAGCTGCGCGAGCGACACGTACTTGAGCCCCACCAGCAGCTCGCCCAGGGGGGGCTGCGCGGGCCCCTTCTCGTGGTTCAAGCCCAGGGCCTCTCCCAACGCGTCCTGAATCTGCTCGCGCGACACGTAGCCCAGGGAGATGAGCGCCTCCCCCACGCGCTGGCCGGTGAGGGCCTGCAGCGCGAGCGCCTCCTGCACCTGCCCCGGCGTGACGACGCCCAGCTTGAGCAGCAGATCACCGAAGAGGGGACTCGATGCACTCACGCGGCAGCCTCCGTCACACGCCCAGCGGTGGAGCGTAGCGCAACCCCGCCCCCCGCGAACCCCTCACGCGCGGCCCCGCCGCCCCACGTCCCACAATCCGACGGCGGCCTCCTCCCTTCGGACGGTCCGGCGCGCGCCCTACCCCGCGCGGTGCTCCTGCCCGGCCCTGAGCAGCGCGTCGAGGGTGGACGCGTGCTCCGGGAGCGTCTGCTTCAGGGTGTCGAGGATGCGGTCGAAGTCCTCCGGCGTCTGCGCCCAGCTCGCCTCGCGCGCCAGGTTCATCAGCACCACGAGGGTGCTGTGCTCGGGGTCCGCGTTGCCGGCGCCCATGGTGGACAGGAGCGCGTAGGCCTCGTGGCCCGAGATGCCGTAGGCCTGGAGCATCTTCACCGTGGCGTCCAGGCTCAGGCCGTTGTGCGTGCCCTCGGTGAGCAGCCACGGGTACTGCTGGGCCAGCCGCTGCACGTCCTCCGGCGGGATGCCCAGCTCCTGCGTGAGCTCCTGGATGCGCTCGCCGTCCGCGTCGCGCAGCGTCGCGCTGAGCGCGGGGTCGACGCCGATGGCCTCCAGGTACTTCTTGCGCGCGTCGTCCAGCTTGCCGGCCTCGAAGATGCCCGCGGTCAGCTCGCCGATGACGGTGATGGCCGCGCCGATGCCGTTGATGAGCAGGCCCACGGGCGCCGCCGGCGTCAGCTCCAGCGCGCTGCCCAGCGCGCTCACCGCGTCGCCCAGCGCGGCCACGAGGTAGCCCGGGTTGTTGTCCTGCACGAACTGGTTGAGGTGCAGCCCCAGCGACGCCGCGTTGGCCACCAGCCCCAGCGCCGGCGCCAGCTTCGCCGCGAAGGACGCGCCCTGCGCCACGTTCCCCGCGAGGGCCATGGACTGGAGGACGCTGGCGGTGAGCCGCGCGCCGCTCTCGCCCGCGCTCGCCAGGTTCTTCACCACCCCCAGGAAGTCGCCCTCCCTCCCCGCCTGGATGGCCCCCACCGCGCCGAAGGCGATGCCCGCCACCGTCAGGCCCCTGAGGAGCGGGCTGGCCTTGTCCCACTTGCCCGCGAGCTGCTGGAGCCGGTCGAAGTTGCCCGCCCGCGCCAGCTTGATGGCCTCCAGGCCGTCCTTGATGTCCGCGAACGCGGAGGCCCCCGCCCCGCCCGCCTTCTTCAGCGGGTCGAGCAGCGCCTCCAGCTGCGCCAGCGCCGCGTCCGGGTCCTGCGTCGCCAGCAGCTGCGAGGCCGCGTTGGGGACGCCCGTCTCGAGGATCTTCTTCGCGAAGTCCTCGCCCCAGCCCGCGGCCAGCTGGCCCATGGGGCTCGTGGGGTCCGCCAGGTACCTGGCGCCCAGCTCCACGGCCACGGCCGCGTGGGGCGAGTCCGCGAGCAGCTCCAGCCCCTTGCGCAGCACGGCCCCGTCCTTCTCGGGGTTCGCGTACGCGGCGGCCTCCAGCACGGCGGCGTTGTCCTTCACGACCTGGGCGAGCTTCTCCCCCGCCGCCTCCAACTGGTCGTAGACGCCCTTGTTCTCCGGGTCGTTGCGGAACGCGTCGATGTACGCCTGCTTCTGCTCGGGGGTGAGCGTGTCGCCCAGGCCCGCGAGCTGCTGGGCCAGCCACTCGTCCTTCTTCCGGGCCTCCTCCAGCGCCTTCTCGTAGTCGGAGGTGGCGCCCTCCACCGCGGCGAGCGCCGCGTCCGCGCCCTCCGGCCGCTGGGCGGGCGTCACGTCCAGCGCCGCCAGCACCGGCTCCCAGACATACGGCGAGGCCTGGCTCATCGCCTGGAGGTCCGCCTGGGTGAGCGTGCCCGCGTCGAGCGCCGCCTGGAGGCCGTGGATCAACGCCTGGCGCTGCTCCTCGGTGCCCCGGAACTCGCCGTTGGTGTTGATGAAGAGCCCCTCCATGCCCGTGACCACGTTCTGCAGCACGCTGTCCGAGCCGCCCTCGGCCAGCAGGCCGATGAAGGCGGCCTGGAAGTCCGGGTCGTCCGCGTGCGCCTTCAACATCTCCGCGGCCTGGTAGGGCTGGCCCAGGGAGTGGGCCTGCTGGAGCTGCTCGTAGCAGGCCTGCGCCTGGGCCACGGACTCCGGGTTCAGCGCGCGCGCTCCGGTGGCCGCCGTGGCGGACGTGCCGGCGCCCTCCACGGGCGCGTCCGCCACCAGCATCTCCTGGAGCGAGGGCGCCACCTTCGCCTGCGCGAGCGCGGCCTGGCGCTCCGGGGAGCCTGGGGGCGTGGAGAAGATGCGCGCCGCCTGCGTCGCGGGCAGCGAGCCCACCGGCTGGTACTGCGGCTGCGCGCGCTGGTAGTCCGCCAGCGACGCGTAGCCCTGCTGGGTGGCGGGGTCGAAGACGCGCTCGCCCTGGCGCACCACCACGTGCCCCGTCCGTCCTTCCGCGCCGGGGCGCGCGTCCTTCAGGAACACCAGCTCACTGCGCGCGCGCAGCTGGGGGCTGGCCGTCTCCACCCAGTCCGCCGCGAGGTCCAGGCAGTTGACGCTGCCGTCGCGGGTGTCCTCGGTCAGCAGCGACGTGGCGGGCGCCGCGCCCGCGTCCAGCCGGGGCTTGCGCGCGTCCGCCTTCGCCGCGTCGAAGCCCGAGGTGCCCGGGGTGGCGTGCTTCACGGTGTTGGCGGCCGCCCTGGCGGCCGCCCTGGCCGCCGCCTCCGCCGCCTTGCGCGCCGCCTCGGCGGCCGCCTTCGCCGCGGCCTCCGCCGCCCGGCGTGCCGCGTCCGCCGCGCTGGAGTTGGAGACCGGTGGGTTGCCCGAGCCGTTGACCGCCATGTGCCGCTCCCGTCGTCGAAGGGACTCTTGAACAGGAGGTATCGGACGGACCGGCGCGGAAGTTCCGTCAGGCTCTCATTTCCTGGAAGACGCCCCCGTCAGGGGGAGACCACGCGGCCGACGGCGAGGACGATCTCCAGGATGATCAGCGCGACGATCATCACCTCCAGGATGTGCGACCGGTCGATGTCGACCTCGCCCTTGAGCAGGCCATAGGTCTGCGCGAGCAGCTGTTGCTTGCGCGTGACGGAGGCCTGCCACGCGGGGATGCGCAGGCGGCGCACGGCGCCCTCGTAGACCTTGGCCAGGTAGAAGTCGCCGATGATCTTCAGGCTGTTCTCCACCCGCTCCACGAACTCGTTGAGGTCCACGAGCGTGCCCAGCGTCTCGCGCGCGAGGTTGCGGTACGGGCTGCGGAACAGCGCGAGCCAGCCGGGCTTGCGCGCCTGCACCTCGTCGTGGATGCGCGCGATGTGCTTGTCCAGCCGCTCGTCGTAGTAGCGGAACTCCAGGAGCTGCGCGTTGGCGATCTCCAACAGGTCCGGGATGTCGCGCGAGCCGGACGGCTCGTAGACGAACGCGCTGTTCCAGTCCACGACGACCAGGTCATGGGAGGTGTAGCTGAAGCGCACCTGGGTGACGGCCTCGCGCTCGCGTGGCGCGAGCGCCGCGGCGGTGCTCTCCCCCAGGAGCAGCCGCGCGATGTCCGCGCTCTGGAACAGCTCCTCCGCGGACGGGTGGCCCTGGATGCGCTCGGCGAAGATGACGGTGTAGCTCTCGCTCTGCTCCCAGAGGTGCGGCCCCTGCACGGCGGCGGCGATGGTGCGGCGCACGCCCTCCACCAGCTCCCGCGCCAGGTCCTCCAGCGCCTCGCTGTCATAGAGCTCGTCCGCGACCTGGGTGAGCGCCTCCCAGGTGGTGCCAAACGCGACGGGCACGCGCAGGATGATGGACGCGGCGCCGTGGTCGAACAGGCGCGCGGTGACGTCCACCGTGACGGGGCCGCCGCGCAGCGCGAGCGGCCTGCGGCCCAGCTCATAGGCCACGGGCGGGTTGGGCAGTTGGATGTACTGGCTGTTCTCGCGCGACAGCTTCAGCCGGCGCGAGTCCTCCGTCAGCGCCCTGCGCGCGCGCTCCAGGTCTATCTCCTCCGCGATGTCGAACGTGCGGTAGCAGAGGATGTGGGCCTGTTCGAAGAGCAGCGTCACTCCGGCGGACACGGACATGGTGCCGCGAAGCCTACTCCGCGAGGTCCTCCCACAAGACGCGAAGTTCCAGCGCGAGCGCCTCGAATGGCTCCGCGTGGACGGTCTCCGCGTCCTCATGGGTCCCCACCAGCAGGTAGTGGCTGCCCTCCAGCCGGAAGACCTCCAGCGTGTACTGGAGTGGATCCACCAACCAGACGTGCCTGACGCCCTCCCGGGCATAGACGGGCAGCTTCCGGAACCGGTCCAGCCGCGACGTGGAGGGGGACAGCACCTCGCACAGCCAGTCCGGCGCCAGGGTGAAGCCCACGACATCGGGCACCCGGGGCATCCGCTCCCGGCGCCAACCCGCGAGGTCCGGCACCAGGACGTCCCTTCCCAGATGCAGCTCCGGCTCGGTGAGGAGGATCCAACCTCCGGGTCCACCCCGGCCCCGGTCGAAGGGACCATGAAGCTCTCCGCCCAGATGCGACGCCGCGAGCGCATGCCGCGCCGCCGGCCGGGGGCTCACGTGCAGCTCCCCGTTCACGAGCTCCCCCACTTGGTTCGAGGGGAGCGCTTCCAGGTCGGCGTAGGTGGCGGGCTTTCGGGTCATCTCTGGGACGAGGAACCTATCAGGTAGGACCATGCCCGGACACTCTCATGCCCGTCTGACGCATGTACCCCGGCGGCCGGGAGCCCCGGAAGCCCCCGGCCTGAAACATTTCCGAATGTTTCACTCAGTCACCGCCGCCCTCGGGCAGCTTGACTCCAATGCCACCCGGGCCGGGGCCGTTGTCAGGCAGGTTGCCGATGTGGCCGGGCGTGGGGATGGGGCGGTCTCCCGCCTGACGCTTGTTCTCCTGTTCGTCTTCCGGAAGCTGCGGTTCCTTCCGGGGGCTGTCGTGCTCACCCATGTCCGCTCCTTCGCGCGTTGAGAGGGTTTGGCCTCTCCCAAGCTAGGGAGCCCGCGCCCCGGCGGGCACCCCGCCCCCGCCGGCCCGCGGAGCATGCGGGGACACAAGCGGGCACGACGAAGGGGCCTCAGGGGCCCCGGGGCTTCGCGGGCGGCGTCAGCGCGGTGCGCACGTCCCACAGCTCCGGGAAGAAGCGCAGGTCCAGCGCCTTGCGCAGGAAGCCCACGCCCGACGAGCCGCCCGTGCCCTGCTTGAAGCCGATGATGCGCATCACCGTCATCATGTGACGGTAGCGCCAGAGCTGGAACCGCTCCTCCGTGTCCACCAGCTTCTCGCACATCTCATACGCGTCCCAGTGCTTCTCGGTGTCCTCGTAGATGCGACGGAACACCTCCATCACCTGGGCGCTCTTCTCATACGGCTGACGCCAGTCGCGCTCCACGTGGCTTCTGGGGATGTCGTGGCCCATGCGCGCCAGGTGGCGCAGGAACTCGTCGTAGATGCCCGGCGACTCCAGCAGGCGCTCCAGCTCCGCGTGCACGCCCTGCACGTGCCGGAAGGGCCCCAGCGCCGCCTCATCCTTGTTGCCCAAAAGGAACTCCAGCGCCCGGTACTGGAAGCTCTGGAAGCCGGACGCGTGGCCCAGCGTGTCGCGGAACTCCAGGTACTCGTTGGGCGTGAGCGTCTCCAGCACGCTCCACTGCTCGAAGAGCATCCGCTGGATGTGCGCGACGCGCGCGAAGATCTTGAAGGACGGCTCCAGCCGGTCCGCCTGGATGTAGCGGATGCAGGCGGACAGCTCATGGATGAGCAGCTTCATCCACAGCTCGCTCGTCTGGTGCTGGACGATGAACAGCAGCTCGTCGTGATGCGGCGGCTGCGAGCGGGGGACCTGCGCGGACAGGAGGCGGTCCAGTTGCAGGTAATCGCCATAGGTCGTCCGTCCCGCGAGGTCCGTGACGATTCCAGGCTCCAGGTCGCGTTTGTTCATGGCCCGGGCACTCATGCACACCAACCCCCTCGCGGCGCAAGCACATCCTCCGCGCGGTCAATCCAGCCACGTGCTTCCCGACGGAAGAACGCGGTCCACCTCTGCCCGGGCCGGGGCCACTGACTGCGACTGCGACTGCGGAGAACTCAGGCGTTCCGCTGAGCGGCTTCCGCCAGCGCCTTGGAGGCGGCGCGGCCACGCGGCAGCTTGATGTCCTCCACGCTGTTGGGGTTGGCGTAGTCCGCCCACTCCGCCGGACGGCGGTTGGTCTTCTCCAGCATGCGCAGCTTCTGGTAGTGCGCGGCGCAGTAGCCCTTGGTGCGGCTGGGCTTGCCGCAGCCCTTGATGGCGCACTCACGGGCGCCGCCATCCACCGCCGCCGGCTTGCGGCCCCGGCGCTTGCCGCCCGCCGCCACCGGCGCGCTCACCACGCGGGCCGGACGACCCGCGGGACGACGCCCCGCCTTGCCCGCCGCGGGCGCGCTCGCGCCGAAGAGGGGCCCCACCACCTGCGCCAGGGGCGCCAGCCGCTCGGCCACGCTGCGCAGCGCATCCAGGTCCGCCGTGCCCGACTCCAGACGAGACACCACGTCGCGCAGGGGCTTGAGCTGGACTTCAATCTCGTTGCGAATCATCTCGCGGAACGCCTTGTCAACTGACATTTCGAACAATCCTCGGTTTAAGGGGGGAGCATTGCCTTGGCGTGAACCGGCACGCCGGACTACCAATACCTTCCAGAAAGGCATTTGTCGAAGGAAGCGATAAAAAGTTGTGACGCCACTGCGTATCAGCAGGCGGGAAAGGCCCGGGAAATAGGCCTCGGCGGCGCTTTCAGCCACCTCTCACGCGTCCCAATGCAGGGGTTCCAACACCGCTCCGCGACTGGGAGCAGGGGGGTGTTGCGAGCGCTCCAGCAGCTCCTCGCACGTCAGTGCGAGGTCGTGTCCCAGTTCCTCCAGTTCATCCGAGTCGAGGGACGCGGACAGGCGGGGGAGCACCCCATGCTCGGTGGCCTGCACGTGCGCCACGACCTGGTCCGACAGCGTGAAGAGGCGCGCCTGCCAGTCGGCGCCGCGCGGCGTCAGCTCCTGCAATTCCTCCATCAGCTCCCGCAGGGTGAGGTGGTCCTCGGCCTCCTCGCGGGCGCGCGCGCGGCCCTCCACGCGCGTCAGGAGCGGCTGGATGCAGCGCTCCTCCAGGCGGGAGTGCAGTCTCAGCAGGCGGGCCAGGGACTCCTGACCGGACGCCAGCTCCTCCGCGTCCTGCTCCGAGGCCAGCCGCTCCAGCAGCTCCTCCAGCTCGCGGTGTTGTTGCAGGAGGATGTCGAAAGGGCCGGCCATGTCCCCAAGCATCGACACGGCCCCGAGAGCGGACAACCGCACCCCTCCTTCCGCCCTGAAAGGCAGCCTGCTGGCGTGCATGCCCTTCTCCGGTGACGGCGGCGGTGGAGCCCCTGCCCGGCCGCCTGGCGCCAGGGTGCCCCCGGCCAGGGGCGGCTGCATCTTGCCTCCACCGTGGCAAACCCACTCGTCAGCGTCCGGCAGGCGGTGTTCCGTTTCGCGGAGGGCGGCGCCGCCCTGTCCGCGCGCTACCACCGCGCCCGACTGATGGGAGCTGAACATCTGCACAGACAGGGCCCGCTGCTGCTCGTGGGCAATCACGGTGTCTGGGGATACGAGACCCCCGCCTTCTTCCACCTCCTGCACCAGGCCACGGGGCGCTATCCGCGGGGGCTGGCGGAGCGGGGGTTCTTCAAGATTCCCCTCGTGCGCACGGTGCTGCCCTGGCTGGGCGGGGTGGAGGGGACGCCGGAGAACGCGCTCCGCGCGCTCCAGGAGGGCCAGCTCGTCGTCTGTTATCCGGGCGGCGCGCGGGAGACCTTCAAACGCAGTCAGGGCCGCTACCGCCTGCGGTGGGAGCGCGCGCTGGGCTTCGTCCGGTTGGCCATGCAGGCCGGGGTGCCGGTGGTGCCCTTCGCCGGCTTCGGGGTGGATGACACCTTCTTCTGGCCTCCGGACGAGGACCGGTGGTGTGTGCGCCTGGCCGCGGAGGACAAATATCGCATGCCGTTGGTGATGGGATTGGGGCCCCTGCCGCTGCCGGTCCAGTTGACCTTCGCCGTGGGTGAACCGCATGAACCGCCGCCGTCGGGCGCGCCGGAGTCGCGCGTGCGGGCCTTCCGCGACCGCGTGGCCGCCAGCGTCCGGCGCCTGCTGTTGAGGGCCTGCCATGCTTGATGCTCCCACCGTCGCATCCCGGACGGACCGCGTGCCGCCGCTGGTGCCGGACGTGGAAGACATCCAGCGCGGCTATGAGCGGCTGGACTGCGAGGAGCGGCTCGTCCGGGGCACGCCGGTGCGGCTGTTCACCTTTCCCCAGGGCAACAGGGATGTATCACGCACGGTGGTCTGTCTTCCGGGGCTGGGGGCCAGTGGCCGGTCCTTCGCGCCCATGGAGCCATTGGCGCAGGCGTGGAACCTCCTGTTGTGGACGCCGCCCCTGAAGACGCCCGCGACCCATACGCCGCTCCAGTGGAACCTGTCCGTGCTCAACCACCCGGAGGCGGGGCTGCCGGAGCGCTTCGCGTTGCTGGGGTCGTCCTACGGCAGCCTGCTGTCCATCGCGTATGCGTTGGAGCACCCCCAGCGGGTGAAGGCGCTGGTGCTGGTGTCGCCGGTGGCCAGCGTGCGCCGGGTGCGGCGGCTGGCGTTGACGCTGTCCACGCTGGTGCGGGCGCCCCGGCCGCTGGCGTATGTGTTCGCGCCCACGGCGGCGCGCGTGCTGGGGGGCCGGTGGCTGCCGCCGGAGGGGCGGGCCGAGATCGTGCGCGAGGCCCGCCGCCTGTCGTCGCTGGAGCTGATGCGGCGGCTGCGCGACATCCTGGCCGCGGACTTCCTGCACCGGCTGCGGGAGCTGCGCGTGCCCACGCTCATCATCGAGGGCGGGCGCGACCTGCTGGTGCCCCCGGCCGCCGCGCGCGACGTGGCGGCGCACGTGCCGGGCGCCCGGCTGGAGTTCCTGGAGACAGCCAGTCACCTGCCGTACATGAGCCACCCGGAAGCGTTCAACGCGAGCGTGTCCGACTTCCTCGCGCGGCACCCGGACTGAGCAGGCGTCATCTCTAGCGGCGGGGGAGCGCATCCACATGACCACGGCCTCGGATCACCTGTCCCGCTCCGCGCTGCTGTTCCTGTCGCGTCAGTCCAACCTCAAGGACGTGGCCACGCGGCTCAAACCCTTTCGCCAGCTGGCGGCGCGCTTCATCGCGGGGGAGACGCTGGAGGAGGCGGTGGACGCGGCGCGCGCCCTCACGGCGAAGGGGTTGATGGCCAGCTTCGACCACCTCAACGAAGCGGTGCGCTCGCCCCAGGAGGCGCGCGACGAGGTGAAACAGTACCTGCGGCTGCTGGCGCGCATCGACCAGGTGGGCGTGAAGGCCAGCGTGTCGCTGAAGCTCACGCAGTGCGGGCTGTTGTTCGACCGGAGCCTGGCGCTCCAGAACGCGCGGGCGGTGGTCGCGGACGCGACGGCGCGGGACTCGTTCGTGCGCGTGGACATGGAGGAGAGCGCCGTCACGCAGGCGACCCTGGACATCGTGCGGAGCTTGCACTCGGAGTTCGGCGAGCGGCACGTGGGCGCGGTGCTCCAGAGCTACTTGCGGCGCACGGAGGAGGACGCGAAGGCCCTGTGCGCGGAGCGCGTCCGCGTCCGGCTGTGCAAGGGGGCCTACCTGGAGGGTCCCGACGTGGCCTTCCCGGACAAGCAGGACGTGGACGCGAGCTACGTGCGCTGCATGCGCATCCTCCTGGACAGCGGCGTGTATCACGGCATCGCCACGCATGATGAGCGGATGATTGACGCCACGCTGGCGTACGCCGCGCGCCAGCAGCTGCCCAAGGGCGCCTTCGAATTCCAGATGCTGTATGGCATCCGGCGCGACCTCCAGGAGCAGCTGGCGAAGGCGGGCCACCCGGTGCGTGTCTATGTCCCGTATGGGAAGCACTGGTATCCCTATTTCATGCGCCGGCTGGCGGAGCGCCCGGCCAACCTGTGGTTCGTGATGCGCAACCTGATGAAGGGATAGGCCATGAGGAATCCATACGCCGCGGCGTATGTCGCCGGGGCCGTGGGCACCGGCGCCCTGGGCGTGCTGGTCGCCGTGCGCAATGCCTCGCTGGGCCACCCGCCGCCCTACTCCGCGCGAAACATCGCGCGGCACGTGCTGAGCCGGCTGCTCGGACGGAAGCTGTCCCGGCGCGAGGCGGCGGACTGGGCCTTCGCGCTGCGCGCGGGCTATGGCCCCCTGCTGGGGATGGGCTGGGGCCTGGCGCGGAGGCGCCTGCCGGGGTGGCCCCTCGTCGCCAGCGGGGCGCTGCTGGGAGGGGGCGTGCTGGGGTTCGAGCGGATGGCGTTCCCCCTCTTCCAGGCGACGGCCGCGGAGAGCACCTGGACGCGCGCGGAGCACGCCTGGCTGTTCGCGCAGACGGCCCTGTTCGGCGTGGTCACCGAGGCGACGATGCGCTGGCTCACGAGGCAGGCGGTTCCCAGAAGTGGGACGGCCGTTCCCACCTCCGGTCAGGCGCCGGGGTGACGTGAGCCGCCCGGCAGGGGAAGGCCGTGCGTGGCATCCTCGTTGCTTCACGCGCGTGCTCATCCCCCACCCCTGACAGGTCCATGCCCTTGCTCGAAGTCCGGCGCGCGTTGCGCTCGATGGCCCGGGAGAAGCTCTTCACCGCGGTCGTCGTGGCGACGCTCGCGCTCACCATCGGCGCGACCACGGCGGTCTTCAGCGTCGTGTATCCGGTGCTCTGGCAGCCCCTGCCGTACCCGGAGGCGGAGCAGCTGGTGCGCCTCTTCCAGGCGACGACGCCGGGGGCGGGGGCGGGCCCCCACAAGGACCGCACCCGGGTGAGCGCTCCGGTGTGGCGCGCGTGGCGGGAGGGGACCCGGAGCTTCTCCGACATCGAAGGCGTCCGCGTGGAGAAGCAGCTCCTGGGCGGAGCGGGGCTGGAGGGCCGGCTGAGCGTGGGCCGGGGCTCCGCCGGGCTGATGTCCATGCTGGGGGTCCGGCCCGCGCTGGGGAGGTTCTGGGAGCCGGAGGAGGAGGTCCCCGGCCGCGACCACGCGGTCGTGCTGACGCACGCGCTGTGGCGGCGCCTGTACGGCGCGGACCCCGCCGCGCTGGGCCAGCACCTCCTGCTGGACGACGTGCCCCACGTCATCGTGGGCGTGCTGCCGGAGTCCTTCCACTTCGAGCCGGAGGTGGAGGCGTGGAAGCCCCTCGCGCTGGAGGCCTCCCGGGACAGGGGAAACGTGCTGCGCGTCGTGGGACGGCTGCGCCCGGGCGTGTCCGTGGAGCAGGCCCGCGCGGAGCTGCTCCCGCGCACGCTGGAGGCCGGCGCCGTCCCGGGCGAGCCCCGGGTGGGCGTGCTGGTGGAGCCCCTCCATGCGTACCTCGTCGAGCAGTCCCGCTCCCAGCTCCAGGTCGTGACGGGCGTCGCGGTGCTGCTGTTGCTGCTGGGGTGCGCGAACCTCACGAACCTGCTGCTCGCGCGGGGCAGCGCGCGGATGCATGAGCTGGCGGTGCGCATCGCGCTGGGCGCGACCCGGTGGCAGCTGGTCCGGCAGGTGTTCGTGGAGAGCGGGGTCCGGGCCCTGTTCGGCGGCGTGGGCGGGCTGCTGCTCGCGCTCTGGGGGCAGGGGCTGCTCCAGACCTTCGTCCCGGCCTCGCTGGAGTCAGGGCCGGGGCTCGAGCCCTTCATGCTCGGCCTCACGGCGAGCGTGTCCCTGGTGACGGCGGTGCTGGTGGGGCTGCTGCCGGCGCTCCACGCGTCGCGCGGGGAGGCGCGGGCCGCGCTCGCGCCGATGACGCGCGCGGGGCGAGGCGCGACGTCGTTGGGCTGGACGCGCTCGGCGCTGGTCGTCGCGCAGCTCGCCCTGGCGCTGGTGCCGCTGGTGGGGTCGGGCCTCATGCTCCGCACGCTGTGGAAGCTCCAGGCCGTGCCGCTGGGCTTCGAGCCCCGGCGGGTCACGGTGGCGGAGGTGTTCTTCCCGGTGGAGAAGTTCCCGGACGAGGCCCAGGCCGCGCTCGTGGCCCGGGCGCTCACCGCGCGGCTGGAGGCGCTGGCCGGCGTGGACGCGGCGGGCCTCACGGGGGCCCTTCCCCTCACCGGCGAGGTCTGGCGCGAGAACGTGGGCTTCCAGGTCGCGGGGGCGCCGCCGCCCTCCGGGACCCCGCCCCGGGCCGGGTACGTGCCCGCCAGCGCGGGCGCCTTCCGGGCGATGGGCATCCCCCTGAAGCGGGGCCGCCTCATGGGGGACGGGGACACGGCGGGCCGTCCCCCCGTGGTGGTGGTCAGCGAGGCCTTCGCGCGCCGGCAGCTGCCGGGCCGGGACCCCGTGGGCGCCCGGCTCCAGCTGGACAGGGACGCCGCGCCCCGGGAGGTCATCGGCGTCGTCGGGGACGTGCCCATGGAGCGCGTCTCCGTGGCCCCGACGGGAGACCTCTACGTCCCGCTGGGGCAGGACCTGCGCAAGAGCCTGCACCTGGCGGTGAGGTCCTCGCTGCCCGCGCCCCGGCTGCTGGCGCTGCTGCGCGAGGAGGTCCGCGCGGCGGATCCGAACCTGCGGCTGCTCGACGTCCGCCCGCTGGACCGCGTGGTGGAGGCCAGCTCCGAGCGGGTGCGCGTGATTGGCGGGCTGCTGACGGCGTTCGCGCTGCTGGGCGCGGTCCTGGCCTCGGTGGGGTTGTATGGGCTGCTGGCCTTCTGGGTGACGCAGCGGACGCGCGAGCTGGGCATCCGGAGCGCGCTGGGCGCGACGCCGCGGGGGCTGCTCCGGCTGGTCATGGCGCAGGGGCTGCGGCTCACGGGGCTGGGGCTCGCCGTGGGCCTGGCCTGCGCCGGGCTGCTGGCCCGGGCGCTCTCCGCGATGCTCTTTGGCGTCACGCCCCTGGACCCGGTCATCTTCGTGGGAGCCCCCGCGCTGCTGCTCCTCACGGCGCTGGCGGCGAGCGGGCTGCCCGCGCGCGCCGCCACGCGCGTCTCCCCCGCCGAGGCCCTGCGCCAGGACGCGTGAGGGCCCCGCGTCAGGACCTGTTGCCCTTGTGGGGGAGCAGGGTCTCCACCATCTCCTTCATGGACTGCTTGAGGAAGCCGCCCGCGTCCACGTCGCCCTTCACGACGGCGGAGGCGAACATCTTCGCCTGCTCCACGGTGATGTGCGGCGGCAGGGGCGGCACGTCCGGATCCGTATAGGCCTCGAAGACCACGGGCCGGTCGGAGGCCAGCGCGTCATCCCACGCGGCGGCGAGCCGGTCCGGCCGGTCCACGCGGAGGCCCCTGAGGCCCAGGGACTCGGCGTACTTCGCGTAGGGGAAGTCCGGCAGGTCCTGGGACGCGGCGTACTTCGGGTCGCCCTCCATCACGCGCTGCTCCCACGTCACCTGGTTCAGGTCGCGGTTGTTGAGCACCAGGACGATGAGGCGCGGGTCCTTCCACTCCCTCCAGTACTTCGCCACGGTGATGAGCTCCGCGTTGCCATTCATCTGCATGGCGCCGTCGCCCACCACCGCGAGCACCGGCCGGTGCGGGAACGCGAACTTCGCGCCCAGCGCGTAGGGCATGCCGCAGCCCATGGTGGCCAGGTTGCCGGACAGCGAGGCCATCATCCCCTTGCGCACCTTCAGGTCGCGCGCGAACCAGCTGGTGGAGCTGCCCGAGTCCGCCGTGAGGATGACCCCCTCCGGCAGCTTCGGAGACAGCTCCCAGAACACGCGCTGCGGGTTGAGGGGGTTCGCGTCGTCCATGGCGCGCGCCTCCAGCACCTTCCACCAGCGCGCCACGCCCCTCTCCACCCCCTCGCGCCAGCCGCGGTCCTCCTTGCGCTCGAGCTGGGGGAGCAGCGCGCGCAGCGTCTCCCTCGCGTCGCCGACGAGCCCCACCTCCATGGGGTAGCGGATGGAGAGCATCCGGCCGTCCAGGTCGATCTGGACGCCGCGCGCCTGGCCCTCGGGCGGGAGGAACTCCGCGTAGGGGAAGCGGGTCCCCACCATCAGCAGCGTGTCGCACTCCTGCATCAGGTCCCAGCTCGGCTTCGTGCCCAGCAGGCCGATGGAGCCCGTCACGAAGGGCAGCGCGTCCGGCAGCACCGCCTTGCCCAGCAGCGCCTTGGCCACGCCCGCGCCCAGCCGGTCCGCGACCTCCAGCACCTCATCCGCCGCGTTGAGGGCGCCCGCGCCCACCAGCATCGCCACCCGCTTGCCGGCGTTGAGGACGTCCGCGGCGCGGCGCAGGTCCGCGTCCTGGGGGAGCACGCGCGGGGAGGCGTAGCCCACGCTGGAGTGCACGGTGCCGTGCTTGCGCGGGGGCGGTTCGTAGGGCTGCTCCTGCAAGTCATTGGGCAACACCAGACACGTCACGGTGCGCTCGCACCGGGCGATGCGCACGGCGCGGTCCAGCGCGTGCCGGATGGCGGAGGGCGCGGTCACCATGGTGACGTACTCGCTGGCCACGTCCTTGAAGAGGGTGGTGAGGTCCACCTCCTGCTGGTAGTGGCCGCCCAGGGCCGTGCGCGCCTGCTGGCCCACGATGGCCACCACGGGCTGGTGGTCCAGCTTCGCGTCGTAGAGGCCGTTGAGCAGGTGGACGGCGCCCGGGCCGGAGGTGGCCATGCACACGCCCACGTCGCCGGTGAACTTCGCGTGCGCGCAGGCGGCGAAGGCGGCCATCTCCTCGTGGCGGACCTGCACGAACCTCATCTCCGAGGTGCGCCCCAGCGCGCCCATCACGCCGTTGATGCCGTCGCCCGGGTAGCCGTAGATGCGGCGCACCCCCCACTGGATGAGGCGGTAGATGAGATAGTCGCTGACAGTGGCGCTCATGCGCGAGGCTCCCGGGCAGGGGGGTGGAGGTCCCTCGCGCATCAAGCTGGTGACCGCCAGGGTCCCGGGAGTCCGGAGGCGGCCGGGTGCCCGTTCCGCCCGTCCGTGAGCGGGCCCGCGTGCGGGCGGCTAGCGGGGGCCGGGAGGCTCCGGCGCCCGAGCCTCCGCTCCAGGCCGGCCGCGCCGGGCCTTGTCGTGGGCGAGCTCCGGCCGCTTCTCCGCCAGCCACGCGATGGCGTGGGCGGAGCTGGGGATGGTGAGCATCAGGAACGCGGCGACGAGCAGCCCCCGGGCGAGCAGCCAGCCGTCCGCCGTCGCCAGCGTGGCGCCGATGATGACCAGCGCCCCGCCGAAGGGCACCGCGCCCGCCGCGTGCACGCGCGTGAGCACCGACGGCAGGCGGTACATACCGATGATGGCGGCGGTGATGAAGAGCAGGCCCAGCGCCACCAGGCCGTCGGCCACCCACTGGAGGAGGGCGGCCGTCATCGCCGGGCGTCCTCCTCGTCGTGGAAGGCGCGGCCGTGGTGCAGGTAGCGGGCGCCGGCCACGGTCTGCACGTAGGAGAGCAGGGCCAGCACCAGGGCCGCGTCCAGGTAGCCGGCCTCGCCGCGCGTGGCGCCGTACAGCGCCAGCACCGCGCAGATGACCAGGCCGAGCGTGTCCACGGACATGAGCACGTCCGCGGCGGAGCGCTGGCGCGAGGCCAGCAGCACCAGCGTGCCCAGGAGGCCCACCATCCACACGATGGCCAGGGTGAAGAAGGTCTCGTGCATCGCCGGCCGCCTCCCTACGGGAACACCGCGCGCTGGTAGCGCCGATAGAAGTCGTCCTGCTGCTGGACGAGCCTGGCGGGCTCCGAGGCGTCCAGCGCGTGCATGCGCATCACGCGCCGCTCCCAGTCCAGCTCCAGCAGCACCGTGCCCGGGGACAGGGACATCGCCCACGAGGACACCTGCACGCCGCGCGCGGTGCGCTCGCCCATGGGGACGTCCACCACGCCCGCGTGGCTCGCGCGGTCCGCGGGGCCGAAGATGACCGTGAGGACGTGGAAGCAGCTCCGCGTCACCAGCACGGCCAGGGCCCAGCCGAAGCGCGGCAGGTGCAGCGCGCGCCGCCAGTGCTCGCGCGCGCTCGGGCCCCGGGGCAGGCCCACCGCGGGGAACAGGCGCATCACGCCCAGGGCCAGCGCGGCGCCCAGCGCGAGGTCCACCGGGTGGAAGCTGCCCACCATCAGCGCGTACAGCAGCGCCAAGGACAGCGTGTGCGCGAGGAGGCGGAGGCTCATGGCACCGTCCCCAGGCCCTGGACGGCGTCGAGCCCCGCGCGCAGCAGCGGCTCCGGCCAGAGGCCCACGGCGATGAGCGCCAGGGACAGCGCGTACACCACCGCGCCCGTGCCCCGGTGCAGGGCCGCGCCCTCCCTGAGCCACCGCTCGCGCTGGTAGGCGCGGAAGAGGGCCAGGAGCGACAGGGCGCTCGCCAGGACCACCAGCCCCGCGAGCGCCACGTGCCCCTGCTCCAGCGCCGCGCGCAGCAGCCACGCCTTGGACCAGAAGCCCGCGGTGGGCGGCACGCCCGCCGTGCTGAAGGCCGCCACCGAGTAGGCCCGGCGGGCCCGCTCGCCGCCCCGGTCCTGCGCCAGGAACAGCGCCGTCTTGTCCACGGAGCCCGCCAGCGCCAGCGCCACCGCCGCGCACAGGCCCTCGTGGCCCCCCAGGCCGAGCGCGGTGATGATGAGCCCCGCCTGCGTGATGGACGCGTAGGCCAGCACCTCGCGCGTGTCCCGCCGGGAGAGCGCCAGCACGGAGCCGTAGAGGATGCTCGCCGCGCCCAATATCTCCAGCAGCGGCCGGGACTGCGCCAGCACCTGCGGCAGCACGTCCGCGCCGAAGCGCAGCAGCCCATAGCTGCCGATGTTCGCCAGCGCCCCGGCGAGCAGCGCCGCCACCGTGGGGCCCGCGTCGCGGTAGACCGCCGGCGCCCAGAAGTGGAACGGGAAGAAGCCCAGCTTCACCCCGAACGCGCACAGGAGCAGCGTCCCCGGCACGAGCAGCGCGAACGGCGGCCCCGCCTGGCCCCACGCGATGATGGACAGCATGTCCAGGGTGCCGGTGGTCAGGTACAGCATCACCACCGCCGTGAGGAACAGCGTGGACCCCATCAGGTTCACCACCACGAAGGTGAACGCGGCGCGCAGGTTCCGGGGCTGCTCGCCGTAGGACGCCAGCCCGAACGCGGCCGTCATCGCCAGCTCGAAGAAGACGTAGAAGTTGAACGCGTCCGAGGTGAAGAACACCCCCGTGAGCCCCGCGCCCATGAAGACCACCAGCGCGGGGAAGCTGCGCGACGTGATGCCGCCGGCCACGTGCTCGTACACGAGCGTGCCCAGCAGCACCGCCGTGGACACCAGCGCGAACACGATGGAGAGCTGATCCGCGCGCAGGCGGATGCCCACGCCCACCGGCCAGTCCCCCGTGACGAACTGGGGGGCCTGGGCGCTCCAGGCCTGGGGCAGCAGCCACACCGTGCAGCCCAGGGTGCCCGCGAGCCCCGCGATGGCCAGCCACGCCACCCACGCGCGGCGCCCGTCCAGGAACGCCAGCACCGCGCCCAGCACCCACGGCAGGAGCAGCGGTCCCCAGAGCGGCATCAGCGGCCCTCCTCCTGCTCCACGGCGTGCACGCGCTGGAGCTCCGCCTCCACCAGCCGGTCCGTGCGCAGCGAGCCGTGCGCCCGCTGCGTGCGGTGCACCAGCGTGAGCAGCAGCGCGGACACCGCGAAGCCGATGACGATGGCCGTGAGCGCCAGCGACTGGAGCACCGGGTCCGTCACCGGCCAGCCGGGCCGCACGTCCAGCGCCTCGCCCCGCTCCGGGAAGGAGCCCGCGACGATGAGCAGGATGCTGGAGTTGGTGATGAGCACCGTGCCGCACGCCACGCGCACCAGCTCGCGCTCCAGCACCATGCGCACGCCGCAGGCGAACAGCAGGCCCACCACCAGGGACGCGATGAGGGTCATGGCCCGGCCCCCTCCTCCGCGCCGGTGCGCAGGGTGAAGCGGTCGATGACGGTGACCACCAGCCCGAAGACGATGAGCATCAGCCCTCCCTCGAAGATGAGCGCGGTGTGCAGGTGGAGGCCCCCCACGCCCACCTCCGGCTGCTCCGGGCGGGGGAAGAGGCTCATGGGCGCGTAGCCCGCGAGCACGGGCAGGAACGCGGTGCCCACCACGAGCAGCAGCCCCACGCCCGCCAGCGGCGCCGCGTACCGCACCGCCGCGTAGCGCCGGGCCTGGTCGCGGCCCGCCGTCACGTACTGCAACAGCACCGCGAGCCCCGCGAGCGCCCCGGCCGGGAAGCCGCCGCCCGCCGCCGCGCCGCCCTTCAGCCAGAGCGACAGCGCGATGATCAGCGACGGCCACAGCAGCAGGCGCGACAGGGGTGGGACGAAGGAGATCATCGCGTCAGCGCCTCCCCTTCAGGCTCAGGAGGCTGGTGACGCCCAGCAGCGCCGCCACCACCACGCTCATCTCCCCCACGGTGTCCAGGCCGCGGAAGTCCGTGAGCACCGCGGCGACGACGTTGGGGGAGTGCGCGGCGTCCGCCAGCTGCACCGTGCGCGCCCCCACGCGCTCGGCCTGGAGGTGGGACAGGGCGCTCCAGCTCAGGAGGAAGGCGCTCGCGCCCGCGACCGCCGCCGCCAGCCGGTCGCGGCCGCGCGGGTTCTGCGCCTCGTCCTGGGCGCGCTGGAGGCGGGCGCTGGGGAGCAGGGCCAGGAGGCCCGCGAAGAGCAGCGTGAAGGTGGTCTCCACCAGCACGGAGGTGAGGGCCACGTCGGGGGCGGCGGCGAAGGCGAACACCATGGCCAGGCTGAAGCCCACGCAGGAGATGAGCAGCACCAGCACCAGGTGTCCCTTCGCGCGCAGCGTGGCCAGCGCGGCGGCGGACGCGAAGGCGAGCGCCATCACCAGCGTCACGTCCGCCCCGCCCACCGTGCCCACGTGGAAGCGGTCGCGCAGCGGCGTCACGCCCAGCACCGCCAGGCCCAGCAGCCCCGTAGGCACCAGCACGGACGCCACGCGGTCGCGCAGGTCGCGCACCTCCCGCTCGTGCAGCCACGTGGACAGGCGGTCCAGCTGGTACAGGAGCAGGCGGTAGCCGCGCTCGGCGCCCGCGTGGGACGCGACCTCCAGCGCGCGGGAGAGCGCGGGCGTCCACGCGCGGCGCGTGGCGAAGAGCAGCGCGCCCAGGGCCCAGGCCCCCGCGGCGAGCAGGTTCTCCGCGCGCGCGTCGAGGTGGTACGCCAGCTCCAGCGTGGAGGGCCTGCCGAGCATCGCGGCGGCGGCGGCGCGCGCGGGCGGCACCAGGAGCCCCGGCACCACGCCGCCCAGGAGGATGCCCGCGGCGAGCACGACGACGGGCGCCACGAGCAGCGCGGGCGCGGCGGGCGCGGCGCGGCGCGGGCCGCCGAAGAGGCCCCACCACAGGCGCAGCGTGTACGCGAGCGTCATGCCCGCGCCCACGAGCCCGGCCGCCATGAACGCGGGGCCCCGCTGGACGAGCGCGTGGAAGAAGACCTCGTCCTTGAAGAAGCCCTCGGTGAAGGGCACCGCGGCGAGCCCCGCCGCCGCGACGGCGCTGGCGCCCGCGAGCACGGGGAGCGAGTGGCGCAGGCCCCCGACCTCCGACAGCTTCTTCTTCCCGGTGACCTGGGTGACGGCGCCCGCGGTGAGGAACAGGGCGGCCTTGCAGGGGGCGTGGGCGGCGACGTAGAGCGGCGCGCCCTCGGAGCCCAGCGCCACCAGCACCAGCGCGTAGCCGTACTGCGCGATGGTGGAGTACGCGAGCACGCGCTTGAACGGATCCGCCACCAGGGCCATGAGGCTGCCCATGCCCAGGGACAGGAAGCCGATGGCGAGCAGGCCGTCGCGCACGGCCGTGGCCGGGGCGAACAGGGGGTAGAGGCGCTGGAGGAGGAAGACGCCCGCGGCCACCATGGCTGCCGAGTGCAGGTACGAGGACACGGGCGTGGGCGCGGCCATGGCGCGCGGGAGCCAGAAGTGGAACGGCACCTGCGCGCTCTTGCCCAGCGCGCCCACGGCCAGGCACACGAGCGCGCCGGTGGACGCGGGGTGGTGCGCGGCGCGCTCGATGACGAGCGGCAGGGAGAAGGTGTCGTACTGGAGGCCCAGCGTGAGGGCGCCGGCGAAGAAGACGATGGAGGTGGCGCCGGTGAGCACCAGCGACAGGAGCGCGGCGGCGCGCGACTCGGGGTCCTCTCGGTCGAAGCCGATGAGCAGGTAGGAGATGATGGTGGTGAGGTCCAGCGCCACGAAGAGCAGCAGCAGGTCATCCACGGTGACCAGCAGCACCATGGCGGCCATGAACGCGAGGAGGAGCCCCTGGAAGCGGACCTCGTCGCCCGGGGGCCGGCGCTCCTCGGCCAGGTGGTGCGGCATGTACGCGCGCGAGTACAGGACCACGAGCGCGCCGATGCCGAGCGCCAGCGCGGCATAGAGGCCGGACAGGCCGTCGCGGGTGAGCTCCAGGGACAGGCCCCAGGCGGGGGCCCAGGGGAGCACGAGGCGCGTGGGCGCCTGCGTCGTCCATTCATGGACCAGCGCCCCCAGCGCGGCGAGCGCCCCCAGCGC
Source organism: Corallococcus sp. RDP092CA (assembly GCF_041903675.1). Taxonomy (NCBI): domain Bacteria; kingdom Pseudomonadati; phylum Myxococcota; class Myxococcia; order Myxococcales; family Myxococcaceae; genus Corallococcus; species Corallococcus sp. RDP092CA. Next base: position 215,331 of record NZ_JAYESI010000006.1, on the reverse strand, counting down.
GCCCATCCAGGCCGCGGCGCCCGGACGCCACCGGCCCGCGACATAGGCGAGCGGCGCGCACGCCAGGGCCAGGAGGAGGGGCAGGAGGAGGGGCATGGGCGGAGAGGCCCACGTTAGGAGTGGCCCGCCGACGCAGGCACACAACCGTCAGCCCCGCGCGCGGAGCGTCACCCCGCGGTCACTCGAGGAGCAGGGGCCGTGCGCTGGTGGACACAGCCCGGCCCGCGCCAGGGCCCGGGGCTACAGCGAGTCCAGCAGCTCCCGGCACTCGCGCCGCCAGTGGAGCGCGGTGGCGGGCACGGGCTGCACGCGCGCGGAGCCGTCCGCGGGGTCTCGCGACAGCAGGCGCACCTCCTCCGGGCGCACGTGCTCCAGCAGGTCCGGCGAGTGCGTGGCCAGCACCACCTGCACCGGCTGGCCCCCCGTGGACTCGCCGCGCGTCATGGCGCGCAGCAGCTCCAGCACCTCTCGCACCAGCCCCGGGTGCAGGGCGCGCTCCGGCTCGTCCAGCGTGAGCAGCTCCGGCAGCGGGCGCTGGTAGGGCAGCACCAGGAACGCGAGCAGCCACAGCACCCCGTCCGACACGTAGTCGGGGCCGAACCACACGTCCGGGCTCCAGCGGTCGCGGAAGCGCAGCCGGAAGGAGCGGTCCTCCAGGTCTCGCGCCACGTCCACCTCCGACAGCGACGGCACGCGCTTCGCCAGCTCCCGCGAAATCACCTCGCGCGTGGCCATGGGCAGCGCCGCGAAGACGCTCGCGAGGTTGCCGCCCTTGCGCTCCAGCCACGTCGCCTTCGCGGACGAGCCGCCCCCGCGCAGCGCCTCCAGGCTCAACGACAGCTGCTGCGTGGAGTGGCCCTGGCCGGGCAGCGTGTCCATCACGCTGAACGGATACTCCACGCACGTGCGGTCGCCGTGCGCGTAGGTCCACTCGATGGACAGCGGGCGCGACTCGTCCCGCCGCCAGAAGTCCGACGGCTCATAGGCCAGCTGGTGCTGGAGCCCCTCCAGCACCGAGGTCTTCCCCGATGCGGACGGCCCCACCAGGACGGTCATTGGCTCCAAGGCGAGCTGCACGCGATGCAGGCACCGGAAGTGCTCGAAGCGGACGGAAGCAATCACAGCCAGGAGCCTAGCGGCCTCCCCCCAGGGGCCGTCCATGGCTCCGCCCGGACCCATGCCCCTCTGTGCGATGCCCGCCACACCCTCCAGGCGGCCAGCCCCGCCGCCATCAACGCCACACCGGCAACGCCACCGGCGCGCGCGGCCTCTCGCATGCCCGCCCTCCGGGACGTCCAGCGGACGCTCCGTGGGCACCGCCCACCTTCGCGGCGGGGGCCGCGCCTCCCGCGCGCGGACATGCGTCCCCAGGTTGAGGCCGGAGCGGCCCCGGGGCGCTGAAGCTCAGGGCTCCTCCGGGTCGCGAACGGGAGGATGGACATGCGCAAGCAGCAGCGGATCCGGGCCGTGGACCTCGCGGTGGCGCCGTGGAACCCCGTGCGCGATGTCGTCCTCCCCGGCGCGCTCGCGGGAACGCTGGGCGCCTTCGCGATGGCGGTGCTCGCCTTCGCGTTCTCGGGCGCGCTGCGCGGCGAGCCCTGGAAGCCGGCGCTCCTCGTGGCGGGGCTGTTCTTCCGCGGGGGCGCGGCCCACGGAGTCGTGCCGGTGCTGCTGGGCCTGCTCGTCCACTTCACCCTGGCGGGCGGCCTGGCCACGGGCTTCGCGCTGCTGCTGCCGCGCCGGGGGACCGCCGTCGCGGCGCTCTGCCTGGGCGTGCTCTACGGCCTGGGCCTGTGGGCGGTGATGACCTGGCTGATGATTCCCTTCGCGTCGCCGCCGCTCTCGCGCGAGGCCCCCTCCGCGCTGCTGTTCCTCCTGCACCTCGCGTTCGGCGCCGCGCTCGGCACGGTGCCCGCCGCGCGCGCCGTCTTCACCCGCGCGGACCGGCTGCGCCGTCAGCTCCAGCGCGCGAGGGCCGCGCCGCCCTGACGCGCTCACGGCTCCCGGGGGCCCGCGGGCTCTGGCGGCCTCGCGCTCCTCGGGTCCTCCAGCGCCCCCGGCAGGGCCTCCACCGGGAAGGGCCCCGGCGGAATGGCGGGCCGGAAGCGCGTGCGCGTCTCCAGCACGCACACCGTCAGCAGCACCGCCACGAACACCACCGACGTCACCAGCACCAGCCCGTTGCTCGTCCGCTGCTCGCGCAGGTGCATGTAGAACAGGGCGATCAAGAGCCCCTTCGCCCCCGCGATGAGCAGCGCCACCGGCAGCGACCACGCGCCGTGAGGCAGCGTGTGCAGCCCGTACGTCAGCGCCGTCAGCGCGAGCAGCACCCCGCCCACGACCAGCACGCCGCCCACCCCCAGCTGGCGCCCCGGCTTCTCCACCGCGTCCTCGGCCACGGGCCCGCTCCTCATGACAGGTACAGGATGGGATAGACGAACAGCCAGATGACATCCACCAGGTGCCAGTACATCCCGCCCAGCTCCACCGGCGTGGCGTACGTCGCGCCGAACGCCCCCGCCGCGGACCGCACGCCCAGCACCGTCAGCACGCTCACGCCCACCGTCACGTGCAGCGCGTGGAAGCCCGTCAGCAGGTAGTACAGCGTGAAGAAGAGGCCCGCGCCCACGCGCGGCACCTCCGTGAACCGGTACGCCTCCCCGGGCAGCCCGCCGTCCGCCACGTGGTGCGCGTACTCCACGCCCTTCACCCCCAGGAACACCACGCCCAGCAGCGCCGCCGCCAGCAGCAGCGCCCCGCCCAGCCCCGGCCGGTCCTCCCGCACCGCGTGCACCGCGAGCGCCACCACGATGCTGCTCGTCACCAGCACGAACGTGTTCAGCGTGCCCAGCCCCACCTCCATCTCGAGCTGCGCGGCGCGGAACGCCTCCGGGTACACCGAGCGATACACGCCATAGGCCGTGAACAGCCCCGCGAACAGCAGCACCTCCGTCGCGATGAAGACCCACATGCCCAGGTGCGACGCCTGCTTGCGCGCGTCCTCGGAACCCCAGTGCTCCGTCACGGCCTCAGGCGGCATGCGGCACCTCCTCCCGCGCGTACTCGTGCGGTCCCCGGGGGTACTCGGGCGTCGTGGTGAAGTTGTGCGTGGGCGGCGGAGACGCGCTCCGCCACTCGAAGCCCTCGCTGCCCCAGGGGTTGTCTCCCGCGACCGCGCCGTAGCGGAGGCTCCACGCCAGGTACCCCGCGATGACCACGAACCCGAACGCCAGCAGGGACGCGCCCGCCGTGGACGCCACGTGCAGCGGCTGGAAGTGCGGCGGGTAGTCCGCGTACCGCCGGGGCATCCCCAGGTTCCCCAGGAGGAACTGCGGCACGAACGTGGCGATGAAGCCGAAGATGATCAGCACCGCCGCGCCGTTGGCCAGCTTCGCGGGGAAGCGCCTCCCGAACATCTTCGGGAACCAGTAGTGCAGCGCCGCCAGGAACGCCATCACCGTCGCCCCCACCATGATGAAGTGGAAGTGCGCCACCACCGAGTACGTGTCGTGCCAGTGCAGGTTCAGCGACGTGGTCGCGTACGCCACGCCAATCATCCCCCCGAAGAAGAGGAAGAACATGAACCCCAGCGTGTAGAGGAGCGGCGACTCCATGGCGATGGAGCCCCTGTAGAGCGTGCCCAGCCAGGAGAAGATCTTGATGGCCGTGAAGATGGCCACCAGCATCGACATGGCGCCGAACGCGCCGGAGCCGAAGGTGGACTGGCCGGACGCGAACATGTGGTGGCCCCAGGTGAAGAACCCCACGAACGCGATGCCCAGCGTGGAGTACACGATCATCCGGTAGCTGAAGGCGTTCTTGCGGCTGAAGGCGGACACCGCCTCGCTGATGACGCCCATGGACGGCAGCACCATGATGTAGACGGCCGGGTGGCTGTAGAACCAGAACAGGTGCTGGAAGAGGATCGGATCGCCCCCGCGCGCGGGGTCGAAGATGCCCACGCCCACCACCCGCTCCAGCGCCACCAGCAGCAGCACCATGCCCAGCACCGGCGTGGCCAGCACCTGGATGATGGACGTGCCGTAGACGGCCCAGACGAACAGCGGCACCTTCATCCACGTGAGGCCCGGCGCGCGCAGCGTGTGCACCGTGGCGATGAAGTTGAGCCCGGTGAGGATGGTGGAGAACCCGATGATGAACACGCCCACCAGCACCGGCAGCACCGCCGTGCCCGTGGTGGTGCTGTAGGGCGTGTAGAAGGTCCAGCCCGTGTCCGCGCCGCCCTCGAACATGCCCCACAGCGCGACGCTGGCGCCCAGCACGTAGAGGTACACGGACGCCAGGTTGAGCCGGGGGAAGGCCACGTCCCTGGCGCCAATCATCAGCGGCACCAGGAAGTTGCCGAAGGCGGACGGGATGGCCGGGATCATGAACAGCCACACCATGGTGACGCCGTGGAGCGTGAACATCCGGTTGTACGCCAGGTGCCCCATGAGGGTGCGGCCGGGCGTGAGCAGCTCGATGCGCAGCGCCAGCGCGAACAGGCCGCCCACGAAGAAGAAGAAGAGCGTCAGCCCGAGGAACATCACCCCGATGCGCTTGTGGTCATGCGTCGTGAGCCACGACCACAGGGTGCGCCCGTCCGTCAGGTAGGACTCAGCGGCCGGTGGGGACATAGACGGGCTCCTCGGCCGCGGTGACACCCGGGCGCATGGGACGCAGGGACTTGATGAACTCCACGAGCGCGCCGGTGTCCTCCGCGCTCAGCCGGCCGTGGTAGCCCGGCATCACGGGCGCGTAGCCGGCCACCACCTTCGCCAGCGGATCCATCATGGACTCGGTGAGGTACGCCTCGTCCGCGAGCACGGCGCCGCCGCCCTCCAGCGGCTCCCTCCGGCCATACAACCCCAGCCACGTGGGGCCGATGTGCGGCGCGCCCGTCACCGTGTGGCATTGCAGGCAGCCCTGCGCGGCGGCGACGCGCTCTCCCCGGACGGCCATGGGCTCCGGGGTGCGGGCGCCGGGCAGCGCGGCCACGGGGAGGTTGCGGCGCTGCGCGTCCCGCCACGCCTCGAAGTCCGCGGGCGGCAGCACCAGCACCTCGCCGCGCATCACCGAGTGGTCCAGCCCGCAGTACTCCGCGCACAGCACCTGATGGCGGCCGGGCCTCGGCGCCTCGAACCAGAGGTCGGTGTAGCGGCCGGGCACCGCGTCGCGCTTCATGCGGAAGTCCGGCACGTAGAAGGAGTGGATGACGTCGCGCGAGGTGAGCAGCAGCCGCACGGGCCGGCCCGCGGGCACCACCAGCGTGTCGATGGCGCTGGGGCCGCCGGGATAGGTGAACTTCCACATCCACTGCTTGCCGGTGACGTACACGTCCAGCGAGTCCTGGGGCGGGCTCATCACCCAGACGAACTGCTTGAAGCCCAGGACGAACCAGAGCAGGAACAGCGACAGCGGCACGCCGATGAACAGCCCCTCCATCCACGGGGCCGCCACCACGCGCGGCGTGGGGTCCGACGCCGTGCGCCGGTGGTAGCGCACGAGGAAGGAGAGGCCGACGGCGCCAATGCCCACCGCCACCGCGAGCGTGGTGAGGAGCAGGACGAAGTGCAGGTGGTCCACCTTCACGGCGAAGGTGGAGCCCTGCTCCGGGAGGAAGAACAGGCGGCGCAGCAGCTCGTTCATCGCGCGCCCCCCTCGGACCCGGAGAGCAGCTGCCGCATGGCCGCGTCGATGGGCTGGTGGATGACGCCCGCGTCCACGTCCACCCAGCCGTAGCCCTCCAGCCGCTCGCGCTGCCGGGCCTTCAGCGCGTCCGCGCGCCGGTCCAGCGAGAAGGGGGGCTGCTCCAGCATGCCGACCTGCGCGGTGCTCGCGGGCACGGGGAGGGGGCGCTCGGTGCCAGGGCGCCAGCGGACCCACAGCGCCCACGCCGCGACGCTGGCCGCCGCGAGCAGCGCCAGCGCCACGGCGCCGACGCGCACCAGCCACGCGGTGGGCAGCCGCTCCAGCTCCGGGGGCGGTGGGCGGGGCTCGCTCATGGCGGGCGCACCTGGAGCGAGTGGACGAGGTAGGGATCCGCCACGGGCACGGGATAGGCGCCGCGCGAGAGCCAGAGGGCCACCGCCACGGACAGCCCGCCCACGCCCACCCACGCGGTGAGCGCCGTCCACGGGATGACGACGGACTCCGGGAAGAGCGAGGGGAACAGCAGCCACGCCACGTCCACGGCATGCATCAGGAGCATCCACAGCGCCACGGCCGCCAGCCCCCGGGGGCGCGCCTTGAGCGCGCGCGACAAGAGGAGCCCGAAGGGGATGACGAAGTGGCCCAGCAGCAGCACGAGCGACAGCGCGCCCCAGCCGTCCTCCAGGCGGACGCGGTACCAGCTCACCTCCTCGGGCAGGCCGGCGACCCAGATGAGCATGAGCTGCGAATAGGCGATGTAGGCCCAGAAGCAGACGAAGGCGAACAGCAGCGTGCCCAGCCGGTGGTAGTGGCCGGGGGACAGCAGGCTGCCGAAGTGCCGGGTGCCGCGCGTGGCCGCGCCCGCGACGATCATCAGGGCGAGCCCGCCCACGAAGGCGCCAGCGAAGACGTAGACGGCGTAGACGGTGGACTGCCACGTCGCCTCCAGCGACATCATCCAGTCCAGCGTCATGAAGGAGAACGTGAGGCCCAGCGCGGGCAGCGAGCCCCCGCCCAGCCGCCGCTGCCACAGCGTCCAGCGCACGTCGCCCGTGCCGTCCTGCCGCACGGACCAGCGGTACAGGAGGGCCCCCACGACGCCCCAGGTGAGGAAGTACAGCGCCGCGCGCACCAGGAAGAAGGGCACGTTGTTGTAGAGCCGCCGGTGGTCGAGCACCTGCCGCGTGTGCGCGCCCAGGTCCGCGGAGGGCTCGACCCACGGGAACAGGTGCCGCATCCCCAGCGCGAGGGGCACGAAGAGCAGGAGGAACAGCGGCGCGACGGCGGCCGTGACCTCCAGCGCGCGGCGCAGCACCACGGGCCAGCGCGCCTTCGACGCGTGGAAGGCGGCGAGCAGCAGCAGCGCCCCCAGGCTCAGCCCCAGCCAGTAGATGAACCCGAAGAGGTACCCCGCCAGGGCCTGGCGCACGTCGAGGAAGGCGCCGACGGCGGTGGCCGCGAGGCCCGCGACGCCGAGCGCCGCGCTGATGACCCGCGCGCGCCGTCCACCCTCGAAGCGTGGGAGCACGGGAGGCGTCATCGCGGGAGGACCTCCTGGCGCAGCCGCGCCTGGACGGCGGGCGGCGCGGCGGTGAGCGGCGCGCGCTGGCTGCGGCCCAGGGCGCGCAGGTACGCGACCACGGCCCAGCGTTCACGCGGCGTGAGCTGCGGGCCGTACGCGGGCATCACGCCGAAGCCGTGGGAGATGACCGCGAAGTAGAAGCCCGGCGGGTGCGGCAGGTCTCCCGTCGTGGAGCGCTCGTTGAGCCGCCCCTCCATCGCGATGCCTCGCGGCCCCACGAGCGCGTGCCGCCGCGCCAGGGCCGCGTCCGCGTCGCTGACCGTCACCCCGCGCCCCGGCGCTCCGGGCCGCCCCCCGTCGGCCGTGTCCCTGACGGCGCCTTCCTCATCCACCCTCCGGGGCAGCGGGAACGCCTCCGGCCCCACCCGCGCGGTCACGGCCTGCGCTCCCGTGTACGGGGCTTCGCCCTCCGCGACGCCGTAGACCACCTGCTCCGCGTGGTCGTGCGGCACGAACAGCCCGGGCGGCCGGCGCTGCGGCATCTTCCGGGCCACGATGGCGTCCCCGTCGCCCGTCAGCCCGTGGCACACCGCGCACCAGGTCTCATAGGTCGCGCGCCCCTCCTCCAGCAGCGCCCGGGTGAGCGGCATCGGCACGGCCGGAAGCCAGCGCCCCTCCGCCGTGAGGCCCTGCTTCAACGCCGGGTCCTCCGGCCTGTGCCACTCCTGCGCCACCGTCCCCGGCACCAGGGGCCGCATGGCGCGGCCATCATCGAAGAACCCGCTCGGCGCGAAGGCCCCGGCCCGCGGCTGCGACGCCATGGGGTCCGTGTCGTCGCACGCGGCCACCCCGCCCAGCAGCACCAGGAGCGCCCAGCGCCTCATCGCGCGCCCTCCTCCACCACCGACACCTGCCGCGCCCCCAGCTCGCGCAGCGCCGCCTCCACCTTCGGCGCGTCCTCGCCGTCCACCGCCACGCTCGCCCAGAAGCCGTCCACGGACGCGCTGCGGAAGGACTCCACGTCGAACACCGGGTGCGTCACGTGCGGGAAGCCGAACAGCACCATCAGCGCGCCGAACACCGTCAGCGCCGCGCTCAGCACGCCCAGCTCGAACGTGATGGGCAGGTTCGTGGGCGCGCTGTGCAGCGGCCGGCCCCCCACGTCCAGCGGAGAGTCCACCGCGTTCGTGAACCACTGCGTCAGGTACGCGAACACCGCCCCGCCCAGGCCCGCCCCCAGGGTCAGCAGCGGCAGCCGCGAGCGCTTCAGCCCCAGCGCCTCGAACGTCTCCTCCACCGGGAACGGCGTGTGCGCGTCCAGCTGCTCGAAGCCCCTCGCCCGCAGGTCCCTCAGCGCGGCCACCAGCGCGTCGCTGGACGCGAACTCTCCCAGCACCCAGCGGCGGCTCATGGCGCACCGCCTGGCCGCGTGCCCTCTTCGCGCCGGAAGCGGAGCGACGCGTCCACCTCGCGCTGGAGCTCCTTCATCTCGCTCACGGACACGGCCGGCACGTACTTCAGGAACAGCAGGAACGCCGTGCCGAAGAACGCCACCGAGCCGCCCAGCAGGCTCCAGTCCACCCACGTGGGCCGGTACGCAGCCCAGGACGACGGCAGGAAGTCCATGCTCAGCGACGCCACCACGATGAGGAAGCGCTCCGTCCACATCCCCACGTTGATGAGCAGCGCCGCCACCCACAGCACCCCCACGTTCGTGCGCAGCCGGGAGGACCAGAACAGCTGCGGCACCAACACGTTGCAGAAGACCTGCATCCAGAAGAGCGGCGCGTACGGCCCGAGGAGCTCCGCCTCCGTGGCGTGCAGCTCGAAGGGGTTCCCGCTGAACCAGGCGAAGAAGTGCTCCTGGAGGTAGCCGTAGGTCACCATCCACCCCGTGGCCAGCAGCACCTTCGCCATGTTGTCCAGGTGCAGCGGCGTCACCACGTGCTCGAGGCCCAATGCCTTGCGCGCCGGAATCAGCAGCGTGAGCACCAGCGCGAAGCCGCTGAACACCGCGCCCGCGACGAAGTACGGCGGGAAGAGGGTCGTGTGCCAGCCCGGCAGCTGCGACACCGCGAAGTCGAAGGACACGATGGTGTGCACGCTCACCACCAGCGGCGTGGCCAGCCCCGCCAGCAGCAGGTAGCCCGTGCGCCACTGCCGCCAGTGCCTCGCCGAGCCCCGCCACCCCAGGCTCGCCAGCCCGTACCAGAAGCGCGCGCGGGGCGTCCGCGCCGTGTCGCGCGCCGTGGCCAGGTCCGGGAGCAGCCCCACGAACCAGAACAGCAGCGACACCGTGAGGTACGTGCCCACCGCCGCGATGTCCCACGTCAGCGGCGAGCGGAACTGCGGCCACGCCCGCAGGCTGCTCGGATACGGCACCAGCCAGTAGAACTTCCACGGCCGCCCCAGGTGCAGCAGCGGGAAGAGCCCCGCGCACGTCACCGCGAAGAGCGTCATGGCCTCCGCGAAGCGGTTGATGGACCCGCGCCACTTCTCCTGGAACAGCAGCAGGATGGCGCTGATCAACGTCCCCGCGTGGCCGATGCCGATCCACCACACGAAGTTCGTGATGCCGAACGCCCACGCCACCGGGATGTTGTTGCCCCACGTCCCCACGCCCACCGCGAGCGTGACGCCGATCGCCACCCCCAGCAGCGCGGTCCCGGCCAGCCCCAGCGCCAGCAGCATCCGCCAGGTCCGGCCCGCGGGGCGGTGCACGAAGGCGAGCAGCGACTCGCTGTAGGCGCGGTCGGAGTGGCGCCCCTCCAGGAGCGGGTGCTCGGTGAGCGGGTCCCCGGGCGCGGGCACCTGCGGGTCGGCCGTGCTCATGCGCCTCCCCTCGGCGCCGGGTTCTTCAGGCGCACCAGGTGCACCGTGCGCGGCTGGGTGCCCAGCGTGTTGAGCAGCCTGTAGTGCCGCGGGTCCTCGTGCTCGCGGCGCACGCGCGACTCCGGGGCGAGCAGGTCCCCGAAGGTGATGGCCTCCGTGGGACAGGCCTGCTGGCAGGCGGTGCGGACCTCGCCGTCGCGCACGTCCCGGTGCGCCGCGCGCGCGACGGCGCGGGCCCGCTCGATGCGCTGCACGCAGTACGTGCACTTCTCCATCACCCCGCGCGAGCGCACCGTCACGTCCGGGTTCTGGCGCAGCCTCGCGAGGGGGTCTCGCCGCTGGTACTCCAGGTAGTTGAAGCGGCGGACCTTGTAGGGGCAGTTGTTGGAGCAGTACCGCGTGCCGATGCAGCGGTTGTAGACCATCTGGTTGAGGCCCTCGTCCGAGTGGACGGTGGCGTTCACCGGGCACACGTACTCGCAGGGCGCGGCCTCGCAGTGCACGCACGCCACGGGCTGGGAGATGAAGCCCGGGTCGTCCGGGTCACCGAGGAAGTAGCGGTCGATGCGCAGCCAGTGCATCTCCCGGCTCTTGCGCACGCCGTCGCGCCCCACCACCGGCACGTTGTTCTCCGCCTGGCACGCCACCATGCACGCGCTGCACCCCGTGCACCGATGCAGGTCGATGGCCATGGCCCACTGGTGGCGGTCGCTCCTCGGCAGCGCGTCGGGTGGATAGAGCCGCTCCTGGTGCTCCTGGAGGAACCCGAGCGCCTGGGGCTTCGCGCGGAAGGCCGCCTGCGTGAACTGGAGCGCCAGGTCGCGCCCCTCCATGCTCCAGTGCTCCTGCGTGAGCGCCAGCGCGTGGTGGCGGCCCGTGCGGGTGAGGCGCGTGAGGGTCCCGCCCCACGGCATGGACCTGGACCGCAGCGTGTACGCGTTGACGCCCACGCCCTGGCCCACCGGGCCCACGCGCTCGCGGCCGTGGCCCAGCGCCAGCGTCACCGTGTCGTCCGGCTGGCCGGGCAGCACCAGCACGGGCACCTCCACCGCCTGGCCCAGCGACTCCAGGCGGGCCACGTCGCCCTTCTCCAGCTTCAGCGCCCGCGCGGTGGCGGGGGAGAGCAGCGCCGCGTTGTCCCAGGTGAGCTTCGTCACCGGGTCGGGCAGCTCCTGGAGCCAGGCGTTGCCCGCGAAGCGGCCGTCGTACAGCCGCGAGTCCAGCACCAGGGCCAGCTCCAGGCCCGCGGGGGTCTCCAGCGGGTGGCTCGCGCGGGCGGCGGCCCGGCGGTCCGGCGCATCCCCGAGGCTTCGGAGGGACTCCCGCCCCGCGACCTCCCGCGCGTCGCGCAGCACCCCGGCCTCGTTCAGCACGGCCTGGGCGGGCGCCGCCCGGGTCTCCGGAATGACGCCGTCCGCGAGCCACGTCTCCCAGCGCGCCTCGAAGTCCGCCGGCGCGCCCGAGCGCTCGCGCCACAGGGACTTGAGCAGCTCGTAGGGGCTCCGTGAGTCCAGGCCCGCGAAGACGGACAGGAGCTCCACCTCCGACACGGCGCCGGGGAACAGGGGCGCGATGAGCGGCTGTGAGATCGACGCGGTGCCGTCCGGCGCGCGGCCATCGCGCCAGGACTCGAAGGCGTGCGTCGCGGGGACGAAGGTGGGGCAGCGGGCCGCCGTCTCGTCCTCGTGGAGGCCGTGGTACAGGCGGAAGGGGACGCGCTCCAGGTGGCGCGCGAGGTCCGCGTCCACCATCGACGTCCAGACCGGGTTCCACGCCGTGATGATCAGCGTGTCCACCTGTCCATCGAGCAGCTCCGCCAGGAGCGCGCTGGGCGCCTCCGGGTCCGCCTCGGGGAGCGCCACGGGTTCGAGCAGCCGGGGCGTGTTGCCCAGCGCCTCGTCCAGCGCGAGCGCCAGCGCATGCACCGGCGGCGGCTGGCGCGCGCCCACCGTGACCCGGCCCCGTCCCCGGTGCAGGAGCAGGTCCCGCGCGGCGCCGCGCACCCAGGCGCGCTGCGCGTCCGTCAGCGCGGCGGGCGGAGCGCTCAGCCCCGCGAGCCCCGAGGCCAGCGCCGGCGTGACCCCGCGCGAGGGGTTCACGGGGGCAATCCCGCGCAGCCCCCGGCCCACCTCCGCCGCCAGCGCGAGCAGCAGCGCGGCGCCCTGCGACGGCCGCATCCGGAGCCGCTCGTCGGCGAAGCCGCCGGTGAGGGTCAGCGTGCTCTCCGCGACCCACAGCCGGTTCATCGCCTCCGGCTTGCGCGCGCTCACGAAGTCCCGCGCCGCGCGCAGGCTTCCAGGGTGTGGGGGCGCGAGGAAGTCGTCGTCCACCGCCACCACCACCTCGCGCCCCACGTCGTGCACCACGTCCAGCGCGCGGCCGTAGGCCCGCCGCGTGCCCTCGCGGCGCCCGTCCGCCAGGGCCACGCCCCAGGGGATGATCCGCGCGGCCGGGAAGCGCTCCTGGATGCGCGCGTACAGCGCCTGCACCAGCGGGCTGCCCGTGGGCTCCACCAGGAAGCGCAGCCCCGCGCCGCCGTCCTGGCGCTCGGCCTGCTCGCGCAGCGCGTCCCTCACGGTGCTCCACGCGGCCTCCGCGCCTCGCAGCCGCGCGGTCTTCGCCCTCGCCGGGTCGTAGAGCCCCAGCAGCGCCGCCTGCTCGAAGAGGCCCGCCGCGCCCAGGCTCGCCGGGTGCAACGGATTGCCCTCCACCTTCGTGGGCCGCCCCTCGTGGCTCGCCACCACCAGGCCCACCGTGCGCCCGCTCCACTCCAGCCCCGTGGCGAAGTGCAGCGGCACCCCCGGCGTCAGGCCCTCGGGCGGCGTCGAGTACGGGAGGATCTTCTCCGGCGGCTGCCGGAAGCACCCGCTGAAGCCCGCCGCCGCCAGCGACGCGGCCGCCAGTTGCAGGAAGGTGCGCCGCGCCACGCCCTCGGGTGGGACCCGCGCGCCCGGCGGGTGCTCACGCGACACGGCCTCGGGACCGGGCCCTCCCGCCTGCCACTCCTCCAGGCTCCGCCACGCGCGCACGGGCTCCGTCCCGTCCGCCGCGGGCGAGTCAGGGGCCTCCGGCCGTGAGGGGTCGGTCAGAAGTGGCATGTGTTGCAATCCGTCCTCGGGTTCACGTCGAGCGCGGCCTGCACCGCGCGGCCCGTCTCCCGCGGCGCTCCGGGGGGACGCCACGTGAGGTTCGCGACCTCGGACAGCGGGCGCAGCCACGGCGTCGGGTCGCGGTGACAGCCCAGGCACCAGCCCATGGTGAGCGGCGCCACCTGCTGCACCGCCGGCATGGTGTCCACGCGCCCGTGGCAGGTGACGCAGCCCACGCCCTTGTTCACGTGGACCTGATGGCTGAACCAGACGTAGTCCGGCAGCGCGTGCACCCGGTTCCACGGAATCGCCGTGTCGTCGAAGCCGCTGGCGCGCACCGGCTCCAGCCGGGCGCTCTCGTTCCACACCTGCGCGTGGCACCCCAGGCAGCGCTGCGTGGGCGGCACGCCCGCGGCTGGCGAGCGCCACGCGCCCTCATGGCAGTAGCCGCACGGGATGCCCTCGTCGCCGACGTGGTGGCGGTGGTCGAACGGGAGTGGCTGCTCGCGGGGCGAGAACGAGCCCCGCCCCAGCGGGTTGCGCGCGAGGAGCAACAGGCCCGCCAGCGACGCCGCGGGCAGACCCAGGGCCAGGGCGATGATCACCCGCAGCACCGAGTCGGTTCCCGGGCGGAACAACGGAGCCATGCCCCTCCCCCCATCCAGCGTGGAGGCCTCCGCGGCTGCACTGGCGGAGGCGGGCGGGACTGTGGGCGCGGCCTCACGCGGCCACCAGCCTCCCGTTCACGCCCCGTCGCGTTTCACACGCACCAGACGCGCGACGTTGGCCAGTCCACACGCGGGCCCTCCACTGGAGCAGCGCGCGAGCATGATGCCCGGTGGCTCACGGAGCACCTCGATGCGCGGCGGTGGGCCCCGGCGCGAGGCTCAGGACGGCAGCGTGCGCCCGCGCGCGGACGCGGAGGCCGTCATCACCGAGGCCGCCCCCACGTACACGTCCACGGGCGACAGCGGCCCGGCGCCCGGCAACGCCGCCAGCTCCCGCACCACCGCCTCCCGCCCATGGCACGCCGCCCCGCGCGCCATGCAGTCGCGCAGCGCCGCCTGGAGCCACGCGGCGGAGTCCGCCTCGCGCTCACCCAGCAGCGCCTGGCGCAGCACCTCCCGCAGCGCGGGCGACACGCCCCCGAGCGCCGCGTCCACCCCGGCCGCGTCCCCCGGCACCACGACGCTCCCGGAGGCCAGCTCCAACAGCACCCGCCCCAGCGCGCGCGAGTCCTCCCGCGCCTCCACCGGCGAGCCCACCCCGTCCTCCCGGACCGGCAGCTCCACCACGTCCGGCCGCGACGGCGACGTGAACCGGCGCAGCAGCGGACGCGCGGACCGGAGCCCGAAGTCCGTCAGCGTCACCTCGCCCCGAGGCCCCACGCGGATGCGGTGCGCATGCAGGTCCCCGTGCACCACGCGCGCGCCATGCGCGGCCCGCAGCGCCCCCGCCACCTCCACGCCCACGTGACACACGAACGCCTCCGACGGCCGCCCGCCCCGCCCCAGCACGCGCCGGCGCGCCGTGGCCAGCGAGCAGCCCGGGATGTAGTCCGACACCACCGTCAGCGTGTCGCGCGCGTCCACCTGGAAGCCATGGAGCCGCGCGATGCCCGGGTGCCGCAGCGGCAGCGCCAGCGCCAGCGCCTCCTCCAGCGGACGCCGCGTCTCCGGCGCCAGCCCCGACGCCAGGAGGAACGTCTTCACCACCAGCGGGCCCGCGCCCGCCACGTCCTGCTCCAGCGGCCACACCAGGGACACCCACTCGCCCAGCGGGCCCCTCCCCAGCGGATGCAAGGGGGCGAACGCGGGCAACCGGGTGGCGAACGGGAGCACGGACATGGCATCCTCCAACCCAACACATCCAACCCGTGACGTCAACGCGACATCGCCTACGTCACAGGTCCTGCATTCCCCGACACCCGGGCACGCGGCCCGGGGTGTCAGGAAAGGCCCGAGGCTAGAAGTAGCCGCCGACCGTGGTGGTGATGCCCAGCGTCACGTCGTTGCCGGAGAAGTAGCCCTGCTCCGAGCCCAGGCTGCCCACGTCCTGGCTGATGAGCGCGCGCACCTGCGGGCCCGCGCCGATGAAGAAGTGCGGCGTGAGGTGGAAGAGGACGGGGGCGTTGAAGTCCAGGACGAAGTTCACGTCGCTGGCGCCCGGCACGTGGGCGAACTGCACGCCGAAGCCCGCCTTGGGCCAGAGCGACACGCGGTCGGCGAGCGGCAGGTGGTAGCCCACGCGGCCCAGCACGCCCAGGCCCACGACGGTGCTGTCGCCGAAGCCGAAGGCCACCAGCGCGGACGCGCCCACCGACAGGTTCTGGTGGAGGAAGTAGTCCGCGGACGGCTCCACGCGGATCAGGAACACTTCGGAGGCGGTGTTGTAGCCCAGGAAGCCGTTGAGGTCCTGGCTGATGACCATCTGACCTTCCTGGCCGAAGTCAGACGCCCGGCCCGGGTTCGCGTTCAGGTTCGGCTCCTCGGCCGCCATCGCCTGCGACGACACCGCGAGACCCGCCGCAACCGCAAGACCCGTCCACTTGCTGTTTCCACGCATCGAGGTTTCTCCTCACGTTCACGCCCGGCCGACCCTTCCCGGAGCGCATGCGGGGCCCCTTCTAGCCAAAGCCCGCCACAACGCGAGGATGTTTTCGGACCCACCCGACACTTCGTTGAAACGACACCATCAGCGCCGCGATCGGAGAAACTCCTGCTCGCGGCGCCTCGCGACGCACAGCGGCCCCGGCGGCGCCGGTTCCTGATCGCGCCCCGCCTCAGCGCGCCGCGCGCAGCAGGCCGCGCGCGCCCAGCACGGCGCCCCCCACCACGCCGCCCGTCAGCGCCGCCAGCCCCAGCGTCGCGGTGAAGCGCTTCCACGCGGGCGTCGGTGGCACGCTGCCGCGGGGGCCCACGCCCTCCACCACCGGGGTGAAGAGGTTGCCCTCGGGCCGGTCCAGCGGCGCGGCCGTCGTCTGCAGCCGCGCGCCGAAGCGGGAGAGCAGCGCCTTGCCCACCGACGGCGCCACGCCGTTGAGCCACAGCATCAACCGCCCCTGGAGGAACGCCGGCACCGACGTGCGGCCCGGCCGCTTCGCCAGCCGCACCACCGCGCGGGCCACCAGGTCCACGTCGTAGGTGGGCGGCACCGGCACGGGCCTCCGGCCCAGCATGGTGGGCGCGTGGTCGAACATGGGCGTGGCCACGGACGGCACCAGCACGTTGGACACGTGGATGCCCGTGCCCGCCAGCTCCAGCTCCAGCGCCTGCGCCCACCCCAGCGTCGCGTGCTTCGCGGACGCGTACGCGGACAACAGCGGCGCGGCCCCCGCCGCCAGCATGGACTGCACGTTGAGCAGGTGGCCGTGGCCCTGCTCGCGGAAGTGCGGCAGCACCGCGCGCGCGAAGCGGAAGTAGCCGAAGCACGACACGTCGAACACGCGCGTGATGTGCTCCCAGGGGAGCTGGTCGAAGTAGCCGTAGGACTGCACCGCGGCCACGTTCACCAGGAGGTCCACGCGGCCGTAGTGCGCCACGCACTCGCGCACCACGCGCTCCACGTCCTCGGCCACCGTGACGTCGCCCTCGCTCACCAGGCACTCGCCGCCGCGCTGGAGCACCTCCACGCGCAGCCGCTCCAGCGCCGACTGGCGCCGCGCGGTGACGCACAGCCGCACGCCGGCCTCCGCCAGCCGCACCGCGGACTGCCAGCCCACGCCGCTGGATGCGCCCGTGACGATGGCCACCTGTCCCCTCAAGTCCTCGTGATGCGCCATGCGCTTTCACCCCTCCTCGCCGTGAGGTGGGCCTTCCGGCCGGGCTTCGCACGAGGCAAGCCCCCGGAATCCACTTCGCGCCCCCCGCCCGCCCGGCCGCCCGGCCGCCCGCCGGGCCAGTGACAGGGCGCGCACCGGCCCTCCCCGCCCGGGGGTGCACCCGCCCCCGGGCCGCCCCACCCTCTAGGGACACGGGAGCACGCCATGCCGGACCACACCCCAGTGACGGATGAATCGCCCCAGCAGCTGGTGTCGAGGGCCATCGACCAGAGCCGACGCCTGGCGCAGGCGGAGGTGGAGCTGGCCAAGGACGAGCTGCACCGCGACGCGCGCCAGGCGCTCCAGGCGTCCGCCCTGCTGGGCACCGGGGCGCTGCTCGCGCTGGGCGGCTCCCTGCTGCTGGCGGTGGCCCTGGGCCTGCGGCTGGCGTCGGCGCGCGGCGCGCTGCTGCTGGGGCTGGGCCTGGGGGGCGCGGGCGCCACGCTGGCCTGGCAGGGCGCGCGGCGGTTCCCCCGGCACCCGCTGGCGGAGACGGGGGAGCAGCTGCGCCAGGACCTGGAGGTCCTCCGCCCCGCCCTCTCCTGAAGCCCTCACGCGCAAGGCCCCCCGCCGTCGAAAGGAACGACCATGATCCGCTGGAGCCGACTCCGCCCCTTCCGCCCCGAGAAGCGCTCGCTCCTCCAGGACGTCCTCATGGGCGCCGTGGGCGGCGCGCTGGGCACCTTCGCCATGAACCAGGCCCAGGCGCTCCTCGCGAGGCGGGGCGAGCCGCAGGAGCAGGACGGCGCCCGGCAGCCCCAGCAGGAGCCCGCCACGGAGGTGGCCGCGCGAAAGGCGGCGGAAGGCGCGGGCCTGCACCTGGAGGGGGACCAGAAGAAGCGGGCCGGCAACGGGGTGCACTGGGGCTACGGCACGCTCTGGGGCGCCGTGCACGGCGCGCTGCATGACCGCGTCCCGCTGGCCGGGAAGCTGTTCGGCGTGGGCTTCGGCCTGGGCCTCTTCCTGCTCGGTGACGAGCTGGCGGTGCCGCTCCTGCGCCTCTCGCCGCCGCCCCGGCAGGTGCCGGCGAAGTCGCACCTGAGCGCGCTGGCCGCCCACCTCGTCTACGGCACCACCGCGGAGGGCACCTACCGCCTCGTGCGCCACGCGCTGGCCTGACGCGCGCCGGGGCCCCCCGCCCTCACGGGGGAGGCCGGGGCCGCGCGCGCCTCACGACGACCAGGAGACGTCGTAGACGGCCTCCGCCAGCGACTGGGCCTCGCCGCGCACCTGCACGTCCTGCACGCCCGTCACCTCCAGCGCGGACTGGAGGATGCCCTCGTTGTAGGGAACCGGCATCAGCGAGCGCTTCATGATGACCCGGCCCGACGTGGGCCCCGTCCACTCCACGGTGCGCTCGCCGAAGTTGAGCGCCGTGCGGTAGCCCGAGTGCATCAGCTCCAAGAGCCGCTTCGGATCGCCGCCCGCCTGCTGCACGAAGTCGCGCGCGAACATGGAGTTGAGGAAGTCCAGCATCGCCTGCGTGCCAATCTGGCGCTGCGCGGCCTCATGGCCGCCCACGAGCGGCGCCAGCTGCTCCGCCGCCACGTAGGACAGCTTCAGGAAGCGCGGGAACGGATAGGTCTGCATGGGGATGAAGTCCGCGGTCTCGTCCACCTGCTCCAGACAGCGCTTCACCGCGTCCGCGCCCCCCAGGAACCTCACCGCGTCCAACACCCCCAGGAAGAACAGCCCCCGGCTCGTGTCCTCCGGCGTCGTCATGGCCAGGCGAGCCTCCAGGTCACGGGCGATGTCCTCGGGGAGATTCAGCGTGCCAGCCGGCATCAGCGTCGTCCTTTGAATGAGGGGGGGAAGTGGACCAGGCGGGGACCTGACGGGGCGCGAGGATTCCACAGGTCCCGCTCCATCGCGAGTCCTCGATGGCCCACGGCGCGCGCCGCGACACATGTTTCACGACGTGTGAGGTCCTTCCTGGCCTTCCCCGGATGACGCAGGGAAGCGGCGCACCCCGTCCCGCGGCGGATCCGCCGGGCGCGCGGCGCCGTGCCTGCCCGGCCGCCCTCGCGTCCGCTCGTGGACGTGGATCCGGGCCTGGCGGCACTGGTCCGCTCCCGGGTGCATCCCCATCTTGGGGGCGCGGTTCCACGTGCGCGTCCTGTCGGGCCATGGAGAGGAGCAGCCTTGAAGTTCCGCGACCTGATGAAGGGCTGGCCGGTGCTGCGGCAGCTCGCCCGGGGAGACAGCCGGGCGCTGGGCGACACGGCGATGTCGGCGCGGAGCCGCGCGCTCGCGCCGCGCACGAAGTCCGCGGACCGGGTGGTGAAGTCCATCTGCCCGTACTGCGCGGTGGGCTGCGGGCAGGAGGTGCACGTGCGCGACGGTCGCATCCTCGACATCGAGGGCGACCCGCACTCCCCCATCTCGCGCGGCCGGCTGTGTCCCAAGGGGGCCGCCACCTTCCAGCTGGTCACGGGGACGCAGCGCGTGCAGCAGGTCCTCTACCGCCGCCCCGGCGGCACGGAGTGGGAGCCGCTCCCGCTGGAGGAGGCCCTGGACAAGGTGGCCGAGCGCGTGAAGCGCACGCGCGACGCGACGTTCGAGCTGACGGACGCGAAGGGCCAGCGGGTGAACCGGACGCTGGGGATGGCGCACCTGGGCGGGGCGACGCTGGACAACGAGGAGAACTACCTCCTCAAGAAGCTCTTCAGCGCGCTGGGCGTCGTGCAGGTGGAGAACCAGGCTCGAATATGACACGCGTCCACGGTGCCCGGTCTGGGCATCACGTTCGGCCGCGGCGGCGCCACGACGTTCCAGCAGGACCTGCAGCACTCGGACTGCATCATCATCCAGGGGTCCAACATGGCCGAGTGCCATCCGGTGGGCTTCCAGTGGGTGATGGAGGCGAAGGCCCGGGGCGCGAAGGTCATCCACGTGGACCCGCGCTACACGCGCACCAGCGCGGTGGCGGACCTCTACGCGCCCATCCGCGTGGGCTCGGACATCGCGTTCCTGGGCGGGCTCATCCACTACGTGCTGGAGCACGAGCGGTACTTCCGCGACTACGTGGTGCAGTACACCAACGCGGCCACGCTCATCCGCGAGGGCTTCCTGGACACGGAGGACCTGGAGGGGCTCTTCAGCGGCTACCAGCCGCAGGGCAACCGCTATGACCCCCACACCTGGCAGTACCAGGGCGTGGCGGGCGTGGTGCCGGCGGCCGGCCACAAGGAGCTGACGGACGAGCCCGGCGCGGGCGGCGGCGGGCACGACCACCGCGTGGACCTCCACGACGAGCACCGCGACGAGACGCTCCAGCATCCCCGGTGCGTGTTCCAGCTCCTGAAGCGGCACTTCTCCCGCTACACGCCGAAGGTGGTGTCCCAGGTGTGCGGCGTGGACGAGGCGCTGCTCCTGGAGGTCGCGCGGACGCTCTGTGACAACTCCAACCCGGAGCGCACCAGCGCGTTCTGCTACGCCGTGGGCTGGACGCAGCACTCGGTGGGCGTGCAGTACATCCGCACGGCGGCCATCCTCCAGCTGCTCCTGGGCAACATCGGCCGGCCCGGTGGCGGCATCCTCGCCCTGCGCGGGCACGCGTCCATCCAGGGCTCCACGGACATCCCCACGCTCTACAACCTGCTGCCGGGCTACCTGCCCATGCCGCGCGCCCGCGGCGGGGACTCGCTGGAGCAGTACCTCCGCGACAACAAGTCCGGCAGCGGCTGGTGGACGGAGTTCCCCAAGTACGCGGTGTCGCTGCTCAAGGCGTGGTTCGGGGACAGGGCCACGCGGGACAACGACTACCTGTTCGCGCACCTGCCCCGGCTGACGGGCAACCACTCGCACATGCAGACGGTGGCGGACATGGCGGACGGGAAGCTCCAGGGCTACTTCGTCATGGGGGAGAACCCCGCCGTGGGCAGCATGAACGGGGCGCTCCAGCGCAAGGGGCTGCGCCACCTGGACTGGCTGGTGGTGCGCGACTTCACCCTCATCGAGACGGCGGAGTTCTGGCGCACGGCGCCGGAGGTGCAGGCCGGGCAGGTGCGGCCGGAGGACATCCCAACGGAGGTGTTCTTCTTCCCGGCCGCCGCGCACACGGAGAAGGACGGCACCTTCACCAACACGCAGCGCCTGCTGCAATGGCATCACAAGGCGGTGGAGCCGGCGGGGGACGCGCGCAGCGAGCTGCACTTCACCTACCACCTGGGGCGCAAGCTGCGGGAGCTGTACGCGGGCTCCACGGACCCGAAGGACGCGCCGCTGCTGGACCTGACGTGGGACTACCCCACGCACGGGCCGCACGCGGAGCCCTCCGCGGAGGCGGTGCTGCGGGAGATCAACGGCTACACGGTGGCGGACGGGGAGCCGGTGGACGGCTTCACGGCGTTGAAGGACGACGGCTCCACGGCGTGCGGCTGTTGGATCTACTCGGGCTGCTTCAAGGACGGCGTCAACCAGACCGCGCGGCGCAAGCCGGGGCAGGAGCAGACGTGGGTGGCGCCCGAGTGGGGCTGGGCGTGGCCGTCCAACCGGCGCATCCTCTACAACCGCGCGTCGGCGGACGTGGACGGCAGGCCCTGGAGCGAGCGCAAGCGCTACGTGTGGTGGGACGCCGGCCAGAAGCAGTGGCTGGGCGAGGACGTGCCGGACTTCATCGCGGACCTGCCGCCGGAGTACCGGCCGCCCGAGGGCGCGACGGGGCTCGCGACCCTCGCGGGCAATGATCCGTTCCTCCTCCAGGCGGACGGCAAGGGGTGGCTCTTCGCGCCCAGCGGGTTGATGGACGGGCCGCTGCCCACGCACTACGAGCCCATGGAGTCGGTGCTGCCCAACCCGCTCTACGCGCAGCAGTGCAGCCCCACGCGCGAGGAGTGGAGGCGCAAGGACAACCCCTATCACCGGGCCTGGGGCGACCCCCGCTATCCGTACCTGGTCACGACGTACCGGCTCACCGAGCACCACACCGCGGGCGGCATGTCGCGCTGGCTGTCCTGGCTGAGCGAGCTGCAACCGGAGATGTTCTGTGAAATCTCCCCGGAGCTGGCGCGGGAGAAGGGGTTGAAGAACGGGGACTGGTGCACGCTGGCCACGGCGCGAGGGGACCTGGAGTGCCGGGCGCTCGTGACGGAGCGCATCCGCCCGCTGAAGGTGAAGGGGCGTCAGGTGCACCAGGTTGGCCTGCCGTACCACTGGGGCGTCACGGGGCGCGTGCGCGGCGAGGGCGCCAACGAGCTGACGTCCTTCGTCGCGGATCAGAACGTGGACATCCAGGAGTCGAAGGCGTTCACGGCGGACCTGCGGGCGGGGCGGCTGCGCTCGGGAGCGCGGGCCGCGGCGGGAGCGGCGCCGCCTCCGCTGACGGTGCCGGAGGTGCCGCGCGACGTGACGCCGCCCGGGGACACGGACCACTCGGAGTCGCAGGAGCCCGAGGGGAAGGGATAGGCGCATGGGCAGCCGCAAGGGGTTCTTCACCGACACGACGCTCTGCATCGGCTGCAAGGCGTGCGAGGTCGCGTGCAAGCAGTGGAACCAGCTCCCGGACGACGGCTTCCACTTCACGGGGATGTCCTACGACCACACGGCGCACCTGGGCGCGTCCACGTGGCGGCACGTGGCGTTCGTGGAGCGGCCGGTGCCCCTCCAGGGGCAGACGTCGGGCGCGGGGGACTTCTCGTGGCTGATGATGTCGGACGTGTGCAAGCACTGCCAGCGCGCGGGGTGCCTGGAGGCGTGTCCCACGGGCGCCATCGTGCGCACGGAGTTCGACACGGTCTACGTGCAGCCGGACGTGTGCAACGGCTGCGGCTACTGCGTGTCCGCGTGTCCGTTCGGCGTGATTGACCGGCGCGAGGACGACGGCCGCGCGTGGAAGTGCACGCTCTGCTACGACCGCATCGGCGACGACATGACGCCCGCGTGCGCGAAGGCGTGTCCCACGGCGTCCATCCAGTACGGCGACCTGGACGCGCTGCACGCGAGGGCGGAGTCGCGGGTGCGCGACCTGCACCAGCGGGGCATGACGGACGCGTACCTGTATGGGAAGGACGCGGAGAGCCAGCCGGGCACGGGGGGCCTCAACGCCTTCTTCCTGCTCCTGGACAGGCCGGAGGTCTACAACCTGCCGCCCGACCCGGTGGCGCCGACGAAGAAGGCGGCGCGGTCGTGGGCCTCGGTCGCGATGGGCGCGGTGGGCATGCTGGCGGTGGCGGTGGGCGCGGTGGCGCGCGGGCGGGAGGGGCGCGGATGAGCGACGACACGCTGCTGGACCAGCTCCAGCGCAAGGCGGACGGGCGGAACATCGACGCGCGCGCGGGCATCCTGGAGGGCGAGGGCGCCCTCCAGGAGGTGAAGGATCCGGAGCCGGCGCGGCGGGGGGTGGACGTGCTGCCCACGGTGCCCTCGCGGTCGGGGCCGGACAGCGCGCGGGCGCCGAGCTACTACGGCCTGCCGGTGTTGAAGGAGCCGCTGTGGATCTGGACGGTCCCGGCGTACTTCTACGTGGGCGGGGTGGCGGGCGCGTCGAGCGTGCTCGGGGTGACGCTGGAGCACCTGGGAGGCCGGAGGCTGGAGCGGCTGGCGGGGCGCTGTCACGCGGTGGCCGTGGCGGGGGACCTCGTGAGCGCGGGGCTGTTGATCCACGACCTGGGCCGGCCGTCGCGCTTCCTGAACATGCTGCGCGTGTTCCGGCCCACGTCGCCCATGAGCATGGGGTCGTGGGTGCTGGCGGGCTCGGGCGCGGTGAACTCCGCGGCGCTGCTGCTGCGGCGGAGGCCCGGGGCCCTGGGCCTCCTGGGGCGTGCGGCGGGCACGGTGGGCGCGGTGATGGGCCTGCCGCTCGCGGGGTACACGGCGGTGCTGGTGAGCAACACGGCGGTGCCGCTGTGGCAGCAGGTGGGGCGCACGCTGCCGCTGTTCTTCATGGCCTCCGCGACGGCGAGCGCCGGGAGCCTGCTGTCCCTGCTCCCGCACACGGACGCGGAGGAGCGCGTGCTGCGCCGCTTCCGCGTCGCGGGCAAGGTGGCGGAGCTGTTCACGCGCGAGGCCGTGGAGCTGGAGGCGCGGCAGGTGCTGGAGGTGGGGAGGCCCCTGCGCGCGGGCGCGTCGGGCGCGCTGTGGGCGCTGTCGCGGGCGTGCTCCCTGGCGGGGCTGGGGGTGGACGTGCTGCCGGGGCGGGCGAGGTGGAAGCAGGTGGCGGCGGACATGCTGACCACGGTGGGCGCGGTGGCCGCGCGTTACGCCGTCATCCAGGCGGGCAAGGCGTCCGCGCGGAATCCGCAGGCCACGTTCCAGGGACAGCGGCAGGGGCTGGGCGCGGCCCAGGTGGAGGGGAACACGGAGGCTTCGGATGGGAAGCCGCTGAGCTTCCCGCTGCCCGTGCTGGGCCAGGGCGCGGCGCCCCGGAAGGACATGCCCTACGCGCGGTTCATGGTGACGCAGCCGGAGCCGTGACGGGGCTCACCGCCCCGGCAGCGCGACCCCATAGCGGACCAAGTCCTCCGGCGTGTTCACGTTCGCCAGCGCGCGCAGCTCCGGATCCACCGCGCGCAGCGCGTCCACGGGCAGGAGCCGCGTGCGGAGCCCCAGCAGCACCCGCCGCAGGGACGGGTCCTCCGCCAGCGCCTCCCCCCACCGCGTCACCCGCTCCGTGCGGTACGCCGCGAACAACGGCTCCCACCGTCCATCGTGCTCGATGCACACCGCGTCCACGTCCGCCCCCCGCGCGTCCAGCACCACCCGCGCCGCGGCCTCCGTCACGAACGGCATGTCGCAGGCCACCGCGAACACCCACTCCGTGCGGGCCGCCCCCAGGGCCGCATGGACCCCTCCCGGGGCGCCCTTCCCCTTCACGACGTCCACCACCGTGCGGAGCCCGAAGCGCGCGTAGGGCTCCGGAGCGTTCGCCACCAGCAAGCTGTCCGCGAAATGCGACCCGAACGCCCGCAGCCGTTCCAGGGTTGTGAGCCCGCCCACGCGCAGCAGCCCCTTGGCCACGCCCCCCAGCCGGGTCCCCTGCCCCCCTGCCAGGATGGCCAGCGTCACGTCGGGAAAGGTCGCGGATCCGTCCATGTCCGCCGACCCTACATTCCTCTCATTCGCTCGGAAAACGCTTCACTGCCTGACCTTCGCCTGGCCCCAGGGGGAGAGAGCGACCACCTCCCCCACGCCCCCCGTGGACAAGGCACACGCGGCCCGTCGTAGAGTCCATCACCCCCTCCCCCTCGCATGCCGCTGATTCCCCTCCCCGCCGCGCGACGGACCGCGCTCGACGCCATCGCGCCCGCGGCCCCCGCTCGCCTTCCGCTGCTGGAAGCCCATGGCCGCTTCCTCGCCGCGGGCGTCGCCGCGTCACGCGCGCTGCCCGGCTGCGACAACTCCGCCATGGACGGGTGGGCCGTGCGCGCCGAGGAGACCCGGGGCGCCAACCGCGACCGGCCCGCGCGCCTGCGCATCGTCGACACCGTCTACGCCGGCCACCTCCCGCGCCACCCCCTCCAGCCCGGCGAGGCCGCGCGCGTCTTCACCGGCGCGCCCCTCTCCCCCGGCGCCGACGCCGTCGTCCGCCAGGAGGCCGCGCGCCCCACCGACGACGGCTCCCACGTGGACATCTTCGTCACCGTCCCCCCTGGCCACGACCTGCGCCGCGCCGGGGAAGAGGTGAGGCCCGGCGCGCCCCTGTTCCCCGCCGGCCAGCGCGTGGACGCCACCGTGCTCGGCGTGCTCGCGTCGCTGGGCGAGGCCACCGCGCTCGTGCGCCCCGCGCCGCGCGTCGCCGTCGTCGCCACCGGGGACGAGCTGGTCCCTCCCGGCCAGCCCGCCCAGCCCCACCAGGTCTTCGAGAGCAACCGCCTCCTCGTGGCCGCCCTGGCCCGCGAGGCCGGCGCGGACGTCACCCACCTGGCCCGCTCGCGCGACGACGAGGCGGAGCTGCTCGCGCGGCTGGAGGCGCTGGCGCCCCAGGTCGACGTGCTCATCACCACCGGCGGCGCGTCCGTGGGCGACAGGGACTGCGTGAAGCGCGTCCTCACCCGCCTGGGCGCGCGCTTCCTCGTGGACGGCGTCGCGCTCAAGCCCGGCAAGCCCGTGGCCGTGGCCCGCCTGGGCGCCACCGCCGTCGTCGTCCTGCCCGGCAACCCCGGCGCCGCCACCGTCGCGTTCGACCAGCTCGCGCGGCCCCTCCTGTTCAAGCACCAGGGCGTCCTCGAGCAGCGCCGCGTCACCCGCGCCCGCCTCTCCGAGCCCCGCCACAAGCAGGCCGGCCTCACCTACCTGGTCACCGTCGCGGCGCTCGAGCCGGGCGAGCCCGGCGCCGAGCCGTGGGCGCGCCTGCGCCCCCAGGGCGCCGGACAGATCCTCCAGAACGTCGCGGCCCGGGGCTGGGCCGTGCTCCCCGCCGGCCGCGCCGACTTCGCCCGGGGCGAGCCCGTGGACGTGCAGCACTTCGACGCGCCGGACTTCCTCCCCGTGGAGGCCGCGTGACGTCGCCCCCCGCGCTCGCCCTCATCGGCCACTCCACGGCGGGCAAGACGACGCTCCTGGAGCGCCTGCTGCCGGAGCTGGCCTCGCGCGGCCTGCGCGTGGCCTGCGTGAAGCACTCGTCGGAGGCGCACCCGCTCCACCGCCCGGGCAGCGACACCGCGCGCCTGGACGCCGCGGGCGCCGTGCTCACCGGCTTCGCCACGCCGGACGGCACGCAGCTCACCACCCGGCGGCCCCTGTCCCCCGCCCTCCTCGCGCGCGACGCGGACCGCGTGGACCTGGTGCTCGTGGAGGGCTGGAAGGACGGCCCCCTCCCGAAGCTGGAGGTGTGGCGCGAGGGCCTGGAGGCGCCGCTCGCGGCCTCCCGCCCGGACGTGCTCGCCGTGGTCACGGACGCCCCCGAGCTCCCGCCCGCAGTGGCCTCGCGCCCGCGCGTGCCGGCCACCGCGCGCGCCGTCGCGGACCTCCTCACCCGGTGGCTGGGCGAGACCGCCACGCGGCCGGACGTCCGCGCCTCGAGCCCCCCCGCGGAGCCCCCGCTCCCGGAGCCGCGCGGCGTCACCCACCGCGCCGTGCGCCGCTTCGACGGCGACACGCTCCGTGCGACCGAGGACGACCACGTGGCCGTGGAGGAGCCCCTGGAGATCCGCGTGAATGGCGACCCCGTGGCCACCACCATGCGGACCCCCGGCCATGATCGCGAGCTCGCGGTGGGCTTCCTCTTCGCCGAAGGCATCCTGGAGGACGGCGACGACCTGGGCAGCCTCTTCCACTGCGGCCACCCCGGCGAGGAGGGCTACGGCAACGCGCTGGAGGTCGTCCCCGCCGCAGGCGCCCGGCTCGACCTGGAGCGCGTGGAGACCACCCGCCGCGGCACCCTCACCACCTCCGCCTGCGGCGTGTGCGGCCGCCGGAGCGTGGACGACCTGCTGGCCACCTGCGCCCCCGTCCCCCCCGGCCCCGTCCTCTCCGCCCGCACCGTGGCCCGCGCCACCGAACGCCTGCGCGCCATCCAGCACGCCTTCGAGCGGACCGGCGGCGTCCACGCCGCCGCCGTGCTGGACGCGAACGGCGAGTTGCTCGCCGCACATGAGGACGTGGGCCGCCACAACGCCGTGGACAAGGCCGTGGGCGCCCTCGTCCTGGCCGGCGCCGTGCGCGCCCCGCGCCGGCTGCCCCTCCCACCCTTCCCCACGGCCCCCGCGATCCTCGCCGTCAGCGGCCGCGCCAGCTTCGAGATCGTCCAGAAGGCCGCCCGCGCCCGCATCCCCGTGGTCGTCAGCGTGTCCGCCGCCAGCTCCCTGGCCATCGACCTGGCCCTGCGTGCTGGCGTGACGCTCGCCGCGTTCTCAAGGAACGGGCGGTGCAACGTCTACACCGCGACAGAACGCCTGGAGCCCCAACCCCAACCCACGGGATTTCCTCATGACCTCCGCCATGACGCGTCCCGATAGCGGGGCAGGCCTCCCACTGTCAGACCGGCATCGTACATGCATTCACCCGCCAGTCCGATGCACCCAGGTCCACTGGAGAATCCAGTGTCCCGGTCAGATTACAATGTCCTGGCATGCGGGCACGCGAGGGGATGGCACGTGGAAGCCATCCAGTTTTCACATGAAGTCATGTCTTTCTTGCTGAGCAGTGGTTGCGCCGCGACGCACTATTTGGCAATCTGCATTTCCTCCTGATTAAACTTTTCTAGCCTAGACGGTAACCTCTGCGAAACCCGAACAGCGGGCAGAGGGGGGTGGACACGATGAGCAGTGCGACTGCAAGCGCCGAGGTGAATGCTTCCGGGGCGACGGGCGGGCTGGCCTCTGCCGAGGTCACCGATCCGCCGCGCCTGGCCCCTGGCTTCGCGGCGAAGCTGAACCTCACCGTGGACGTGGTGCTGATGGTGGGGGTCCTGCTGGGCTCCGCGTGGACGCGCGGGGGGCTGACGTTCCCCATGAGCTGGGAGCTGCCCAGCATGGTGGTGACGGCGGTGCTGGTGTGGCTCATCACGGGCACGGCGCTGTGCCTGTACGACTCGCGCTTCGCCGAGCGCAGCAAGCTGGACCACGTGGCGCTGGTGTCCGTCACCACGCTGGCGGTGGTCACCATCCAGGCGGTGCTGGAGCTGGCGATGCCCACGGCGGCCCACGTGGGGCTGGCGCCGCTGCTCTTCATCTTCTGGCCGGTGGCGCTGATCCTGCGCCTGGGCGTGTTCCGCCAGGTGGCCTCGCAGGAGGCCCCCACGGAGGAGGTGCTCATCGTGGGCACCGGCGCCATGGGCCGCTACACGGGCGAGGACCTGCTCCAGCGCGGCCGCCACAAGATCCTGGGCTACGTGCGCTTCCCGGAGGACCACGCCTCCGGCGACAGCCTGCCGGCGGAGGTGCTGGGGCCGGCGGACGAGTTGGAGCGCCTCCTGCGCACGCTGCCCGTCAGCGAGGTCTACATCGCGGGCAACACCCTCAAGCAGGGCGAGTCCATGCAGGCGGCCATCAAGCTGGCGGAGCGCTTCGGCGTGCCGTTCGCGCTGCCGGCGCACTCGTTCCGCCTGGACCGCGCCCGCCCGGTGGAGTCCCGCGCGGTGTCGGACGGCTACCTGCACTTCGCCGCGGTGGCGCCCAAGCCGCACCAGATGGCCATGAAGCGCCTGTTCGACATCGCGGTGTCCGCGGTGGCGCTGTGGGCGCTCCTGCCGCTGTTCGCGGTGGTGGCGGTGGCCATCAAGCTCACCTCGCGCGGCCCCATCTTCTTCAAGCAGCTGCGCACCGGGCAGCACGGCAAGCCGTTCTACATGCTGAAGTTCCGCTCCATGGTGGTGAACGCGGAGGAGCTCAAGGAGCGGCTGGCCGCGCAGAACGAGCAGACCGGCCCCGTCTTCAAGATGAAGAACGACCCGCGCATCACCGGCATCGGCCGGTTCATCCGCAAGTTCTCCATCGACGAGCTGCCCCAGTTCCTCAACGTGCTGCGCGGCGAGATGAGCATCGTGGGCCCGCGCCCGCCGGTGCCCAGCGAGGTGGCGAAGTACGAGACGTGGCAGCGCCGCCGCCTGTCCGTGCGCCCGGGGCTCACCTGCATCTGGCAGGTGTCCGGCCGCAACCAGATCTCCTTCGAGCAGTGGATGTACCTGGACATGCAGTACATCGACCACTGGAGCCTCACCGGCGACCTGCGGCTGCTCCTCCAGACGGTGCCGGTGGTCATCACCGGTCGCGGAGCGAGCTAGCGACCGGGGTGTCATTCCGGGCCCGGCGTTGACGCGCCGGGCCCGTTCGTCTTTCCATGGGGTGGGCCTTCCCCCCCTGGTCCGCAGCAGCCCTGAAGGCCGCGTCTTCCATGTCCGTGAACAGTCCGACCTCCCCTTCCGCTGAAGTCGACGACGGCGCCCGTGCGAACGAAGTGCGCGGCGCGGTGCGCAGCACCCTGCAGCTCGGCGGCTCGCTGATGGTGACGTACGCCATCGCGCTGGGCATCCGCGCGCTGATGCCGCGCTACCTGGGGCCGGAGGCGTTCGGCTACTTCAACTGGTCGGAGGCGTTCGCCGCCACGTTCTTCGTGGCCACGAACCTGGGCCTGGAGACGTACATCCGCAAGGAGGTCCCCGTCCGCCCGGAGCACGCGAGCGACTTCTTCGGCACCACGATGCTGCTGCGGCTGGGGATGACGCTCATCCTCATGGTGGCGCTGGCGCTGGTGCTCCACCACACCGGCGAGCCCCCGGAGGTGCAGCACCTGGTGCAGTGGTTCGCGGTGGCCCAGTCGCTCATCGTCATCAACGCGTCCATGGCCGCGCTGCTGCACTCCAAGGGCAAGGTCGCGGGCCTGTCCGTGTCCAACGTCATCACCAAGGTCGTGTGGGGCGGCGGCCTGGCGCTGATGGCGGCGTTCGGCGTGGGCCTCCAGTGGCTGGCCGTGCCCATGGTGCTGTCGGAGGCGGTGAAGCTCGTCATCAGCTGGAAGCTGGCGAAGGAGCACCTGGGGCTGAAGTTCCGCATCGACCTCGCGGCGACGAAGAAGGTGATGAAGGCGTGCCTGCCGTTCTTCCTCACCGCGGCGGCGCTGGCGTGCAACGGGCGCACGGACATGTCGCTCCTGGGCAAGCTCGCGTCGAAGGAGGAGGTGGGCTGGTACGGCGGCGCGTTCAGCATCGCGGGGCTCACGTTCCTCATCTCGCCCATCTTCGGCTGGGTGCTGATGCCCATGATGTCGCGCGCGGCGGCCCGCTCCCCGGAGGAGCTGTCGCAGCTGACGCGCCGCTCGCTGGAGGGCGTGCTGGCGTTCACCGTGCCGGTGATGATGGCCATGGTGCTGGGCGCGGACCTGTGGGTGCGCCTGATGTGCGGCCCCGGCTTCGAGCCCGCGGCGCTGCCCCTGCGCGTGCTGTCCCCCATCTTCGTGATGGCCTACGTCACCATGGTCAGCAGCATCTGGCTCACCATGTCCAACAAGGAGTGGTGGGTGACGCTGGCGGCCACCCTGGGCGCGGTGGTGAACCCGCTGCTCAACCTGGCGCTCATCCCCTGGCTGTACGGGCGCATCGGCGCGTCCGGCGGCGCCACCGCCACGGCGCTGTCCATGTTCCTGACGGAGGTCATCGTCACGGTGCTGTTCCTCAGCCGCATGGGAAGGAACTCCTTCGACCGGCGTTCGCTCCTCATGGTGGCGAAGACGGCCGCGGTGTGCGTCGCCTGCGGGGTGCTGGACCGGGTGCTGTCCGGGGCGGGCGTGCAGGCGTGGCCCCGGCTGGGCCTGACGGCCGCCACGTACGTGGCGGGCGTGCTGGGCACCCGCGCCGTGCGTCCCGCCGAGCTGATGCAGGTGGTGCGCATGGCGAAGCAGCGCGGTGGTAATGGTGCCGAGGTGGCCGTGCCGGCCGCCCCCGCCGCGTGAGGAGCCTCGAGCGCCATGCCCATCCGCCCGTCCCGATTCCGCGGCCCCGTCTCCCGCGCGCTCGCGTGCGCCGGGCTGCTCCTGCTGGCCCCCGCGTGCGCCGGCCTGGGCCGGTACACCTGGGTGGATGAGTACCAGGAGAAGCCCGTCGCGTCGGACGAGGCCTACCGCATCGTCCCCGGCGACGTGCTCAACGTGAAGGTGTTTGGCCAGGAGGCGCTCACCACGCGCGCCAGGGTGCGCGAGGACGGCAACATCAGCCTCACCTTCCTGGACGACGTGGAGGCCGCCGGCCACACGCCCGCCCTGCTGGCGCAGCAGATCCAGACGCGGCTCAAGGACTTCATCAACCACCCCGTCGTCACGGTGTCGCTGGAGGAGGCGCGCCCCATGTCCGTGACGATGCTGGGCGAGGTGGCCAACGTGGGCGCGCACGTGCTGGACCCGGGCGCGACGCTGCTCCAGGCGCTGGGCGCCGCGGGCAGCTTCACCGACTACGCCCACCGCGACCGCATCTTCGTGCTGCGCCGGGACGACCCGCAGGCGGAGCAGCCCACGCGCATCCGCGTGCGCTACGAGGACATCATCCGGGGCGAGGGCCGCGCGGCCGCCTTCCGCCTGCGCCCTGGCGACGTGGTGGTGGTGGAGTAGCCCGTGCTGGACGCGGCCCTCGCGAGCCTGTGGCTGGAGGTGGCCTCCGCCTCCGTGACGTACGGCGCCGCGGCCCGCCTGGACACCCGCGCGCGCTCCATGGACGCGCAGGCCACGGGCGACGCCGTCTCCCCGGTGGCGGCGGACATGGACCTCGTCCCCACGCTGGGCCTCAAGTACGACGACGGCAGCGCGGTGGCGCAGGTGGAGTACGCGCCGCGCATCTCCTTCCGGGAAGCCACCACGAACCCGCGCACGGAGGTGCAGCACGTGGGGCGGCTGCTGGGGGACTGGCGTCCCTCGCGCGGCCTCACCCTGCACGGCACCCAGGAGTTCGTGCTGGGCCAGGTGAACCTCTTCACCAACCTGCCCCTGGGCGGCGGCGTGGGCGACGACCCGACGGTGCCCGGGGACACGCCGCCCCTCACGGACGTCCCCATCCAGCCGCTGCCGGAGGGCGTGGACACGGTGTTCTTCCTGTCCTCGCTGACGACGCTGGCCGCGGAGACGGTGTGGCTGGGCCCGGGCTGGCGGCTCTCGGGCAGCCTGGGCTTCTCCGCCAGCGGCGGCCTGGACGACACAGCGAAGGAGGCGGTGCCCTTCCAGTACGGCCCGCGCGCGCAGCTCTCCCTGGGGAACTCCCCCGCGCCCCGGCACACCCTGTCCACCACGCTGGGCTACACGGACTCGCGCTTCTCCACCGGCGCGCGCGCCACCGTGACGACGTTCACCGGCGCCTGGACGCACCAGCTGGACCGGCGCACGTCGCTGGAGGCGGGCGTGGGCGCGGGCGTGGCGTACTCCGTGCGCGCCACGGAGGAGGCGCCCGCGGGCGCCCCCGAAATGCCGGCGGGCGCCCCGTCAGGTGGGCGGCGAGTGGGGACCCTCCAGGTCGGGGAGGCTCCCGCGGAGGAGCCGCCGCGGCGCCTGGAGCTGCTCCCGGACCTGACGCTGGCGGTGTCCCACCGGGTGCCGTCGCGGACGGCGGACTTCAACGGGCGGCTCGCCGCGCGGGTGACGCCCTTCGTGGACCGGCTGACGGGGCTCGTCTACCCGAGGGCCGACCTGACGTTGAACGGCACCTGGGCGCTGAGCCCGCGCTTCCGGTTCTCCGGGACGGGGGGCGGCGCCTTCGCGGTGGGCGGCGCGGTGGGGGACCGGCAGGTGGTGGGCGGGGTGGGCGCGGGTTGGACGTTCAACCGATGGGTGACGCTGGAAGTGGACACCCGCGCGGCCTGGACTCGCTCGCCCGACGTGGAGGCGGCCCGCACGGTGTGGTCCGCGACGCTGGGCCTCACCGTCCAGAAAACAGGTATCCTCTGAGGCTCCCGCCATGGCGAAGCTCATCCTCCTGTCAGTCCTGGTCGCCACCATCGCGCTGCCCGGCGCGGCGGCGCGCGATCCGCATCCCTGGCGGGGGATGAAGAAGGCCATCCTGTGGGTGGCCCTCTTCAACATGGCGTACGCATATGGCGTGCTCGTCCTCGTGCCCAGGTACGGGTTCGGGTGAGGGAAGGAAAGGCGTCAGACGTGATGGAGCTCCAACAGCTCACCGTCCTCCTCGTGGAGGACTCTCCGATGTTCCGCGTCATGCTGCGTGACATGCTCGAGCAGATGGGCGTGAAGAACGTGGTGGAGCAGCCCAACGGCAAGGCCGCCATGGAGTACCTGACGAGCGGCGAGCACAAGCCGGACCTCGTGTGCCTGGACCTGACGTTGCCGGACGTGTCCGGCTACGACGTCTGTGAGCACATCCGCCGCACGCCCGCCATCGCGCACGTGCCGGTGCTGATGGTGAGCGCGCGCAACCTGCCGGAGGACAAGGCCTACGCGGAGGAGGCCGGCGCCAACGGCTACCTGGGCAAGCCCTTCACGCCCGAGGAGCTGGAGAAGCGCGTGCGCCAGGTGCTCAAGGCCGCGGCGCCCCGGAGCAGCGCGTGACCACGCCCGCCCCTCGCGCGCCGCGCCCGGCCCCGCCGCCGTACGTCCCCGAGCGCGAGGAGACGAACGCGCCGGCGGACCTCATCGACTGGGGCTTCCTCTTCGACGGGCTGGGCTTCGTGCGCAGGGCCATCTTCCGGCACTGGTTCCTGGGCCTGTGCATCGTCGCGGTGATGGCCGGCCTGGGGTCCGCGGCGGCGAAGCTGATGCCGCGCAAGTACCACGTCGAGACGCGGATGCTGACGTACCGCAACCTCATCATCTCCTCGCTGGTGAACCCGGGCCGCTCCATCCCCGTGGAGGCGGATCAGCCCACGCGCGCCGCGTGGGAGATGGTGCTCAGCCGCGGCAACCTGAAGTCCGTGGTGAAGAACGCGAAGCTCATCGAGTACTGGGACCACATGCGGTCGCCGCTCAGCCGCCTGAAGGAGCAGTACCTGAAGAAGGCGCCGCCGCCCTTGACGGACGAGGAGAAGGAGGAGGCGCTCATCGCGATGCTGGAGACCAGCCTCAACGTGATGGCGGAGGGCGGCAGCGGCACGGTCACCATCGGGGTGGACTGGAGCGATCCGCAGATGGCCTTCAACATCGTGGAGGCCGCGTCCCAGAACTTCCTGGACATGCGCCACGAGTCGGAGATGAGCGCCATCGCCGAGTCCGTGAACATCCTCCAGGGCCAGGTGGCCAACGAGGCCGCGAACATCAAGCAGGCCATCGCGGACCTGGAGCGCGCGGTGAAGCAGGCGGAGGCACGCCGCAAGAAGAAGGAGGCGGACCCCAAGCAGGCCAGCGCGCGGCAGGCGCTGCTCCAGACGGACCACGCGCTCGCGCAGCTGAAGTTCCTGGTGCAGACCAAGCGCCGCGCCATCCGCGACGTGGAGGAGTTCCGCGCCCGCCGCCTCACGGAGCTGCGCGCGCAGCTGGCCGAGCAGCGCGTCGTCTTCTCCCCGCAGCACCCGGTCATCGTCGACCTGGAGCAGCGCGTGGCCGCGATGCAGGCGGACTCGCCGCAGCTGACGGCGCTGCGCACCGAGGAGCAGTCGCTCATCCAGGAGTACCTGCGCATGGGCGGCACGGACGTGGACTCGCCCACGGAGGGCACGAGCCTGGCGGGCCTGGGCGGGCCGCTGGCGGGCGCGATGCTGGGCACGCCGGATGATCCGGAGGTGGCGGTGGCCACGGACCGGATGCGCATGGTGGTGATGCGGCACCAGGAGAAGCTGCGCCGGCTGGACCAGGCGCAGACGGAGCTGGAGATCTCCAAGGCGTCCATGAAGCACCGCTACAGCGTGCTGTTGCCGGCGCTCTTCCCGGAGAAGCCGTCCAAGCCGAACCCGAAGCTCATCGCCATCGCGGGCGTGGTGGGCGGGGTGGCGCTGGCGGTGTTCGCGGCGGTGGCGCTGGACATCCTGCGCCGCCGCGTCCTGGAGCGGTGGCAGGTCGAGCGGCTGCTCAAGTTGCCGGTGCTGGCGGAGCTGGAACGGCGCTGAAGGTTCGTGCGCTCGGCGGTCCCTGGAGACGGCGCGAGCGCGGGGGTGACACTGTCTTGACGGTCTGGACCTGGGTGGACGTGGCGCTGTGCGTGGGACTGCTGCCGGTGGTGGGGGGCTGCGGCTACCTGCTGCTCCTGACGCTGCTGTCGGGGCGCAAGGCGGCGCCAGCGCCGCCGGCGCCGGCGGTGCGGAAGTTCGACGTCATCATCCCCTCGCACAACGAGGAGCTGGGCATTGCCCGGACGGTGGCGAACCTGTCCGCGGTGGACTACCCGGCGCACCTGCGGCGCATCCTCGTGGTGGCGGACAACTGCTCCGACGCGACGGCCCAGAAGGCCCGGGAGGCGGGCGCCACGGTGCTGGAGCGCCGGGACGCGGAGAAGCGCGGCAAGGGCTACGCGCTGGCGCACGCCTTCGAGCACAGCCAGCGCGACGGCTTCGCGGACGCGGTGGTGGTGGTGGACGCGGACACGGTGGTGTCCGCGAACCTGCTGCACGCCTTCTCCCGGCGGCTGGAGGACGGGGCGCACGGCGTGCAGGCGCACTACGGCGTGATGAACCCCACGGCGTCGTGGCGCACGCGGCTGATGACCATCGCGCTGGGGATGTTCCACCGCGTGCGCTCCATGGGGCGCGAGCGGCTGGGCGTGTCCTGCGGCCTGCGCGGCAACGGCATGTGCTTCACGCACGCGGTGCTGAAGCAGGTGCCGCACGACGCGTTCAGCGTGGTGGAGGACCTGGAGTACGGCATCCGCCTGGCGCGCGCGGGGCACCGCGTGCACTACGCCTGGGAGGCGGAGGTGCTGGGCGAGATGGTCACGGCGGAGAAGCAGAGCCGCTCGCAGCGCCAGCGCTGGGAGGGGGGCCGCGCGCAGATGCGCAGGCTGCACGGGTGGCCGCTGCTCGACGACGCGCTGAAGCAGAAGAGCGGGCTCCTGCTGGACCTGGCCATGGACGTGCTGGTGCCGCCGCTGAGCCAGCTGGTGCTGGCGACGCTGGCGGGCGCGGCGCTGGCGGCCGGGGTGGCGTGGCTGTCCGGCGGCACGGCGGTGGCGGCGTCCGCGCTGGCGGCGTTCAGCCTGACGTCGCTGGCGCTGTACGTGCTGCGCGGCTGGTGGGTGTCCGGCGTGGGCGCGCGCGGGCTGCTGGACCTGGCGTGGGCGCCCCTCTACGTGGTGTGGAAGGTGTGGCTGATGGTGCGCGGCCCCGGCGCGGAGAAGCGCGGCGAGTGGGTGCGCACCACGCGCGAGGCGGAGCGGCGGTGACGGCGCGGCGACGCCCGGGGCGGACGCCGCGCCGACGCGGGGAGGCGCCCGTCGCGGCCCTCAGTCCGCCAGCGGCATGCCGAAGTCCGGCTGGCCGCGCTCGCCGGACACCCAGCGATACACCTCCAGCACCTGCTCCGCCTTCGCCTTCCACGTGAAGTGCTTGAAGATGCGCGTCCTCGCGCGCTCCCCCATGGGCCCAATCACCGACGGATCCGCGACCAGCCTCTCCAGGACGCCGCGCACGCGCTCGACGATCTCCTGCGGCGTGCCCATGGGGATGGCGAAGCCCGTGGACGGGCTGACGATCTCCCCCGGCCCGCCGTAGTCCATCACGATGGGCACCAGCCCCAGCGCCATCGCCTCCGCCACCACCGCGCCGCCGAACTCGCGCACGCTCGGGAAGCCGAAGAGGTGGTTCTTCGACAGGCGGCCCTGCAGCTCCTGGTGCTTCACCCAGCCCGCGAACGTCACGCCGCGCTCCAGGCCGCCCCGCGCCACCTGCGCGCGCAGGTTCTCCATCTCCGCGCCGTCGCCGATGAGCTCCACCTGCACCTTGCCCTCGCGCACCAGCGGCGCCGCCGCGTCGATGAGCATCGCCATGCCCTTGTACGGCACGAAGCGCCCCACGAACGCCACCCGCAGCGGCTCGCCCGGCTTCGGCGGCGCCGCCTTCGCGGCCCCGAAGCGCCGCACGTCGATGGCGTTCTCCGGGATGTAGACCACCTTGTCCTGATACTCCCGCGCCAGCTGCGCCCGCGTCGCCCGCGAGCCCATCATCAGCGCCGCCGCGTGCTTCCGCGTCGACTGGTAGAAGGGCATCAGCTTGTAGACGTCCCGCACGTAGCTCAGCCACTCGCGCTCGCGCAGGCGCGCGTCCCCGAAGCCCTTGGGCCACGGCAGGCCGCCGTTCATGGGGCCCATGACGAAGGGCACGCCCGCGTCCGCGCACCGCGCCGCCAGCGTGCTGGGCGTCGTGGGGCTGATGGGCGTGTAGCGGTGCACCACGTCGAACTCCCTCGCGCGGATGCGGTCCCCGAAGCGCCGCCAGAGCAGCTCCTCGAAGTAGTAGTACGGCAGCACGCTCAGCGCCGTCGCCGTGGTCCAGCCGACGCCCGCCCTGCCCCGGAGCAGCTCGCCCACCTTCTCCAGCGGGCGCTCCACCGGCGTGGAGTCCAGCGCGGTGAAGTCCTTCCCCTCCACCAGCCCCTGCTTGAGGATGTTCTCGCGGTTGCGGACCTGGGTGACCAGGTGCACGTCCGCCACCTCGGCGAGCGCGCGGGCCAGGGACCAGCCCTCCAGGGGAACGCTCACCCAATCCGGGTTGCACAGCTCAGCAATCAAGAGGACGCGGGGTCGGGTGCCAGCCATACGCCCTCCGCATCTATCCCAAGCCGGGCCCGGGATATAGCCTCCCCCCTCGCTCGAATGGCCTTCCAACCCTCGCCCGCCGCCTGGCTCCAGTACATCGTCATGGTCGTGGGCCTGGGCGCCGTCACCCTGGGCGCGGCCGCCGTGGGTAACGGTGACCCCATTGTCACCCTGGCGCCCGTGCTGGCCGTCACCGCGGTGTGGGTCATCCTGAAGGTCCCGCTGCGCTACCTGAGCATCACGGTGCTCTACCTGGTGCTCGCGGTGGACTACACGCCGGAGCGCCCCCAGTCGATGTTCTGGCCGTCGCCGCTCTTCCCGCTGGGCAAGCTGCTCTTCACCCAGATGCATGAGCTGGTGGGCATTGGCGCCCTGCGCTTCCCGCTCATCGACGGGCTCATCGTGGGGTCCATCGCGCTGGGCATCTACCGGCGGGCCACGAAGTCGAAGATCGACCCGCCGGTGGTGCCCATCCCCCGGCCGCTGGTGGTGGTGCTGGCGCTGTCGTTCTTCTCCATCATGTGGATGGAGGTGTGGGGCATCGCGCGGGGCGGGGACATCAAGAACTCGCTCTGGCAGTGGCACCAGGCGGCGGTGCTCCCGCTGGTGGGGATGATGTACCACTACAGCCTGCGCGGGCCGGAGGACTGGCCCCTGGTGGCGAAGACCATCATCGCGGCGGCGCTCACCAAGTCCGCGGTGAGCACGTACTTCGCGCTCGCCATCGTGCCGGCCCAGCACCTGGAGGTGGAGTACACGACCTGCCACTCGGACTCGATGACGTTCATCTTCGCCATCACCGTGTGCATCGCGCGGTGGCTGGAGCGGCCCAGGTCCGGCCACGCCATCCGGGGCCTCCTCATCATCCTCCTGGTGTTCATCGGGATGTTCTTCAACGACCGCCGGCTCGCGTACGTGAGCCTCGTGGGCGGCCTGGCCGCGGCGTACCTGTTCAACCCGTGGACGCCGCTGAAGAAGCTGGTCACGCGCGGGCTCATCGCGTGCGCGCCGCTCCTGGTCGTCTACATGCTGGCGGGGTGGAGCTCCAACAGCGGCGTGTTCAAGCCGGTGCAGACCTTCCGCTCCATCATCGAGGGGCAGCACGCCGAAGGAGAGCTGGACTACCGCGACATCGAGAACCTCAACCTCATCGCCACGTGGAACACCAACCCCGTGTTCGGCACGGGCTACGGGCACGAGTTCCTGGAGCCCTACCCGCTGCCCAACATCGCGTTCGTGTTCCCCACGTACCGCTTCCACCCGCACAACTCGCTCCTGGGCCTCCTGGCCTTCGGCGGGTGGTTCGGGTTCACGGGCGTGTGGATGTACCTGGTGGTGACGGTGTACCTGTCGGCGCGCTCGTACCATCGCGCGTACGCGGCGGAGCACCGGACCGCGTGCCTGGTCATCGTGGGCGTGGTGGCGTCCTACCTGAACCAGGTGTTCGGAGACATGGGCATCATCTCGTACATCTGCACGTTCCAGGTCGCGGTGTGCTCGGTGCTCGCGGGCAAGCTGGCCATGGTCACCGGCGCGTGGCCGTGGCCGCAGCGGGAGAAGGTGCTGGGCCTGACGCGCGCGGCGCCGGAGGAGGCCCCGCCCCCGGGCGCCACGCCGGCCTAGCGCTGGATGGCGAGGATGCGCCACTGGCGCGTGTCGATGGCGTACGTGGCGCTCGCGTCCGTCACGGGCCCCTCGGCGTTGCACGCGTCCTGCCGGGGCACGAAGCGCACGAACATCACGCCCTCCGGGCCGGGCGCCGTCCACACGTCGAAGGAGTCCCGCCGGTAGAGGCACAGCTCGTCCGCGGTCGCGCCCTTGTGCGGCTTCAGGTCCAGCGGGCGGAAGTCATCCATCGCCAGCTGCGTCGCCGCCGCGACCAGGGCGGGCGTCCGCGCCCGCCCCTCCGCGGGCAGGTCCAGCGGGAACTGGAAGCGGGCCGCCTCCTCGTCGGAGGCGCGGGGCGGGCGCATCGGCCGCGCGAAGAGGGCGCAGCCGCAGAGGGGCAACACCAGCAGCGCCGCGAGCCCGCGCTTCACGAACACCCGCCGCGATGACGAACCCTGGCGCCCCATCTAGTCCTCCACGGGCGTGATGAAGCCCGTGTCCTTGTCCGCTTCATGGATGTACCCGATGAGCTTCCACGCCTTGCCCTGCCGCAAATAGACCTCTCCCGGGCGGTGCTCGCCCTTGTAGGGGATCAGCTTGGTCACGGTGCATCCTGCATCAAATTGGATGCGCAGGGTCCAGCGTTGTGACTGACCCCAGCGGTCCTCCTGGGACATGCCGGAGGGGAACCAGGGGTGGCTGTGGAAGTCCGCCAGCGTGGAGGGCAGGCCCCGGTCATCCCGCACGGCGCTGGGCACGCTGCAGCTCTTGCGGTGCAGGTCCGCGCCCACCAGCGTCGTGCGCCCCAGCGGCGAGGGCCAGCTCGCGTAGTACTCCCCGCCGCCCAGCGAGTAGATGAGCCCGCAGTACTCCTGGCCGTAGTCCCGCTCCCGGGCCCGGTCCAGCGCCATCACCGCCGGGCAGAGCTGGTCGATGACCTCGTCCACATCCGAGGAGGGGCGCACGGCGGGCCACGGGCCCTTGACCCAGACCCGCTCGCCCCGCTGGCCGAAGAGGGTCTCCCGGCCGCTCTGGAAGTAGGACGTGCCGGCGCAGCCCACCAGCAGCGCCACGGCCACGCTCCACGCATTCCGTCCGCGCATCCCGTTTCACCGCCCCCACGAGGGGAACCGGGAAAGCAAATAACACGGCCTAAGCAATAAAACCAGAATTCAAAGCCTACCCCGCCCGGATACGAAGCTCGGGGGCCTCGGCGGCGGGCAGGTGCTCCAGCGCCCGGCCGATGCCGGACAGCGCGGCGCTGCGGTCCTTGAACCGCAGCGCCGGAGCGGACATGGACAAGGGACATGGACAAGACAAGGAGGTGCCTGGCCCGCCCTCACGACGTGACGCGCCTGGACCGGCGCCTCCCCGCCCG
The DNA here is from genome assembly GCF_041903675.1 of Corallococcus sp. RDP092CA. Lineage (NCBI taxonomy): Bacteria > Pseudomonadati > Myxococcota > Myxococcia > Myxococcales > Myxococcaceae > Corallococcus > Corallococcus sp. RDP092CA. The sequence continues at coordinate 174,384 of NZ_JAYESI010000006.1, read as the reverse complement.
TCCGCACCGCGTCCGGCCCTTGGCGGTCCGCGTCATCCCCTCTGGACAGGCCTGACTCCAGATGATTGTTTGCCCTCCAATCATACAGCGAATGGGAGAGTGCCGTGCGTCGTTTCGTGCCGCCGTGGCTGTGGGTGTTTCTGCTGTTGGGGCCGGTGGGGGCCTTCGCGCTGAACGAGGGGCTGCCGCCGCCTCCGGCGGAGGTGGACCGGAGCACGCCCGCGGCGACCGCGGCGGGGTTCCTGGACGCGGCGCATGCCCGGGACGCGGCGCGGGCGCCGCACTACCTGGACCTGTCGAGGCTGCCGCCGGCGACGCAGGCGGAGGAGGGGCTGAAGCTGGCGCGGCGGCTGGTGGTGGTGCTGGACCGGACGCTGTGGCTGGACTTCGCGCGCATCGGCAAGGAGCCGGCGGGGCCTGGGGAGCGCGCCCGCCGCGAGGTGCTGGGCCAGGTGGCCACGGCGCGCGGCCCCCAGGACATCGTGCTGGAGCGGGTGGAGGCGGCCGGGGGCCCGGTGTGGGTCTTCAGCGCGGACACGGTGGGCGCCATCGACGCGCTGTTCGCGGAGCACGGGTCGCCGCTGCTGGAGATGCTGCCGCCGGTGTTCTTCACGCGCCCGCTGTGGGTGCTGGAGACGTGGCAGTGGCTGGGGCTGGCGCTGGTGCTGGTGGGGGCCTGGGCCCTGGGCCGGCTGGTGGAGGCGGTGACGTTGCGCGTGGGCGCCCGGGCCGCGGGGCTGACGAAGTCCGGCTGGGATGACGAGCTGCTCGAGGCGGGGAAGGGGAGCATCCGCTACGTGCTGGCGGGCATGCTGTCGGCGGCGGGCGCGCGGCTCTTGAAGCTGCCGCCGCCGGCGCAGGGGGCGGTGGACCTGGGGGCGCGCTCGGTCATCATCGTGGCGGTGGCGCTGTTCGCGCTGCGCTTCCTCAGCCGGGCGGCACGGTTCGTGGAGGAGAAGGTCGCGAAGTCGCCGGAGGGCACGGACGTGGCGCGGGTGCGCGGGCTGCGCACGCAGCTGGCCATCCTGCGGCGCGTGGTGGAGGTGGCGGTGGTGCTGGTGGCCGCGTCGCTGCTGCTGCTCCAGTTCGAGGCGGTGCGCAACGTGGGCGTGTCCCTGCTGGCGTCCGCGGGCATCGCGGGCCTGGCCATTGGCCTCGCGGCGCAGAAGTCGCTGTCCACGCTGCTGGCGGGCATCCAGCTGTCCATCACGCAGCCCATGCGCATCGGCGACACGGTCATCATCGAGAACGAGTGGGGGTGGATCGAGGAGATCACCCTCACCTACGTCGTCGTGAAGGTGTGGGACCTGCGCCGGCTGGTCATCCCCATCACGCAGTTCCTGGAGAAGCCGTTCCAGAACTGGAGCAAGGTGTCGCCGGACATCCTCGGCACGGCGGAGCTCTACGTGGACTTCCGCACGGACGTGGCCGCAGTGCGCGCGGAGCTCAAGCGCATCCTGGAGCACGAGTCGCAGGGGCTGTGGGACGGCAAGGCCCAGGGGCTCCAGGTGACGGACCTGAGCGAGCGGACCATGAAGCTGCGCGCGCTGGTGAGCTGCTCTGACTCGGGCAAGGCGTGGGACCTGCGCTGCCTGGTGCGCGAGAAGCTGGTGACGTTCCTCCAGGCCCAGCAGCACGGCCTGCCGCTGCTGCGCGCGGAGGCTACGCCCCTGCCCTTCCCAGGGGAGAAGGCCACGGGACCGTCGTTGCCACCAGCGCGCACGGGCAACAACGCCCGGGTCGAGCCGCAGCGCTGATCCATGGGCGTCAGTGCCACGTGCCCACGGAGAGCCGGCGCTCCTCCGCGATGGGCTGGAGCCGCTCGCGCAGCTGTTCGCGCACCTGGTGGAGCCACCAGCCCACCGTGCCCGTGGAGCGGCCCACCTGGGCGCCGATGCTCACGTAGGAGCGGCCCTGCGCGCGCAGGTGGAACACCTCCCGCTGCTGCGGCGGCAGGCGCTCCACCGCCTCGCGCAGGTCCTTCTCCTGGATGAAGGTCCAGAGCTCGCCGCTGTCGCTCGCCTCCGGGTCGTCCGCGAGCACCGTCACCCAGCCCGCGTTCACCGCCTTGCGCTGCTCCGCGCGGTGGTGGCGCAGCAGGCTGATGGCCCGCGTGTTGATGACCCGCCCCGTCCAGGCCCGGAAGGCCTCCGGCCCCTGGAGGTGCAGCCGCTCCTTCCACGCCTCGTCCAGCGCGTGCTGCACCAGGTCCTCCGCGTCCGCCGCGTTCCCCAGGATGCGCTGGGCGTGCTTCAACAGCCCTGAACGGAATTGGATGACCAGCGCCGCGAACGTCTGCATCTCTTTGTCAGCCATGGAAGTGCCCCCCGAGCTCCGTTTCCGTGCGGCCCATGATGACAAGCGCTTTCAAACCGGACAGAGCAAACTATCCACGAATTCCTAAGAGTGTCTGGAAATCCTATCCCACCTGGCGTTTTCCACCGCGGCTGTCACGAATGCATCCAGTGTCTGTCTTTCGGATGTCCCTCGGGGGCATGCGCCCGGGGGTTTCCGACAGAAGCGCGCCGGGATGATCAGCAGTCGTCATCCCGGACGGGGCCGCACGAAGAAGGGCCTCCGGTTCAATTGACCGGGCCCGAAGGAGCGCTCAACGCCCCCCGCTTCCGGCGCGGCAGGCCTGAAACATGTTTCACCGGGGCCGTGGGGCAAAACGCCCCAGCGCGCCTCGCGCGGCCACCGGATGGGGCAGGACGCCCCGGCCGGAGGCTCCGAGCGCGCGTGACAACAGGGCCGGGTTCTTGCTCACATGGGCGACGCCCCGACGACCGGATCCGCCTCCTCGCATCCCGTGCGGGCCCGGACTCCGCCGCGAGGCAGGAAGGCGGCCATCGCTCATGATTCCACCACGACGCCCGGAGGCGGCCGTTCGCGACGTGCTCCCCTACCGGAAGCCGAAGCTGGGACGGGACTACTGGATCAAGGACAACGTGCTGCCCAACGCGCTGGAGGTCTACGAGCGCAACCTGGCCCGCGAGGACTGGACGATGGGCGCCCCGTGGCGGCCTGAAATCTGGCCCGGCATCCGCGCCCCCCACGCGCTCACGCCGGAGGAGCTGGCCCCCGTGGAGAGGTGGATCTGCGAGCAGGCCGGCGTGCGCGCCCTCAAGCAGGAGGCCCCCGCGCAGGGCGCGCTGTCCCACAACCACGTGCAGCTCGTGGGGGAGAAGGAGTCCACCGCGAAGCCCCACGTGGACTCGCTGGCGCTGTGCGACTTCGCGGGCGTCATCTACCTGCACCCCCAGCCGCCCGTGAAGCGCGTGGGCACGTCCTTCTACCGGCTGCGCATGCCCGGCGGCGGGCTGGGCGGCAACACCTGCCCTCCCGGCTGCGTCAACCTCACCCAGGCCTTCGGCGTGACGAAGCTGCCCGCCAACGCGTGGGTGGAGGACGTGGAGGTGGAGAACGTCTTCAACCGCCTCATCGTCTACCGAGCCGACTTCGTGCACTCGGCGACCGCGTACTTCGGGCAGGGCGACAAGCGGAACAAGCGCGCCACCGCCCTGTTCTTCTGGAAGGCCGTGCGCTGAGGGCTACGCCGCCCGCGCGCCCAGCATCCGCGCGAGCATGTCCGCGCTGCGCTCGCTGCTGAACTGCTCCTCCACCTTGCGGCGGCCGGCCTCGCCCAGCCGCGCCGCCTCCGCCGGGTCGCGCGCCAGCTCCTCCAGCTTCTCCGCCAGCACCGCGGGCGCCCGCGGCGGCACCAGCACGCCGTCCACGCCGTCGTCCACCAGCTCCTTCACGCCGCCCGCGCCCGTCACCACCACCGGCGCGCGCATCGCCATGGCCTCCATGATGGCCACGCCCAGCGGCTCCTGGAGGCTCGCCAGCGCGAAGATGTGCGAGCGCTGGAGGCCGTCCTTCACCACGTCCTCGCTCACCGCGCCCAGCAGCGTCACCGCGTCCGTGAGCCCGTCCTGCGCGAGCTTCGCCTCCAGCACCTTGCGGTACGTGGTGCCGCCCGCCTCGTCCTCGCCCGCGATGGACAGCCGCGCGTCGATGCCCTTCGCGCGCAGCATCCCCACCGCGTCGATGAGGTCCGCGTGCCCCTTGCACGGGTTCAGCCGGCCGCACGCGAAGAGCCGCAGCGGGCCTTCGCCGGCCCACGGCGCGTAGGGCACCGTGCGCTGGAAGCGCGCCAGCTCCACGCCCATGGGCGCCAGCTCGAGCTGCTCCGGCAGGCTCCCCGCCAGCTCCTGGCGCACCTCGCCCAGGAGCTTCTTCGTGATGACGAAGGCGAACTTCGCGTGCCGCCACTTCTCCCGCTGGTTCGGCCCGTAGTCGTCCAGCGGCCCGTGCAGCGTCATGCTGTACGAGAGCCCCGACAGCAGGTGCGCGAACATGGCCACGTGCGCCGCGTTGGCGCAGGAGTGCACGTGCACGTGCGTCCAGCCGCGCTCGCGCGCCAGCGACGCCAGCCGACCGCCCATCACCGCGAACGCCACCAGTTGCGCGCGCCCCTTCGCGTCCAGCCCCTCCGCCCTCGCGATGGAGGCCAGCACCCGCCCCCAGCCCGCGGGCAGGGCCCGGGCGATCTCCAGCGCGGCCCGAGCCACCCCCAGCGGCGGCGGCGGCGCAAGGTACTCCGTGCGCGCCATGGCCTCGCGCGCCCAGCTGTGGCTGATGATTCGCGCGGGCGGCGGACGGGTGGACACCAGCTCCGGAGACACGCCCTTCGCCGGCAGCGCCTGCAGCTCGCGCCAGAAGAAGATGTGGGTCTGTCCGGGGAACTCGGGAATCAGGTAGCCGATCTTCTGCACCCCTCCTCCATAACACGCCGCCTCCCCCAGCCCCCGGAGGGCCCTCGGCCGGAGCGGGGGTGTCAGCCGTGACAGCAGAGCCCTGGCGCGCTCCTCCGCCTGCCCGCCCGCCCGGGTCGTTGGGTCATGACGCCTCATTGCGTTATACCGTCCGCGCTCCCATGTCCGCCGATTCGAGCCCCCCGCCACCCGCCGAGGAGACCTCGCCCGCCAGCGCCGTGCCCTCGCCGGAGCTGTCGCGGCTGTGGTTCGCGCTGGACCGCCGCGGCTGGAGCTACCTGGTCGTCATCCCCGCCCACCCCGGCGCCCCCGCGCTGGACGCGGGCCAGGCCCTGCTGGAGGCCGGCGCGCCCTACCCGGAGCCGCCCCTGCGCCTGGTGGACGCCACCGGCATCGAGCCCGCCGGCGCCCCCCGCCTGGTCCAGGAGGTGCGCCGCCGCGTGGAGCAGGGGGAGCGGGTGGTGGTGGTCATCGACTCGCTCATCTCCCACCCGGCGAGCATCCCGCTGGCCCTCGCCGCGGACACCGCCCTGCTGGTGGTCACCCTGGGCGAGACGGACTTCGGCTCCGCGCAGAAGACGCTCGCCCTGGTGGGCGAGGACCGCTTCGCCGGCAGCGTCACCTTCCCGCGTCCCACGAAGAAGCAGAGGCGCGCCGACGCCGCCAAGAAGAAGAAGCCATGAGCCCCTCCGACCCTCCCGCTGGCCCGGCCCCCCGGCTCAGCGTCGTCATCGCCACGTACAACCGGCTGCCCCTCATCACCCGCCTGCTCCAGCAGCTGGCCGGCCAGACGCTGCCGCCCGAGGCGTTCGAGGTCGTGGTGGTGGACGACGGCTCCGCCGCCGACGTGAAGGGCCCGCTCCGCGCGCTCAAGATGCCCTACTCGCTGCGCGTGGAGGTGCAGGAGAACGCGGGCGCCGCCGCCGCCCGGCACCGGGGCGTGCTGGCCGCCCGGGCCGCCACGGTGCTCGTCACGGATGACGACATGCAGGTGGCCTCCGACTTCCTCGCGCGCCACCTGGCCCACCACCCGCCGGGCTCGCGCAACGTGGTGCTGGGCCGCATCCGGCCGGACCCCGAGATCGGGGAGATGCCCCTCTTCGAGCGCTGGTACGCGTACCTCAACAACCGCATGGCGGACGAGCTGTCCGCCCCCGGCGCGAGGGCGCGCGGCAACCACCTGTACACGGGCAACGTGTCCTTCCCCCGCGCGGACTACGTGGGCGTGGGCGGCTTCGACAAGACGCTGGGCCAGTCCGAGGACGTGGAGCTGGGCGTGCGCCTGGAGAAGGCCGGCTGCGCGTTCCTCTTCGCGCCGGACGCCTACGTGCTGCACGGCAGCGACCACGTCAGCTTCGAGAAGTGGATCCGCCGCGCCCACCGCTACGGCATGTTCGACACCCACGTCTCCGTGAAGCACCCGGACGTGAAGGGCGTGAACCCGTGGCGCCTCTTCTTCGAGACGAACCTGCTGTCGCGCCCGCTGCTCGCCTCCGCGGTGGTGGCGCCGGAGGCCTCGCGCCGGCTGACGGAGGCCGTGGTGAAGGCCTCCAGCGTGGCGGACAGGCTGGGCCTCACGGGCGCCGCCTTCGCGGGCACCTCCGTGGCGTACGGCATGGAGTACCTGCGCGGCGCCCGCACGGAGGCCGGCGGCTGGATGGGCGTCGCCAGGGGCGTCGCCCGCTATCTTCAGGGCCGGGGAGAGCCCCAAGGATGAAAGCCATGTTCGGAGCCCTCATCTCGGACGCGCTGGAGATGGCCAAGGCGGCCACCGGGGCGTCGGACGCGAGGTCCATCGCCAAGGTGGTGCTGACCAGCGACTCGTACCGCATCACCGCGCTCAACCGCGCGCGCGAGGCGGCGCAGGCCCTCCACATCCCGCTGGTGAACCACGTGCTGCGCGTGGCGCAGACGGCGGTGATGGGCATCGAGATCGGCAAGGACGTGACGCTGGGCAAGGGCGTGTACTTCGTGCACAGCCTGGGCGTCGTGATTGGCGGCGACGCGCGCATCGGCGACCGCGTGCGCTTCTACGGCAACAACACCGTGGGCACCGCCAAGGACAACGGCTACCCGGTCATCGAGGACGATGTCTGGATTGGCGCGGGCGCCCGCATCCTGGGGCCCGTGCGCATCGGCGCGCGGTCGCGCATCGGCGCGAACGCCGTGGTGCTCCAGGACGTGCCGCCGGACAGCGTGGCGGTGGGCATCCCCGCGCGCGTCTTCCCGCGCAAGGACCTGGACGAGGTCCCGCTGTAGGCCGTCACACCGTCGTTCGTGGATCCGCGGCGCCGGGTCCGCTCCGGGGGATGCGTTGAGGAAGCTCATGGCAGAGACGAAGCGCGGCCGGTGGAAGCGGACCGTCCTCCTCACCTGCGCGGTGCTGGGCGGCGGCGCCGGCGTGGCCATGGCGCAGCAGGGCTCCGCGAAGGACGCCGCCGCGCCGCCCGCCGCGCCGCCCGCCGCCACGGAGGCCGTGGCCATCTACGACGGGGGCCTCCAGGCGGGCTGGAAGGACATCGGCTGGGCGCCCCGCGAGCTGCCCAGGGGCGCGCCCGCGCGCCTGCGGATGTTCAACTACGGCGGGTGGATCCTCTACCGGCCCAGGCTCCCGGGCGCGTATGGCGCGCTGAGCTTCCGCTTCACCGCGCCGGAGTCCTACGGCGAGTTCCTGGACGTGCGCCTGGACGCGCCCGGCGCCGCCGTGTTCCCGCGCGTGCGGATCAGCCCGGAGTTCATCGTCAGGAAGGACCGCGAGTGGGCGGAGGTCGTGGTGCCCATGGAGGTCCTCAACCCGCGCGGGGAGCCCTTCGACCGCCTGGTGTTCCGCGCGTCGAAGGCGGTGGCCCGGGACTGGGTGCTCCTCGACAAGGTGGCCCTGGTGCCGCTGTCGCCGGACGTGGCCGCCGCGCGCGCGGCCGGCGGCGGGCGCCTGGGCCGGGGCGACGGCCGCGAGTCGAGGATGGTCATCGACTGCACCGCGCCGTCCAGGCCCATCAGCCCGCTCATCTACGGCATCGCGCTGGACGGCAACAAGGAGACCACGGACACGCACCAGTGGAAGCTGGGCGCCACCATCCGCCGCTGGGGCGGCAACCCCACGTCCCGCTACAACTGGAAGCTGGGCCGCGCGTGGAACACCGGCAACGACTGGTACTTCCGCAACGTGCCGCTGGGCTTCAGCGCGGAGGACTTCCTGGAGTCCAACCGCCAGCACCACGTGCGGTCCGCGCTCACGCTGCCGCTCATCGGCTGGGTGGCCAAGGACACGACCTCCGTGGGCTTCCCCGTCTCCGAGTTCGGCCCGCAGCAGGCCCAGGACGACGCGGAGCCCGCGGGCGGCAACGGCGTGCGCCGCGACGGCACGCCCCTGGTGCCCGGCGCGCCCACCACCACCAGCGTGCAGGCCCCGCCGGAGTTCATCGCCGAGTGGGTGAAGTCCCTCAAGGCCGCCAGGCGCGACGTGAACATGTACATCCTGGACAACGAGCCCGCCCTCTGGAGCTCCACGCACCGGGACGTGCACCCCGAGCCGCTCGGCTACGACGAGCTGCTCAAGCGCACCATCGACTACGGCACCGCCGTGCGCCGCGCGGATCCGGACGCGGTCATCGCCGGGCCCGCGGAGTGGGGCTGGACGAACTTCTTCTGGTCCGCCGCGGACTTCGCCCCGGGCCGCCCGCCATACACCGACCGCCGCGCGCACGGCGACGTGCCGCTGCTGCCCTGGTACCTGCGCGAGCTGCGCGACCACGAGAAGAAGACCGGCGTGCGCCTGCTGGACGTGGTGGACGTGCACTTCTACCCGCAGACCCACGTGGGGCTGGGCCTGGAGGGCGCCACGGATCCGGACACCAACGCGCGGCGGATCCGCTCCACGCGCGCGCTGTGGGATCCGACGTACAAGGACGAGTCCTGGATTGGCGAGCCCATCCAGCTGATCCCGCGCGTGAAGCAGTGGATCGCGGAGAACTACCCCGGCCGGGGCCTGTCCATTGGCGAGTACAACTTCGGCGCCATGAAGCACATGAGCGGGGGCCTGGCGCAGGCGGAGGCCCTGGGGCGCTTCGGGCAGCAGGGGCTCACGGCCGCGTTCTTCTGGCAGTACCCGGCGGAGAACAGCCCCACGTTCTGGGCGTTCCGCGCGTACCGCGACTTCGACGGCAAGGGCGGCCGCTTCCAGGACAACGGCCTGTCCACCACCGCGGCGGAGGGCACCAGCCTCTTCGCGTCCCGCGACGCGTCCGGCAAGAAGCTCACCGCCGTGCTGCTCAACTTCGACCCCGAGCAGGCCGCCCAGGCGCAGCTGGAGCTCAAGGGCTGCGGCGCGCTCAACACCGTGCGCGTCCTGGGGTACTCGGGCGCGCCGGGCGGCTTCACCGAACAGGCCACCGGCAAGCAGGCCGAGCAGTCCCTCTCGCAGCGCCTTCCCCCCTACTCCATCACCGTGCTGGACCTCACGGTGAAGTGAAGACCGACGCCTTGACCACCGCACCCGCACCCGCCCCCGCCGCCGCTTCCCCCCGCCCGCGCCTGAACATCGGCCAGCTCCGCATCGACCCGTTCACCTTCCCGGAGGCCGTCACGGCCATTGGCGAGCTGGTGGACGCGCACCAGGGCGGCTACGTCTTCACCGCCAACGTGGACCACGTCGTGCTGGCGGAGACGAACACGCGCTTCCGCGACGCGTACGCCAGGGCCACCCTTGCGGTGGTGGACGGGATGCCCATCGTCTGGGCGTCGCGCATGCTGGACGTGCCGCTGCCGGAGCGCATCGCCGGCTCCGACCTCATCCTCCCGCTGGTGAAGCGGGGCGCCGAGCGCGGGTGGCGCATCTTCCTCCTGGGCGCGGGCCCCGGTGTCGCGGAGAAGGTGGGCAGGCAGCTCCAGGCGGAGTACCCGGGCATCGAGGTCGTGGGCTGGGACTCGCCCATGGTGAGCCTGGACGCGGGCGACGCGCAGAACGACCCCATCGTCGCGCGCATCCGGGAGAAGGACCCGCACCTGCTCTTCGTCGCGCTGGGCAGCCCCAAGCAGGAGGTGTGGATCTCCCAGGTGGCCCAGAAGCTGGGGCCCACGGTGGCCATCGGCATCGGCGCGGGGTTCGACTTCATCGCCGGCACCGCCAAGCGCGCGCCCCAGTGGATCGCCAGGGCCGGCTTCGAGTGGCTCTACCGCCTCACCCACGAGCCCAAGCGCCTGTGGCGCCGGTACATCCTCAACGACTCGCAGTTCGGGGTGATCCTGCTGCGCGAGCTGTGGAAGCGCACCCGCGGCCCCCAGGACGGGTGAGCCGTCAGCGCGGGCCGGGCTTCGCGAACCTCCTGAGCAACGCCTCGTGCGCCGGGTGGCGGGCCACCAGCGCCTCCGCCTCCGGCAGCTCGAAGTCCGCGAACTCGAAGCCGGGCGACACCGTGCAGCCCACCAGCGTGTACGTGCCCAGCGGCTCCGCCGCCTGGAGCACCCCCGCCGGCACCAGCACCTGCGGCTGCTGCCCCTGCGTCACGTCCCGGCCCAGCAGCGCCGTCTCCAGCCGGCCGTCCTCGTGCACCAGGTGCAACGCCAGCGGGTCCCCGTCGTGGAACAGCCACAGCTCGTCCGCCCCCACCACCCGGTGCCACGCGGAGAACTCGCCCCGCTGCAACAGGTAGTAGATGGCCGTCCCCGCCGACCTCCGCCCCCGCAGCGTCTGCACCTGGAACGCCGCCCGGTAGGTCTCCCGGTAGTAGCCACCCTCCGGATGGGGCTTGAGACCCAGCCTTCGCACCAGCTCTTCGACCATGGTGGGCCCAGTCTAACGCCGCGCCCCCTCAGGGCTTCTTCTTCTGCTGCTGCATCGCGGACGCCACCAGGTTCATCAGCTTCAGCTGCACCGGCGTCAGCCGCCGCAGGTTGCGCATCAGCCGCCGCATCTCCGGCCCGTCCTCCTCCGCCCTCGGCCGGGACCGCTCCTTCGGCGGCGGCGCCGCGAACTCCTCCCCCAACCCCAGCAGGGCGTGCGGCGGGATGTTCAGGACGACGCACAGCCGGCGCAGGTTCTGCACGCTCGGCAGCATGTGGCCGCGCTCCAGCCGGCCATACACCTCCGACGCCATGCCGATGCGGTCCGCCACATCCGCCTGCGTCAGGCCCAGCTTCACCCGCACGCTCCGCGCCGCCGCGCCGAGGATTCCCGCCAGTTCCGTGTCCATGCCCTTGCCCGTCCCCGGTGCCAGGCGCCTCCATGGCACCGAGGGTGCGACATAACCCTGAAGGTCGTGTCCTGTCACCTTACTTCAAGGGGTGGGCTCGGGCACGGGCGCGCGCCGGCGCTCGGCCGCGGTGAAGAGCAGGGCCATGGGCAGCCCCAGGAACACCGCGTGCCACACAATCTGGAGGAACTGGGGGACGCTCAGGAACCAGGGGAAGTAGCCGCGCGCCAGCAGCTGGAAGTCCACCAGCCACACGAAGATGCCGAAGAGCATCCCCACCGCCGCCTGGAACTCCCAGCGCCCCCGGCCGTCCACCGGCAGCATCGCGTCCAGCAGCGAGTACACCCCCCCCCAGCCCGCCGCGATGACCAGGTGCACCCCCAGCCCCACCGCCACCGCCACCGCCGTGGACACCTGCGGCGTGAAGGCGGGCGACCCCAGCACCACCGCCGCGCTCATCCGCACCGGCGTGAGCGGCCCCTCCCCCGCCGCCACCGCCAGCGCCGTCTCCGCGAGCGCCAGCAACACGCCCGCCGCCAGGCCGAACAACAGCCCGTTCGTCACCGACCAGGGAGTGGGAGTCCGCCGTGCCATGGGTCTGCCTCCTCGGGCGCGCACGGGCGCCGGAAGCGGGCCCGTCTGTTCAACGCTGCGCACCCCCGGCGGAAGGGGGCAGCCACCCCGCCCCCCGGGCCCGCCCCAGCCCCACCCGGGCGGGCGGACAAGGGTTCTTCACCCCTCTTCCGGGCCCGCCATACGGGCAGTCATTTCTTCCCCCTCGTTTCCCGCTGGACCGTAACTTCTTCAGACGTCACGGAGGACCCAGTGTGAAAGTGCCCGGAATTCCCGGGACTGACAGGCAGGCACGCGGTTCGCAAGGGCGAAGGGGTGTCGAGGAACCGAACCCGTGTCCCAGTCTTCCGCAAGAAACCGCCTGGTCCTGCCGTACCGAGTCCACTACGCGCCGCCCGCGTGGCGGGAGGTGGGGCGCATGTCCGCCGAAGCCTTCGAGGCCCTGCAACAGGCCCTGGCGCGACTGGCGGAGCGGACGAAGAGCCACGACTCGGTGGCGGGACCCGCGCGGCACCGCATGGAGGGCCACGGCCTGGAGCTCCTCTATGAGAAGGACCCGCGCGCCAGCACGCTCACGCTGCTCGCGGTGACGCGGCTGGGCTGACACGCCCGGCCCGGGCCCCCGAGGGCCCTGGCGCGTCAGGCGCTCCGGCCGGACAGCCGGCCCACGGTGGCCAGCAGCTCGTCCGGGATGATGGGCTTCTTCAGCAGGCCCCCCGTGTCCGGCAGCACCTCCGCGCCCACGCCCGACAGCAGCAGCACCGGCACCGCCCTCAGCCGGGGCCAGTCCGCGCGCAGGTGGCGCAGGAACTCCGGGCCGTCCATCACCGGCATCCGCAGGTCCAGCAGGATGAGGCTCGGCGGGGGCAGGTGCTCAAGCTCGTCCAGGGCCTCGCGGCCATTGGCGGCGACGGCCACCTCGTAGCCATCGGCTTCCAGGATTTCGGCGATGGCGGCGCGAGCATCCTCGTCGTCCTCCACCACGAGCACGGGCTTGTTCGGCGCGGGCTGGACCATGCCCCGCAGCATAGAGACCCCCTCCCCCACGCGGACACGCCTTCCCTGGATACCCCGACAACTGGTGGACAGATGGCCGGCCCTGGAGGGTGGCCCCCTTGGGGCGGGGCACCCGCTCTGGGAGGGTGGGCGGCGCATGCTGACGCTGCCCGTCTACCTGGAGCTGGGCGCGGTGGGGCTGGGGGCCCTGTCGGGGGCGCTGCACGCGCTGCGGCGGGAGCTGGACGCCATGGCGGTGCTGGCCCTGTCCATCTGCACCAGCGTGGGGGGCGGCATGCTGCGGGACGTGCTGCTCGCGCAGGAGCCGCCCACGGCGCTGCGCTCGTCGCGCTACCTGCTGGCGGTGGCCGCGTGCGCGGTGCTGGCCGTCCTCTTCTCGCCGTGGCTGTCCCGGCTGCACCGGGCGCTGGACGTGGTGGACGCGCTGCTGCTGGGCATGTGGGTGGTGCTGGGGCTGGAGAAGGCGCTCGTGTTCCAGCTGCCCCTGCCGTCCGCGGTGTTCCTGGGGATGGTCACCTCCGTGGGAGGGGGCGTCATCCGCGACGTGCTCCTGGGCGAGCGCACCGCGCTGGTCTCCCCGGGCGAGCTGTACGCCACCGTCGCGCTGCTGTGCGGCCTGCTCTACGCCGCGCTCCGGGTGGGCCTGGAGGTGCCCGCGCCGCTGGCCGAGGCCGCCGCCATCGCCGGGGCCAGCCTCCTGCGGCTGGCCGCCATGTGGCGCCGGTGGCGGCTGCCGCCCCGGTTCGACCTGCTCCACCTGATGGACCGGCTCCAGGCCCGCCGCCAGCGCCGTCGCCCCTGAGGCTCGACGAGGTGCGGCACCACGCTCGGGCAAAATCCTTTGGACAGAAACGAACTGTCGGCTCCAGACTCCCCGGACAGAGACCCCACAGCCCGCCAGGACACGGCCTCACCGTGGAGGGGAGGCAGGCTCGCAAACGTGTGCTCCCTCACGGGTCCCTCACACCTGGGGAGCCCGGGGGGTTAGCGGGTTCCGGAGCCCCTTCCTACCTTGGGCCGACCATGTCGCTGAGGAGCAACGAGCAGGGAGGCGCCCGTGCCCGCGAGGCCGCGCCGTGGAAGGCCCGGGCCTGGCGGGAGCTGGAGGCGGGACGGGAGCGCCTCCAGGCGATGCTCGCGCCGCTGCCGGAGGCGGAGCTGATGCGGCAGCACTCGCCGCTCATGTCCCCGCTGGTCTGGGACGTGGCCCACGTGGCCAACTACGAGGAGCAGTGGCTGCTGCGCGCGCTGGGCGCCCCGGCCTTCACGGATCCCGCGTTCGACGCCATCTACGACGCCTTCCGCCACCCGCGCAGCACCCGCGCCACGCTGCCCATGCTGGAGCCGGAGGCCGCCTGGGCCTACGCCACCCGCGTGCGCGCGGCGGTGGGCGCGCACCTGGAGACGCTGCCCGAGGACAGCGCGGCTCCGCTGCTCGCGGGCGGCTTCGTCTTCGGCATGGTGGCGCAGCACGCGCAGCAGCACGCGGAGACGCTGGCCGCCACGCTGCAGCTGATGACGCACGTGGAGTACCACCCGCTGGCGTCGCACCGGCCCCGGCCCGGCGCGGTGCCGCAGCACGAGGTCTTCATCCCCGGCGGCCCGGTGCGCCTGGGCAGCGACGACGCGTGGGCCTACGACAACGAGCGCCCCCGGCACGTCGTGGACGTGGCGCCCTTCCTCCTGGACGCGCACCCCGTCACCACGGGGGACTTCCTCGTGTTCGTGGAGTCCGGCGGCTACGAGGACGCGCGCTGGTGGGACCCCCAGGGCTTCGAGTGGCTCCAGGCGGAGAAGCTGCGCCACCCGCTCTTCTGGAGTCCGCAGGGCAACCACGCCTGGCTGCGCCGCCGCTTCGGCGCGGTGGAGCCGCTGCCCAAGGACGAGCCCGTGCAACACGTGTCCTGGTACGAGGCGGACGCGTACGCGAGGTGGGCCGGCAAGCGCCTGCCCACGGAGGCCGAGTGGGAGAAGGCCGCGCAGGGCAGCGACGGCGTCTCCCGCGCGCACCCGTGGGGAGACCCGGCGCCCACGCACGCGCACGCCAACCTGGGCGGCACGCGCTGGGGGCCGTCCCCCGTGGGCAGCCACCCGGCGGGCCGCAGCGCGGACGGCGTCTGGGGCCTGCTGGGCGACGTCTGGGAGTGGACCGCCAGCGACTTCCAGCCGTACGCGGGCTTCCGGGCCTTCCCGTACCGCGAGTACTCGGAGGTCTTCTTCGGCAACGCGTCCAAGGTGCTGCGCGGCGGCGCCTGGGCGAGCGCGCCCGTGGCGGTGCGCAACAGCTTCCGCAACTGGGACTTCCCCATCCGGCGGCAGATCTTCGCCGGCTTCCGCTGTGCACGCGACGTGAGGTGAGGGCCACATGAGGATGAGGACCGAGCAGGGCGAGGCAGACACCGCGGAGGCGTACGCGTCGCCGGGGGTGAAGGTGGACGTCCACGTGCAGCCCGGGGACGCGCGGCGCGCGCTGCGGGCGGAGGTGCTGGCGGGGCTCTTCCACGGGCCCAAGGAGCTGAGCCCCAAGTGGCTCTACGACGAGCGCGGCAGCCAGCTCTTCGACGACATCACCCGCCTGCCGGAGTACTACCCCACGCGCCGCGAGCGGGAGATCCTGCACGCCCACGCGGACGACGTGGCGCGGCTGAGCGGCGCGGACACGCTGGTGGAGCTGGGCAGCGGCACCAGCGAGAAGACGCGCCTGCTCCTGGACGCGATGGACGCGGCCGGACAGCTGAAGCGCTTCGTGCCCTTCGACGTGAGCGAGGCCTTCCTGCGCAAGGCCGCGGAAGGCCTGGCGCGCGAGTACCCGCGCATCGCCGTGCACGCCGTGGTGGGCGACTTCGAGCAGCACCTGGGCCGCATCCCGGGCGGGGGCCGCCGGCTCATCGCCTTCCTGGGCGGCACCATCGGCAACCTGAAGCCCGCGCAGCGCGCGCTGTTCCTGCGCGAGCTGGCGTCCGGCCTGAAGCCCGGGGACGGGCTGCTGCTGGGCACGGACCTGCTCAAGGACCGCGAGCGCCTCTTCGCCGCCTACAACGACGGCGCGGGCGTGACGGCGGACTTCAACCGCAACGTGCTGCGCGTGCTCAACCGCGAGCTGGACGGGGACTTCGACCCGGAGGCCTTCGAGCACCTGGCCCCGTTCGACGAGGCGAACCGGTGGATCGAGATGCGGCTCATCTCGCGCAAGGCCCAGTCCGTGTGGCTGAAGGAGCTGGGGCGGCGCGTGGAGTTCGCGGCGGGCGAATGTCTGCGCACGGAGGTGAGCTGCAAGTTCTGTCGCGAGCAGGTGCAGGCGGAGCTTGGCGACGCGGGCCTCGACCTGGCCGCGTGGTGGACGGACGCGGACGGAGACTTCGCGCTGTCGCTGGCGATGAAGCGCTGAGGCGGAGGGCCGCCCGGCGCTTCGGGGGCGCCGGGCCGGGGCCCGGGTCGGACGGCGACGACGGGTGCGGCGAGCGGCCTAGCGGCGGCGCGGCGGGTCGCGACGCGCGGGCACCGGCACCGGGGCCGGCTGCTGCGCCGGGCGGGTCCACGCGGCCCACAGCGCGGCGGCCGCGGTGATGACCAGTCCCCCCGCCGCCGCTAGCTGCTCACCCAGGGGCCCGATCTCCACGGCGGCCAGGGGGAGGGGAAGCATCTCGGTGAGCGTCATGCGCGGACTCCTTACGAGGGGGCACTGCGTGAAGACCTGGGACGGGCTCGCGCCCGACACAGGCCGGGAAGCCAAGGTTAGGAAGTCAGACGGCTTTGGGGAAGTCCTGGAGACCTCGGCTGATGGAGCATGGACGGAATTGCACTCCGGGCCGGGCCCGAAGTCCATCCCCTCTCAGTCGCAGCCGCCAGAAACCCCTCGCTCCTCACGTAATGGGGACACCCGGCCCGCGCAGAACGTTCCCAGGGTCCCCGCCGCTGTCGCTTATCGGGCGTCCGGGTGGCGCTTCTTCCACTCCACCCGCATGCAGCGGTCCTGCACCGACGCGGAGACGGGCTCGCCCGGGATGCTCCCCTGCTCGCCGTGCGTGGGCACCGGCAGCACGGTGAAGCCGTGGTCCTTCAGGAACCTCGGGATGGCGTGCGCGGGCTTGTCCGCCTGGGCCTCCGGACGGATGCCCAGCACGGCGACGCGCCGGGTGCGCGCGAGCAGCTCGCCAATGCCTTCCGCGTCGTCGATGAGGTTCTGGCGCCAGTCGTCCATGGGGTTTCCCGCGCTCCTTTCCGCCGAGGAGGCCGCGGCCCGCCTGGGGACGCTCAGCGGGGCGCGGCCTGGATCTGGATGGTACGGCAGGCCTCGGTGGCCAGGCGGACTTCCTCGCTGGTGGCGCCGGGCATGCTGGCGCAGAGGAACAGGTCGTCCGCCACGCGCCGGGCGCCGAAGAACGCGGGCGCCTCCGGGCCCAGCCCTCCGTCCGCCAGGGACGGGGCCATGGTCACGCGCAGCAGGGCGAAGGACGGGGTGTCCTCCTCCTGATCCAGGGACAGCGTGAAGTGCTTCATCTGCTGACGGACGGTGTCCGCCAGCCGCTCCGAGGAGGGCATCTGCTCCCCCTGCCCCGGCTTCAGGTCCACGCGCAGCACCGGGCGGCCGGGAGGGCCCGCCTGGAAGCTGCCGTCGGTGGCCACCTGCGCGGACCAGCCCGGCGGCAGCGGCACCTTCACGCCCGAGCGCAGCCCCGCGTCCTCCGTCAGACTCCCGACGGACGGCGTCTCCTCCTGGCAGCCCTTGCAGCCACCTCCCAGGAGCACGCCGAGCGAGACGACCCCGAGGCCCACGAGCCCCGAGGCCCTCCGCGCGCTGGACGCGAGGACGCGCACCGTTACTTCTTCTCTCCGGGAGGAGGCGGGTTGCCGCCCTTGCCCAGGTTCTCCATCTTGAGGGAGCCCTCGAAGATGACGCCGCGGTCCATGGAGAGCGACGGCGTCTCCAGGTTGCCCTTCACGCGGCCCGGCTGCTTCAGCTCGATGAGCTGCGTGGCGCGCACGTTGCCTTCCACGGTGCCGTTGATGATGACGGTGCCGGCCTGGATCTCCGCCTGCACGCGGGCGCCGTCACCGATGACGAGCACGTCCTTGGTGACAATCTGCCCGTTGAACTTGCCGTCGATTCGAACCTGACCTTCGAAGGTGAGCTTCCCCTCGAACTCGCTTCCCTTGCCCAGAAGCGTGTGAACCTCACCCGGACGCGTCGACACGAAATCCTCCTCCCGTTTGAACAGGGGCTTGCTGGGTGCTTCGTCTTTCTTCCCGCCAAGGAGCGCCACGCCCTACTCCTTCCTCAGAAGCTTCAACAGCCTGTCGAGGTCATCGTAGGAGAAGAAGTCGACTTCGAGGGTGCCTTTTCCCGGGCTTTTCTCCGTTAGACGAACCTTGGTGCCCAGCCGGCGCTGCAACTCCTCGGTGAGCGACTTCACCTGGGGGCTCACCTTGGGCGCCGGCTTCCCGGAGTCCTTGCCGCCCTTCGCGGACCGGCCCTGCTGCACCAGCCGCTCCGTGTCGCGCACGGACAGCTTCTTCTCCGTCACCTGCTTCGCCAGGTTCTGGAGCTCCGGCAGCCGGGGCACGCCGAGCAGCGCGCGCGCGTGGCCCATGGACAGCGACCCGTCCGCCACCATGGCCTTCACGTCCGGGGGCAGGGCCAGCAGGCGCAGCGCGTTCGCGACGGTGGAGCGCTCCTTGCCGACCTTCTGGGCCACCTGCTCCTGCGTGAGCTTGAACTCGTCCACCAGGCGCCGGTAGCCGTCCGCCTCTTCGATGGGGTTGAGGTCCGCGCGCTGGAGGTTCTCCACCAGGGCCAGCTCGAAGGACTCGGCCTCCGTGACCTCGCGCACGATGGCGGGGATCTCCTTCAGGCCCGCGGCCTGGGACGCGCGCCAGCGGCGCTCGCCCGCGATGATGAGGTAGCCGTCGCCGCCCTTGTTCGGGTTCTTGCGGACGAGGATGGGCTGGAGCAGGCCCTGCGCCTTGATGGACTCGGTGAGCTCGTGGAGCCTGGTCTCGTCGAAGTGGCGGCGGGGCTGGAGCGGGTCGCGGTGGATGGACTCGATGGCCAGCTTGAGCACGCCGGGCTTCGGCGGCGGGGCGGCGGGGGCCGGCGCGGCCTGGGGGATGAGGGCGGAGAGGCCCCGGCCGAGGGCGCGCTTCTGGGTGTCTGCGTTCTTCTGCACGGCGGTTGGGAACTCCCCGCGCCGGCGTGGGGCCGGCGCGCATGGGCCTATCGACGCTTCACGGCGAACCGGGCACCCGGTCCCGCCATTCACAGCTCTCTATTAAGGAGGCGGCCGGTCAGGCGACCCGGCGCTTGGACGGCTTGGGGGAGTCCCGGCGCATCAGCTCGCGGCCCAGGGCCAGGTAGCTCTCGCAGCCCTTGGACTTGATGTCGTAGAGGATGATGGGCTTGCCGAAGGACGGGCACTCGGACAGGCGCACGTTGCGCGGCACGACGGCCTGGAAGACCTGGTCCTTGAAGTAGCCGCGCACCTCGTCCACGACCTGGTGGGCGATGTTGGCGCGCGCGTCGAACATGGTGAGCAGGATGCCCTCCATCTTCAGCGAGGGGTTGAGCCCCTGCTTGACCAGGTCGATGGTGTGCGTGAGCTGGGACAGGCCCTCGAGCGCGTAGTACTCGCACTGGAGCGGGATGAGGACGGAGTCCGCGGACACGAGCGCGTTGAGCGTGAGCAGGCCGAGCGAGGGCGGACAGTCGATGATGATGTAGTCGTACTTGTCCTTGAGCGGCAGCAGGGCTTCGCGCAGGCGGAACTCGCGGCGCTCCTGGTTGACGAGCTCGACCTCCGCGCCGGTGAGGTCGGGCGTGGCGGGGATGACCTGGAGGAAGCGCAGCTCGGTGGGGTGGACCAGCTCGGAGGCGGGGCGGCCGCCGAGGAGCGCGTCGTAGACGGTGCCGGTGAGGTTCTCGCGCTTGAGGCCCAGGCCGCTGCCGGCGTTGCCCTGGGGGTCCATGTCCACCAGCAGGGTGCGGCGCTCCGCGGAGGCGAGGCTCGCGGCGAGGTTGATGGCGGTGGTGGTCTTGCCCACGCCGCCCTTCTGGTTGGAGATGCAGATGATACGACCCACGTGGCCCATCCTCTCTCGCCCCGGCTGACGCCAGGGCCCCGCCCGCGGTTCGCGCGGACGTGCGCGCGAATCGGGGCCTGATCAGGCAGCTAGCACGGGGGTCGAGGACGGATCAATTTCCCATCCAAGCCGGCCCCGGGGCCGTGCCCGGCCCCTCGCTCGGGGGCCCGTGGGTGGGGGTGTGAGGGCTGGGAATTCGCGCGGTTGGGGGTGGCCGCGCGTGCCTGCCTGGCTGCTTGCCGGCGCTGATTCCGTGCAGGGCGGAAGGGTGTTGGGTTTTTCAGGGGGTCGCTCGCGGTGGAGTTCGCGCAGCGGGTCCGAGCGATTCGCGGGTCCGCGTTTCACGTGGAACAGGTGGGCCGCGCGGGGTCGTGAGGCGCGTGGGTGTCGCGCGGGCCGGGGCCGGCGAGGGCTCGGCTTCTGGTCCGGGTCCGTGAGGCGGGTGGCGGAGCTGAAGCTGGTTCGGTGACTTCGGGTCGAGGGTTCTGGATTCGCGGTGGCGAGGAAGCAGCGCGCGGTACGGCGCCTCCCCGTTGGATGGGCGAGCCCGTCGTTGGCCTCCAGCGGGTCCGCGCGTTCGAGTGGTTCGCGGATGGTGCCGCATGGGGTGCGCAGGTCGCCGCGGGCGGCATGGCTGCCATCGTCGGGCTGGCATCCGTGTGGACCCGGGATCCGGTGACCGGGTTCGCGGGTGGCCCCAACTGACGCGGACCGCGGGCTTCCACCAGGGACCGGCATCGAAGCGACGGGCACCCGTTGCGCGGCGGAGGCTCCTGTTCCCGAAGCCGCGCGGTGGAGATGGAACACGATGCACGCTGAGGGCCTCGTCATCGCGGGCAACGGAGCATCGGGTTCTCGGCTGAGCCCCGGGCCGTGACGAGACCATGGGATGCGTGAGCCCCAGCCATGACCGGCCGGGCGTTCCACGTGGAACCCGGGCGATGCCGTGGCGGGCTTCGCGCCAGTGCTCTTCGCGAACCACGTCGGCGGGTGCTGCCTCATGGCGAGCGCCTCCACCGGGATGAGCACCGCGATGCGAACGCGGCCCCTTCACGTGAACGGCGTCGCGCGGATGCGAGCACCTCGCCGCGAAGGTCCGACCAGCGCTTCGCGCGCCCTGCCCAACGCGGTCTGCGCATCGGAAGTGGGGCGCCTCATCTGAAGGGCGCTCGCGGATCCCCGGACACCGCGCCGCGAAGGTCCGACCACGCTTCACGCAGCCCCTCCCCAACGCGGTCAGCGCATCGAAGACGAGCCACTCCATTTGGCGGTGCCCGCAGATGAACGAGCACCTTGCCGCGAAGGTCTGGCCACGCTTCACGCGGCCCCTACCCGACGCCGGCGGCGCATCGAAGACAAGCCACTTGAAGGGCGCTCACACCTGCACGAACGCGCGTTGGGAAAGACCGACCGACGTAGCTCGCGGACCCCACTCAGCGCAGGCAGCGCATCGGCGGTGAGCCGCTCCGCCTGAACAGCGTCTCGCGCATGCGAGCACCACCACGCCGAGGAACGGCGGCGCGTTTCGGAGCCCGGTCATCCGAGGACGGTCGGGCCCAGCCATGCAGGCCGTTCCACGTGGAACACGCACGTGCTTCCGCGAACCCATTCAGCCAACGACCTGCGTGGACTCCGGCACCGCGAGGCAGGTGGTCCAGCGAGGCGCTCCACATGGAGCGCGCTCATGCTTTCGCGAACACGCTCCACCCTGGACGACTCGCGCACTCATGCGCCATGCGAAAGGGCTCCGTCAGGTCGTTCCACGTGGAACACGTTCACGCCATCAGGGGGCGTGCGTTGAGGCACGGTCCATCAACTGGCGCGAACCACGGCGCCCCAGCCGATGGCTCCCTCACAGGCCCACGCCGACCCGCGAACACGCTTCTTCATCCAGTCGTTCCACGTGGAACACGCTCACGCATCCACGAACACGATCCGCTGGACGAACGGTCCCGCGCACCATGCGAATCACGGTGCCGCAAGGCTGTTTGATTCACCGGCGCGTTCCACGTGGAACACGGCCATGCCTCCACGCGCCATTTCAGCGAAGCCCAGGGATCCGCGTCGCGTTCCTGCTCGCCGCGACATGTCCTCCACATCAGGACGTTCCACGTGGAACACCTGCGTGCTTCCTCGACCCAACTCAAGTCAGCGCATCGCGCGGTTCGCGAGCCCTGGGGCTTGAAGACGGTGGAACCACCAGACCGTTCCACGTGGAACACGCCTTCTCATCCCCGAGCGCGTTGAACCTCGGAGCGATCCCGCACGGCTCACGAACCACGGGACCGCGAGGCGGTGGATCCACGCCGGATGTTCCACGTGGAACACGCCTTCGCGGCCATATGCTCCACCATCAACAGCGCGCCCCTGCACGATGATGTCGTGACCCACCCATGCGCCTCATCCACGTGAGGGCGTTCCACGTGGAACATGCCTTCGCATCCATGCCCCCATGACATGTGGTGCCAACGCGCAGGGAGGTCCTGCTTCAAGCCAGCCGTTCCACGTGGAACACGGTTGGGCTTTCGCGACCGCGCTCAACCCCAAGCAGGGCCCCTCCGGGTTCGCGAACCAAGGTGCATCGAAGCGCTGGGATCCAGCGGCGTGTTCCACGTGGAACACACGTCAGGGTCGCTGCGCGGCAGGTGCCGCTGCCACTTCCAGCGCGCGTGACTCACGCAGTCCTTGAAGAAGAGCCGGCCAGCCCGCGACTTCCTGCCCTCCACTTCAGCCTGCCTCCACCCGCCATGACCTGTGTCGCGGAACGCGGTTCGGATCCCGTGCTCACGGTTCGCGGTCAGGACCGTGAAAGCCCATGCACAGCCGCTCATGCGCCCCCTTCATCCCCTTCCCCAGCGTCCCCCTTCGCTGACCTTCGTGCCGGCAACTGGAGTTCGGGCAGCCGGGTGAGCGCCTTCTGGGAACGTGTTCCACGTGGAACATGCGGGGCCGCCTGAGCGCCGGCTCCCCTCCCCTGCGCTCCATCGAGCGCTCCAGGTCGAACCCCCGAACCGCCACCCCAAACAGCCACAGGTCACTTCGGTCGCTTCAACGCCTGTTCGTCAGTTCCCGTGCACGGACCCGCTGCGGACCGCGTTCCACGTGGAACACCGGCCGACCGTTCAGCCCACGCCTCCCATGGCTCCGCCCGACTTCAGCGCTCCCCATCACGCGGTGGATCCATGGCTGGACGCGCATCCCAGGGTGCATCGCGCATGCACGGCCGGTTCACCGATGCGGCGGCGCAAGGACCCGACGGATGCCCGCGCATGAACACCGGCGTGAATTCGGTGCTCCGTGAGCCGGCGTTCACAGGCCAGCGCGTGGTGCTCCACGCGGGCCCGGACTCATCGACACCAGGGACCAGCGATGGACCTCCCGGCGTCGCGTGTTCCACGTGGAACGGTGCCACCCGGGAGCCGCCTGTTGGCTTCACACGCGCGATGCCGGAACCACGGCTCACCGCGCCGCGCTCCCCTCCCCCACCTCGCCTGGACGTTCCACGTGGAACACCGCGCCTCCTGGCCACCGGCGCGGCGGAGCCTGGGAACGCCTCCACTCGATGGCACCGGCCTCGCGCACATCCGGCCGCGGCCGCTCCACGCGGAACGCGCCTCGATGCCCGCCGTCAGCGCGACCAGGCGGCTTGCTGGAGCACGACGCGGTAGCCGTCCGGATCCTCGAAGGTCTTCCCGCTCGCGTCCCAGTACGGATTGCGCGATGGCACCGGCGCGAAGCCCGCGGCCTCCATGCGGTGGACTCGCGCGGTCCACGCCTCCGGGTCCGGCACGTAGAACACCAGGAGGTGGTCCTCGGTGGGGGCTCGCGGCGCTTCGTGTCCTCGCTCCACCGTGAACTCCAGGTGATACGGCGCACCCGGATGCCCGAGCATCACGCCGTCGAAGCCGGCGTGGACCTCGAACCCTCCCAGGACCTCGAAGCCCAGGCCGTCCCGGTAGAAGCGCACCACCGCGGCCAGGTCCCGGGTCGGCCTCGCGACCCGCAGCTTCGTCATGTCCATGCACCGTCCTCCTGCTCCGGGCTCCGTATCCAGGGAGTGCCACTCATAGGATGAAGGGACGCTCTTTTCCCGCGGACTCAGGTCCCGCACCTTGTGCCCATGACCCCGAAACAGCAGCCCCTGCACTCCGGCTTCGGCGCCACCACCACCGCGCGCGAGGCCCTGGGCGACATCCGCCTGGAGAACACCGTCGCCATCGTGACCGGCGGCTACGCGGGCATCGGCCTGGAGACCACCCGCGCGCTCCATGCCGCCGGTGCCACCGTCGTCGTCCCCGCCCGGACCCCCGCCAAGGCCCGCGCCGCGCTCGCCGGACTGGAGCGCGTGGAGCTGGAACCGCTGGACCTCATCGACCCGGCGTCCATCGATGCGTTCGCCTCGCGCTTCCTCGCGTCCGGCCGGCCGCTGCACCTGCTCATCCACAACGCGGGCATCATGGCCCCGCCGCTCACTCGCGACGCTCGCGGATTCGAGTCGCAGTTCGCCACCAACCACCTGGGCCACTTCCAGCTCACCGCCCGGCTCTGGCCCGCGCTGAAGCAGGCGAACGGCGCGCGCGTGGTGTGCCTGTCCTCGCGCGGCCACTTCTTCGCGGACGTCGACTTCGAGGACCCCTTCTTCCAGCAGCGCCCCTACGACAAGTGGGTCGCCTACGGGCAATCGAAGACCGCGAACATCCTCTTCGCGGTCGGGCTCGATGCGCGCGGCGAGCCCCATGGCGTGCGCGCGTTCGCCGTCCACCCTGGCGGCGTCCTCACGGAGCTGGTCCGCTCCATGTCCGAGGAGGAGGTCCGCGCCTCCATTGAAAACTCCAACCAGGTGGAGCCGCTGAAGACGCCCGAGCAAGGCGCGGCGACCACGGTCTGGTGCGCGACCAGCCCCCGGCTCGCGGGCAGGGGCGGCGTCTATTGCGAGAACGTCGACATCGCTCCGCTCGCGCCCGCCGACGCCACCCTCCGGCGCGGTGTGAAGGAGTGGGCCGTGGATCCGAAGCGGGCCGACCGGCTGTGGACCGCGAGCGAGGCGTGGACCGGCGTCCGCTTCAGCCCGTGACGCGGCTCCGCGCTACGGCCGGCCCGGACCAGGGGACGCGGTCGGGAGGAACAGCGCCCGCGCGCGCTCCAGGTCGGGACCGGGACGCGGCGCATAGAAGGACACGCGCACCTCCCGCCCGTCGGGCTCCGAGTACGTGAGCGTGACGCTCTCGAACTCGATGGGCCCCACCTCCGGGAGGATGAGCAGCTTCACCAGGGAGGGGGTCTCCACCACGTCGTGCTCGCGCCAGAGGCGCGCGAACTCCGGGCTCGCGGCCTGGAGCTGCTCCACCAGCGCGTCGAACCCGGACCGGTCCGCGGCCCTCGCGGCGTCCAACCGGAAGCCCGCGACCGCGCGGCGCACCGCCTCCTCCCAGGACGGCATGCGCGCGCGCCGGTCCGGGTTCATGAACAGCGCCCACAAGCCGTTGCGCGCTTCCGGAGCCGAGGCCGGGAGTCCCAGGTCCGCGTAGAGGACCGTCGCCGGCGCGTTCCACGCGAGGATGTCCCACCGCCGCGTGGAGACCAGCGCCGGAAACGGATGCGCATCGAGCAGGCGTTGAAGCGCGTCACTGACGGACTCGGGCGCGCGCACGGGTTGGGGCGCGGGCCGGCCGTGCGCCAGCGAGAAGAGGTGCAGCCGCTCCGTCGGCGTCAGGCGGAGCGCGACCGCCAGGCGCTCCAGCAGCGGCTCGGAGACATGGATGTCCCTCCCCTGCTCCAGCCACGTGTACCAACTGACGCCCACGTCGGCGAGCCGCGCCAGCTCCTCGCGGCGAAGGCCCGGCGTGCGGCGCCGCGGACCCGAGGCGAGTCCCACGTCCTCCGGACGCAGACGCTCACGGCGGCTGCGAAGAAAGCGCGCGAGCTCGATGCGCCCGGGACTGCGGGAGGTGTCCGTCACGCGGCGGCACGTTAGGCGAACCGTCCGCGCGGGGCATGGGCGCCGTGGGCTCCACGCATCGCGCGTGGCCCCCGGGCGCATCGCGCGTCGGACCCGGCGGCGGCCCCCTCGCCGGCCCCTGTCAGTTGCATAGCATCCTATCATGATTTACATAGCACGCTATGAAAGAGACCCAGGCAGTGGGAATCATCGGGGGTGGACCGGGCGGGCTGACGTTGGCCCGGGTCCTGGCCACTCGGGGCATCACGGCGACGGTGTTCGAGCTGGATGAGCACCCGCTCGCCCGTCCGCAGGGCGGTTCGCTGGACCTGCACGGCGACTCCGGGCTGCGCGCCCTCCGCGAGGCCGGGCTGGAGGCGGAGTTCAACGCCGTCGCCCGGTACGACGACCAGGGGGACGCCCTCTACGACTCCCAGGGGACGCTCCACTTCCAGCACAACGAGGCGAGCGACGGGGACCGGCCGGAGATCGACCGCACGCAGCTGCGCTCGCTCCTGCTGGACAGCCTCCCCGCGGAGCGGATCCGCTGGGGGAGCAAGGTGTCCGCCGTGGAGCCGCTGCCCGACGGGCGCTACCGCGTCGCGGGGCCGGCGGGCACGCTCGGCGCGTTCGACCTGGTCGTGGGCGCGGATGGCGCGTGGTCGAAGGTCCGCCCGCTCGTGTCCCCGGCGACGCCGACCTTCACGGGCGTGCTCTTCATCGAGCTGCAAATCGACGACGTGGACACGCGGCACCCGGCGGTCGCGGAGCTGCTCCCGCGCGGGAAGCTCTCCGTGGTCGGCAAGAGCCAGGGCCTCATCGCCCAGCGCAGCAGCCACGGCCACGTGCGCGCCTACTTCATGTTCCGGGTGTCCGAGGCGCGGCTCCGCGAGGGCGTCGTGGACACGGCCTCCCCTGCTCGCGCCCGTGAACAACTCAAGGCGCTGCTCCCGGGGTGGGCGCCGTCCCTGCTCACCTTCATCGACGCGAGCAACGACACGATGGCCGCGCGCCCCATCATCGCGCTGCCGGTGGGCCACCGCTGGACGCACCGGCCGGGCGTGACGCTGCTCGGGGACGCGGCCCACGTCATGCCGCCCTTCTCCGGCGAGGGCGTGAACATGGCGATGCTCGATGGCGCGGAGCTGGCGCTCGCGCTCGCGGCGGACGCCGACTGGAGCCGCGCCGTGAAGGGCTACGAGGAGGCCATGTTCGAGCGGGCCGCCGCGGCGGCCGCGGGCGCCATGCAGGGGCTCGACTTCGTCTCGGACCACGCGCTCCAGCACGTGCTGGAGCACTTCCGGGTGCTTCAGCGGGAGCTGGCGGCCGCGGGCCCGCACTGAAGCCGGCGCCCGACCGCCCTCCCCTCCGGGACCGGGCTGCTGCGGCGAGGTACCGCGCCCCGTCGAGCCGAGCGCGCGCGAATGCGCGGGAGCCCGCGGAAGATCGCGGTGCGCGGAGTTGACCGCGGGTCTCGGCGGGAGGTTCGTTGCGTAGGTCGGCGTCGCGCTCGCCGATCGGCGTTCGGAGAGGGACCCGAGAACCGGGGGGGCCGCCTCGCGTGGTCAACACGTGTCGATAGGCCTCCAACCAGATCCCAAGAAACCTCCTCGGCGGCGTCATCGACGACGCCGATTCCCATCGACAGCCGCCACCAGGCCGCCCACGTTGGCGCGAGGCGCGCCCAAAACCCGGGCTGGGGGGGCCTGGCGCGGCGCGCGGACAACGGGCGCCCCTGCGCGCCGTCCGCAAAGCAGGGCACGAAGTGGAGGTCCGCGGGTGTCATGGTCAGGCAGCCTTCGCGGGCGGGGCGTCGGCCACGAGGGCGTAGCCCTGGAGAATGCCGTTGGCGTACGGGCGGCGCTCGAGGCGGCGCTTGCGGACGTCGGCGAGGTCGACGACCTCGGCCTCGGGCTTGCTGGCTACGAACTCCTCCGGCGTGCGCCCGTCGATGCCCTGGTGGGGGCGCTCGGTGTTCGCGTAGCGCCGGTACTCGTCGAGGTAGAACTGCAGCTCTTTCGCGTCGGCCACGCGGATGTGCCGGAGCAGCTCGCGGCGGACGGAGCCGATGGCACGCTCCGCGTAGCAGTTCATCGACGGCAGCCCAGTGGGTGACCTCTTCCTCGATCTCGAGAACGCGAAGCTGGCGCGCGAACTGCCCGGCGAAGTGGGTGCCGTGGTCATGGACGACGGCCTTGGGCGCGCGCTTCTCGCGGGTGCAGACCTCGTTGAAGGTGCGGATGGTCCACACCGAGTCGACGTCCCAACCGTCGTGGACGCGGAGGTCGAGCAGCTCGCGGGTGTGCACGTCGATGATGAGGAGGGCCTGGAGCCAGACGCCCTTCGCCGTTTGCACCGCGAAGAAGTCGAGCGCCCAGAGCGCGTCCTTCGCGGTGGACCTCACGCGGTCGAAGTCGAGCTTCCTCCCCGGGCGTGGCGAGAACCCGTTCTCCTTCAGGATGCGGGCGATGGTCGGCTCGCTCACGCGGATGCCCATGCGCCGCAGCTCCTCGCGGATGCGCCGCTGGCCCCACGCGCGGTTCTCACGCTTCAGCGTCAGGATGAGCTCGACGACCTTTCCACAGGCCGCGAAGCGTCGCAAGCCGGAGGGTCGCGACCGGATCGATCATGTCCTCGTAGCGGCGTTCACGTTCCTTCTTCGGCGTCGTCTTCGAGTAGCTCTCGAAGCGCTTGAGGAAGTGCTTCACCTTGCCGTCGGGCACGAATACCGTCGCGCGCTCGATGCGGCGTGGCTCGGGCTCGTCGGTCTTCGAGTGGCTGACGGCGACGACCTCGATGCCCTGCCGCGAGTCCTCGAGCGACGACACCTGGAGCGGCACGTCGGGCTGGCTCTCGAACTGCACGTAGAGCCCGGGCACCGCGCCGTGGACCTCGATGCCGGCTTCGTCGCGGCGCTTGTTGGCCTCGACGACAGCGGCCTTGAGCGCGCGTTCGAGCGCCTTGCCGTGCTTCGCGCGGCTCGCCGGCGGCGCCGGCTTGGTGACGTCGATCTTCCGCCCGTGCGGCTTGTACTCCTCGGCCGTCGGTGGGCCGGGGACGAGGATGTGCTTGCGGTTGCGAGGAGCGGCCACGCGTCAGTCCTCCTGGCGCCCGCTACGCGTGCGTACTGCGTCGTTCCGCAAGCGCGGCCACGAGCTCGGTGTCCCGCACGGCCGTGGTGTGGTCGAGAATTGCGTCCTTGGCAGCCTGCTCGCAGGCCATCGCGATCTCTGCGTGGCGAAGGCCCGCTGCCGCCTTCGCCGCCGCGTGCCACTCGATGTTGCTCGTATCGAGGAGCGCCAGCCGCGCGCGCATCACGCGGGTCGCGATGTCTTCGGTGGGCAGCGAGTACTCGAGCACCGCATCGAAGCGCCGGAATAGGGCGCGGTCGAGCAAGCCGACGTGGTTCGTCGCCCCAAGCACGATGCTGTCGGAGTCGTCCTGCTCGAGGAACTGCAGGAACGAGTTGAGCACGCGGCGGCTCTCGCCGACGTCGTTCTTGGAGCCGCGCTCCCCGCCGAGCGCGTCGAACTCGTCGAACAGGTACACGCCGCGGGTGGACTGGATGGCGTCGAATACCAGTCGGAGCTTGGCCGCGGTCTCGCCCATGTACTTCGTGATGAGCCCGTCGAGCTGGATGCTGAAGAGGGGTAGGCCCAGCTCACCGGCGAGCGCCGCCGCGGTCATCTTGAAAACCCACTGCCCCAGACCCGCCCGGTGACCACGCCGGGTGGTCCGGCGGCGGCGCCGGGCACCACCACCAAGGAGCCCGACATGACCAGCACCACCCGCCGCACCCTCGAGTCCCTCTCCAAGCTGCGCCTCACCGAGCTGCAGGCCCGCTTCGCCGAGATCGTCGGCGAGCCCACGCGCTCGCCGAACAAGACCTTCTTGCTGCGCAGGATCGGCGACGCGCTTGAAGCCCGCGAGCAGCAGACGATCGCGGAGCCGACGACACAGGCCACCACGACAACGGAGGCGACCCCGAACGTGAAGCTGACCAAGCTCTCCGTCGCCGAGCTCCAGGCGATGTACCGCGAAGTCGTCGGGCGCGAGACCCGGTCCTCGGACTCGGCGTACCTCGTGTGGAAGCTGAGGCTGGCCCAGAAGGGCCGCGTCCGCGTCGGGCCGATCGAGCGGCGCGCGCCCGGCGAGGTCGCCGACGTGAAGGTCCTGCCGCTCCGCATGACCACCGCCGAGGTCGAGGCCCTCGACGAGGCGTGGCGCCGGCTCGGGTTCAAGAGCCGGACGGCGATGCTCAAGAAGGCGATCGCCGGCCTGCTCGAGGCGGGCTGCGCCGCCTGAATCCCGGGCCGCCCGGGACTTCGGCTCCCCGAGAGCGGGTCCCATGTGGCATATAAGGGCGGCCGATGCCGCTCGTGTACCTGCCAGACGTCGAGTCCCTGTTCCTGTGGGGCACCGAACCCGCGCCGCGCGGAGTGCCGGCCCTCGGCCAGGGTGGCGAACCGTGGACAGCAACCCTCGTCGCCCCTGAGGGACTCTCCGACACCTCGGGCCTCAAGCTGACGCTGTTCGACACCATGGCCAAGCTCGCGGTCGTGCCGGCTGCGGACATCGCGAGCCTGCCCGGTTCGGTGGCGACGTGGGTCTTGGCCAGCAAGCTCGCGATGGACCTCGTCGCCCGCGAGCGCGTGGTGCCGACGATCTCACGGCGTGGCGAGCGCATCGAGGCGCGCTGGGCTGCGGCACTCGCGGCGAGCGAGGATACGGCGAAGGTCGCGGCGATCGCCAAGAGCATGCCCCCTGCGGCGCACGCAGTGCCGGTGGGAGGCGATCGCTCGGGCGCTGTGTGGGCGCCCGACGCGCTCGTACGTGCGTACCTCGACGCCGTCGTCGACGCGCTGGTGCGCGCCGCGCGCGGAGGCCCGTCGCTTCCCGCCTCACGCGCGAAGACCACGCGAGCCGCGCCGGACGGCTGGGCCGATCGCTGGCGCACCGCACTCGGCGGTGCCCAGCGCAGCTTCGAGACCGACGGCTTCGCGGAGCGCTCCGTGGTGGACGAGCTTGCGCGCTGGAGCGAACCCGCCCTCGGCGCGCGCGACCGGCTTCGCGCATGCTTCCGCCTCGAGCTGCCGGTGGGCGACGGCAAGCCGTTCGTGCTGCGCTTCCTGCTCCAGTCGCCCGACGATCCGAGCCTGCTCGTTCCTGCTTCGGACGTATGGAAGACGAAGGGACGCAGCCTCGAGAAGCTCGGGCGCGCGTTTCGCGATCCGCAGGAGTCTCTGCTCGAGGCGCTCGGACGTGCCTCGCGGCTCTTTCCTGCGCTCGCGGAATCGCTCGAGGAGGCGCGCCCGGAGGCCGTCGATCTTGATCCTGCTACGGCGTGGACGTTCCTCGGCGATGGCGCTGCTCTGCTGGCAGAGGCGGGCTTCGGCGTCATCGTGCCCGGCGAGCTCACGGCCGTCGGCCAGCGCCGTCTCCGTCTGCGCATGCGCGTGGGCGGCAACGGTAAGAAGGTCGCGGGTGTCGTCGCCGGCACGGCCGGGCTCGCGCTCGACGAGCTCCTGCAAGTCAACTGGGAGGCCGTCATTGGGGACGAGTCTCTGACAGCGCGGGAGCTCGCCGCACTCGCCAAGCAGAAGGCACCGCTCGTCCAGTTTCGCGGTGCGTGGGTTGCGATCGACCCGCGCGAGCTCGGCGATATCCAGAAGCGCCTGGCCGGTGGCGCATCGAAGCTGACGACGCGCGAGGCGATCCAGGCTGTGCTCGCGGGCGAGGCGCGACAGGGCGGGCTTTCGATCGCCGTCACCGCGTCGGGCGTCGTGGCTGATCTGGTGGAGCACCTGCGAAACGGCGGCGCCAAGGAGCTCGGCGCACCTCGTTCACTCTTGGCGACGCTTCGCCCTTATCAGGAACGCGGGCTCAACTGGCTCGTCACCATGGGCTCGCTCGGCCTCGGGGCATGCCTCGCTGACGACATGGGCCTCGGCAAGACGATGCAGCTCCTCGCGTTCCTCCTGCGTCGCAAGGACGAGGCCCGCCGCGACGCGCGGCCAGCGTTGCTCATCGCTCCGACCTCGGTCGTCGGCAACTGGGAGCGCGAAGTCGAGCGCTTCGCCCCGTCGCTCGACGTGGTCCGCCACTACGGCACATCGCGCGCGAAGTCGGCGAGCGACATCCCGAAGAAGCCGGGCACGCTGGTCGTTACCACGTATGGCCTCTTGCGCCGCGACGCCGAGCTCCTGTCGGGGATCGAATGGTCCGTGGCTGCACTCGACGAAGCGCAGAACATCAAAAACGCGTCCTCGGCAACCGCCCGGGCCGCACGCGGCTTGCGCGCGAGCCACCGCTTCGCGCTGACGGGCACGCCTGTCGAGAATCGCCTCGCCGAGTTGTGGTCCATCCTCGAGTTCGCCAATCCAGGCTTGCTCGGCCCCCTCGAGGCGTTTCGCAGGGACTTCGCGCTACCCATCGAGCGCTACGGCAACGACGACGCGGCCGCGCGCCTGCGCCGCGTCGTCGGGCCGTTCATCCTGCGCCGCCTCAAGAGCGACCCAACCATCATCCAGGACCTGCCCCCGAAGAACGAGATGAAGGTCGTCTGCACGCTCACGCGCGAGCAGGCCACGCTGTACAAGGCGGTGGTCGACGAAGAGCTGCGGCGCATCGAGTCGTCGGACGGCATCGAGCGGCGTGGGCGCGTGCTCGCGCTGCTCATGTTCACCAAGCAGATCTGCAACCACCCGGCGCAGTACCTCGGGGAGAGCGGCCCGCTCCCGAAGCGCTCGGGCAAGCTCGCGCGCACGACGGAGATGCTCGAAGAAGGCGTGGCCGCCGGCGACAAGGCGCTGGTCTTCACGCAGTTCCGCGAGATGGGCGACAAGCTCGTCGACCACTTCAGTGCGAACCTCGGCTGCGAGGTCGTGTTCCTCCATGGTGGCACGCCGAAGAAGGCGCGCGACGAGATGGTCCGCCGCTTCCAAGAGGAGCCGCACGGACCGCGCATCTTCGTGCTCTCCGTGAAGGCGGGTGGCACCGGCCTCAACCTCACTGCAGCAAGCCATGTCTTCCACTTCGACCGCTGGTGGAACCCCGCCGTCGAAGATCAGGCCACAGACCGCGCCTATCGCATCGGCCAGAAGCGCGCGGTCCAGGTCCACAAGCTGGTCTGCGCTGGCACCGTCGAGGAGAAGATCGACCGCTTGCTCGATCAGAAGCGCGACCTCGCGTCGAAGGTCGTCGGCGCCGGCGAGCAGTGGATCACCGAGCTCGATGGCCGTGAGCTGCGCGACCTCTTCTCGCTGTCCGAGGGAGCCGTGGCGGACGGCGACGACGATGACGCGGGTTCGTCCGCACCGGCGAAGTCGCGCACGAAGGCACGCTCGGCACGCGTTCGCAGCGAGGTGCACCCATGAGTCGGTGGAGCCGCGCCGACTGGTACGAGTCCGCGCCGAAGAAGCCGCCGCCCGAGCGGGGCATTCGGATGAAGAAGGCCGGCACCACCTGGTGGGGCCAGCGCTGGATCGAGGCGCTCGAGAACGTGCTGCGCGGCGACTCCGCGCGCCTTGCACGCGGCCGAACTTACGCACGCACGGGGCGCACGCACGACCTCGTCGTCAAGGGCGGCAAGGTCACGGCCAAGGTCACCGGCTCGCGGGCGGCGCCGTACAAGATCACGATCGAGCTCACGGAGCTCAGCGCACCTGCCTGGAAGAAGGCCATCGACGGCTTGGCCAAGAAGGCGCAGTTCTCGGCCGAGCTCCTCGCTGGCCAGATGCCGCAGGCGATCGACGAGGTCTTCGTGGAGGCGGGCGTGAGCCTCTTTCCGAAGCAGCGCGCCGACCTCAGGACGAGCTGCTCGTGCCCAGACTGGGGCGACCCGTGCAAGCACGTCGCGGCCACGCACTACGTGCTCGGCGAGGCGCTCGACCGCGATCCCTACCTGCTCTTCGAGCTGCGCGGACGAACCAAGGACCAAGTACTCGACGCGCTCCGCGCTGCACGTGGTGGCCTCGGCGAGGCGCCCGCGAAGAAGGCGGGCAAGTCGAAGGCGTCGCCCGAGGCCGCGACGATCAATGTCCCGACGGTGAAGCTCGGCAAGCTGAAGGTCGCGGAGTACGACAAGCCGCGTGAGCCGCTGCCGACCTTGCACTTCAGCTTCGACGAGCCCGTCACCCACGGCGCCGTGCTGCGCCAGCTTGGTGCGCCGGCTGCTTGGGAGGGCGATGCAAGTCCGGCCGATATCCTCGCGCCTCTCGTGCGCGCGGCCGCGGAGAAAGCGCGCCACATCGCGATGGCCGAGCCGAGCGACGCCGGCGAGTCAGCCAAGCTCCCGGAGCCCTCAAGACGCAACGCGAAACCGCGGGCACGCAAGGCGACGAGCAAACAGCGATGAACCCCGACAACCGCAACAAGAGGGGACGTACGTCGCGCCTCAGCAAGGCCAGGCTCGCCGAGATGATCGAGGAGGCCACGGTCGATGCCTACGGCGAGTCCGAACAGGCGACGGGCTGGTTCACGATGATCGACGAGAACCTGGCGGTCCCGTTCGAGACCAACGTGCTCGACGTGGCGGTCGTCGTCGAGCGAGTCGACCTGGACGAGACCGAGCAAATCGTGGCGATCTGCAAGCGTGGACGCTCTCGGCAGGCGATCCGAATCCTCGACCTTCCTCTTCCAACGCCGCCGCCAGCGGGCGCCGATTGGATCGAGGCGTACCGCCAGTGGAGCCGTGGCACACGGTAGGCCGCAGAGCGCGTTCAACACCCGGTCGATGAGTGAAACGCCCCGCGTAGCGCGAGCACGATTCTCCCGGAGAAGAGCCCGCCGAGAACGCCCTCGGCCACGCCCACCACCACCTCACCGCCGCCTCCCGCGTTCTCCTCGCACCCGACGGAGAACGCCGCGCGCCCGCCACCACGCCGGCCATCCCCGCGTCGTTCTGGCAGAACCCCGAGAAGCTCGCGCCGCTCGGGGTTCCGTTTACCTGCTGGTCGCCCTTCTTGGCGCGACTCGAAAATGGCTCCGGGACCGGGCCGCCATGACGAGGTTCCGTGCACTGCCGAGCGGAGAGCGCGCGAATGCGCGGACGCCCTCGGGGAATCGCGGCGCGCGGAGTTGAACGCGGGCATCGGCGCGATGTTCGCCGCTCACGTCGGCGTCGCGCTCGACGATCGGCGTTCGGAGAGGGACCCGAGGACCGGGGGGCCGCCTCGCTTGGTCAACAGGTGTCGAGTGGCCTCCAGCCAGATCCCAAGAAACCTTATCGGCGGTGGCATCGAGGACGCGCGCCCCCTTCGACGGCCGGCCGCCCACGTTGGCGCGAGGCGCGCCCGAAGCCGGGCCTGGGGCGCCTGGCGCGGCCTGCGGACAAAGGGCGCCCACGCGCGCCGTCCGCGAAGACGGGGCGCGATGGTGAAGTCGGAGTCGGTGGTGCGCATGGTCAGGCGGCCTTCGCTGGCGGAGCGTCTTCTGCCGAGACCTCAGGGAGCGTTGAACACCAACGTGCGCTCACCGTCTTCAGGGTGAGGTCCGACGTACAGCACGACGATGCGCGCTCCTCCTTCAAACTCGACGCGGGCGAAGTAGATTCGCGCCGCACTTCTTTTCGTGGTGTTGTCCCCCTCCTTGATGTGCCACTCGGTGCTGCCTTCGCGGTACTCGCCTTTGCAGGTCCACCTGTACTTGAAGCTCACACGACCGTTCGCAGCGAAGTCCACCGCGAACTTCTGCTTCCATTCACGGAGGGGGCCGAGCTCTTCGCTGGCGGCGTAGCGTGCAAGGAGCTTCGCTCCCTCCTCGGCGAAGCGCCACCGATGCTCGACAAGCTGATCGGCGTCGTTGAGGGCGTCGGGATGGAGAATCAGATCCGGCGAGCCCTGCACGGCGGCGCGGAACGCCTCACTCGGCTTCTTGATGTACGACCCGACGCGATCGATGATGTTCTGCCGCGCATCGGCGACCTCTTGCGCCGTCGTGAAAGCAAACACCTCGACGTGCTCTTCACGCTGGCCGTCGTCATCGACGTAGGTGATGTCGACCGTGATGACGCCGCCGGCGGTCCGGTGATCGGTGGCAAGCGCGACGACGATCGCGTCCGTCATGGCCGCGAGCCCCAGGCCGACGACCTGATGACCATCGACGAGGGCCTCGGCGGCGCGTGCGCCTTCTGCCTTCGCGAAGAGGCCGCCATCACCGTCGATGTAGGGTTGCTTGGAGAGCCTGTTCGCGACGAGGCGGCCCGCATCCCTCGGTGTGTTGGGATCGAAGCACCACCCGCGAAGACCACGCCCAGCTCCGAGGTCGCGATCGGGTGCGTCCTGAACGGACCTCAGGACAGTCGCCACCCCCAGCCCGTCGAGAGCTTGCAGCGTCTGCGCGAGCGCCGCGATGCGCTCCGCTGGGGAGCGCATCGCGCACGGCACGAGGCTGCTCTCGTCGAGGATTGGTTCCACGCGCCTCACCTACAGGAGCTGAGACAGGGCTTGGTCGAACTGGTCGAAGAAGCCCTCGGGCCAGGAATCGAGGCGGCCGTCGGCGTCCAACTTCGGCGACGTCGGCGCAAAGGTGCCGTCGCTGTTGCCGAAGAAGTGGACCGCGACGTCAGCGTGGCTGATGGCCTTCGTCTTCGCTGCGAGCCGCACGCCGTTCAGCACATGGTCGGCGTGAGTCTCGACGATGACCTGTACGCCGCTCGCCGCGACCTTTGCGAGCAGCATGCCGATGTCCTGCTGGGCCTTCGGATGCAGGTGGACCTCGGGGTTTTCGATGACGAGCACATCGCCGCCCTTCGCGGCCAGTACGCCGACGAGGATGGGGAAGAGCTGCGTCAGGCCGAAGCCGACGTTCTGGGGGCGCTGGAAGTCGGAGCGATGGTCGGACTTCAACTGGAGGCTCACCGCGCTCGCACCGTCGATGGGGACGACGCGCAGGTCGCAGCCGGGGAAGAACTCCTGCATGCGCGCCTTGAGCTGGTGCAGCAACGTGGGTGGACGGTCGGCGATGCAAAGGGCCTCTCGCACCGGCTCGTCCTTCCTCCAGTGCAGAAGGCCGGCCGCAAGCTCACCGCGCGGACCCACGTGCTGGTGGCCTTGGTCGTCGCGCAGCGGCAGCAGTTCGCGAGGCCCGGTGCGCTCGGCCGTGATCCACGAGAGGCGCCGCAACGCAGCGACCACACTCGATTTCTCAGCCTGCTCGGCAGGAAGCAGCCAGCGAACGGGATCGGCAAGGGGAACGTCCTGGCCGTCGCGCGTAACGCCCTCGAGCTCCACGGACAACGCCCGACGGTTCGCGGCCTTGAACGCCCACTGCAGGCGCTCAGAACTCGTCGCCGCACCGAAAGAAAAACGGTCGCGGGCGTTTTGGTTCAGAATGTCGGCGGCGCTACCGAGCGCCAGCTCGGGGCCTTCGAGGAGCAGCGTCCGCCCCCACTCGCGCTCAGAGAGCGTCTGCGACAGCAGCACGAGCGACTGGATGACCGACGACTTGCCGCCGCCGTTCACGCCGGAGAGGAGAGTCAACGGACGCAGCTCCAGGTCGAGCTGCTGGAAGCACTTGAAGCTCGCGATGTGCAGGCTACGCAGCATCAAACACCTCCTTCATCATCGCGGCAGCGATCTCGAAGCGCTTTCGCACCTCCTTGGGCGTGTTTGGACCATACGTCACGGCGCCCACAAACTCCTGATCGTCCATGCGCTTCACGAATGCCTCTCGTAGCGCGTCCGCCTTGGCGGCGACGGTTGCGTCGTCGCGCTTCGATAGCTCGCTCATCATCACGTCGAAGATCGAGGCATTGATGATGCTACGTTTCTGATCGGCTTGGCGGTGCTTGCGGAAGGCCTGCTTCCCGAAGACGGCGAAGTTGTTCTTGAGGCCCAAGCGGAACTTCTCGCTGAGGTGCTTGCGGTCGACTTCCGGGAGCTTCTCAACGGCGCGCAACCCTCGGGCCAACCAGTCGTCCATGTCGCCCTTGTAGCCCTTCTCCTTGTCGTCGAGAGGGAGCAGTGAGAAGGAGCAGAAGCGATTCACGAACTCGCGGTCTTGCATCTTCTTCGCGTCGAGACTCCTGCCCGTGGCGTCCAAGAACAACTCGGTCGAGGCCTCGTCCCTCAGGAACTGGGTTGCAGGCCCGTTGTACAAGGCGTTCCGCATCTGCTGACGCGTCAGCACCTCGCCACCGTTGACGCGCTCGAAGATGTCGAGGCGAGCACGTTCCGGCACCTTGTGGTCGATGATGTAGCAGCGAAGCTGGCAGTCCTCGACGCGGTTCTGTAGGCGTGGCTCGAGTTGTTCGAACCTCTTCGTGTGCAGGTCTTTGCGATCCTCGAGTTCGAGGGGCAGCTCGTTGTTCAAGAAGCGCTTGAGCGTCGTAAGACGTTGCTGACCGTCAACGACGACAAGTCGCCCCTGCGCATCCTCCGCGAGGTAGAAGACCGGCAAGGGAATGCGCATGAGGATCGACTCGATGAGCCGGCTCTGCTTCTTCTCGTCCCACACGAACCCTCGCTGGAAGTCCGGGTCGAGCACGAAGTGGCCCTTGTCGATGCGGCGGACAACATCGACCGCCGTGCGCGTCTCATCACGGATGGCCAGCTCATCGATGGGATAGTCGTCCCAGCCTCCGGGCGTCGGCGGTTCAACGCCCTCCGGGAGGAGCGGGAGCTGGCCTTCAGGCGCTTCCTGGTTGGTCGGTTCAGTCATGATGAGGTCTCCA
Source organism: Corallococcus sp. RDP092CA (assembly GCF_041903675.1). NCBI lineage: Bacteria > Pseudomonadati > Myxococcota > Myxococcia > Myxococcales > Myxococcaceae > Corallococcus > Corallococcus sp. RDP092CA. The sequence goes on along the minus strand of NZ_JAYESI010000006.1, from coordinate 136,137 downwards.
GCTTCCGTCGGTCGAGCGCCTGAAAAGAGCCAGCAAAGTCGACCACGTATCGAATTGAATGCGCGCCGAGGAGGGCTCGCGCATAGCTCGCACAGTTCAAAATGAGCGGGACGATAACGGCCGCATTCACGCTGACTTCGTCCTCCGCTCGGGCGCCCGGTCCGTGCCTGCTCACGACCGCACCGGACCTTCCGTGCCCAGAACCTCGACGAGCTCGGCGATCACCTGGACCGCGTCCTCCTCCACGTCCTCGAGCACGATGGGCGCGTACTCCGGGTTGGTCGGATTCAGCGTGATCTTCGTGTGTCGCCACGAGTCGCCGGCGCGGGCCTTCTCGCTCTCGTAGCGCTTCACCGTGTACCGATGCCCGGTCTCGGGGTCGGTGGCATCGCGGAGCTGGACCAGCACGGTGCGTCCCTGTCGCAAGCCCGTGACGGGGCCAGCGAAGAGGCAGTACGCGCCGTCTGCGATGCCCGGCGCCATCGAATGCCCGACGACCTGCGCGACGAACATGCCCGGGCGTAGCCGGCGCTCGCTCTCCACCTCGACCCACTCGAAGTCGTCATCGGCGACGTGCTGGGGATCGCTGAACGCGCCGGCCGCCGCCTTGAGCGGCACGAGCGGCACGCACTTCGCGTATCGGTCCTTCGCGGATCCCTCGACCAGCCGGAGCTTCGGCTGCGCCGCACTCTGCGGCGAGCCATCGTTGGCGCGCAGGCGGCGGTACGCCTCCTCGGCCATCCAGGACGTCACCACCTTCTGAAACGGCACGTCATTCATGAAGCGAACGAAGATGTCCTCGTTCTGGTCCATGCGGTCGACGAAGAGCCGCTCGAGCACGTTCTTGAAGAGCAGCTCGAACTTGTCGCCCGGGTTCACGGCCGCCGCGCGACGCAGGCCGTCGTCGCCCATGGCGGCCTCGACGATCTGATCGAAGAAGAGCTGATCGGCTTGGTTGAAGTCGGTCCCGAAGCGCTCGTTGACGACGTCGATGAGCTGCGAGAGCGGCACCGGCTGCTCGCGCAGCACGCCGCTTCCGACCTCGGCCGGCCCGTCGAGCTTCCGCGCCTCGCCGTCCTTGAGCGCGATGGACCCCTCGCTGATCTTCTGCAGCCGGTAGTACTCGAGCTTGACCTCGTCATCGAACTGGTAGGCGGCTCCGCTGGCACGACGCGGGAGCTTCGTCATGAGATGGCGCACGAACACGTAGAGGCGCTCGAGGTCGGAGTCCTGGTACGGGATCACCTGGCTGAGGAAGCCATACAGGTTCTGGAACGCCTGCAGCTTCCCGCGCCACAGCTCGGCCTCGTCGGGGCTCTCCTCGGAGCGGGCCTTGAAGCGAGAGACAGCGGGATCGAGCGCGGCGTTCATCGCCTGGTGGTCGAGGGCGCTCTGCTTCTGCTTGGGCTTGAAGTACACGTCGCAGAAGCGCGCGATCTCCTCGTCGAGGTAGATGCCCGCCGCGTCGAGCTCGCCCTTGATGGCGTAGAGCCGCGCGGGGTCGACCTCGTCACCGATCTCCGCGCCCTCGTAGTAGGTCTTGAAGGCCTCGCGGATCTCGTCGCGGTCGTTCACGAAGTCGAGGACGAAGGTGTCCTCCTTCAGCGGATGGATGCGATTGAGCCGCGAGAGCGTCTGCACCGCCTGAATGCCGGCGAGCCGCTTGTCCACGTACATCGTGTGCAGCAGCGGCTGATCGAAGCCGGTCTGGTACTTCTCCGCGACGAGGAGCACCTGGTACTCGGGCGAGGCGAAGCGCTCGGGCAGCTCCTTCTCGCGGAGCCCGCCGTTCATCGCCTCCTCGGTGTACGAGACGTCGGCGAGCTTGTCGTCCTGCACTGCGCCGGAGAAGGCCACGAGCGACTTGATCGGGTAGCCCTTCTCCTTGATGTATTTGTCGAAGCTCTGCTTGTACCGAACGGCCTCGAGGCGTGAGCCCGTCACTACCATCGCCTTCGCGCGCCCGCCGATCTTGTGGCGGGTGACAGCGTGGAAGTGCTCGACCATCACCTCGGTCTTCTGGGCGATGTTGTGCGGATGGAGCTTGAGGAAGCGGGCCAGCGCGCGAGCCGCCTTCTTGCGCTCGACGTTCGGATCGTCCTCGCATGACTTCAGGAGCCGGAAGTAGGTCGCGTACGTCGTGTAGCTCTTGAGCACGTCGAGGATGAAGCCCTCCTCGATCGCCTGGCGCATCGTGTAGCGGTGCGCGGGCTTGCCGCTGCGACCGAACACCGCGAGCGTCTTGTGCTTCGGGGTGGCCGTGAAGGCGAAGAAGCTCAGGTTCGTCTGCCGGCCGCGCTTGGCCATGCTGCGGAACAGCTCCTCGAGATCTTCTCGACCTTCCTCGGCGGCCCGCTTCTGCGCCTCCTTGCGGAGCGCCTCGCCGCCAAGCACCTCTTTCAGGTCCGTCGCGGTCTCGCCGCCCTGGGAGCTGTGCGCCTCGTCGATGACGACCGCGCAGCGCCGAGTCTGGAGCGTCCCCGCGCCCGCCTCCCCGCGCTCCTCGGCCATCTTCAGCAGCTGGCGTGAGACGAAGGGGAACTTCTGCAGCGTCGTGATGATGATCGACACGGCGCTCTCGAGCGCCTCGGCGAGCTGGCGCGAGCTCTCGTCGATCTTCTGCACGACGCCACGCTTGTGCTCGAACTGGTAGATGTTGTCCTGGAGCTGCTGGTCGAGCACCACGCGATCGGTGACGACGATGACGCTGTCGAAGACGCGCCGGTTGCCTTCGTCGTGCAGCGACGCGAGCCGGTGCGTAAGCCAGGCGATCGTGTTGCTCTTGCCGCTGCCGGCCGAGTGCTCGACGAGGTAGTTGTGCCCCGGGCCTTCGGCGCGGGCAGACTCCACGAGAAAGCGCACCGCTTGGAGCTGGTGGTAGCGAGGGAAGACCATCTGCTCGGTCTTCACCTTGCGGCCCTGATCGTCGCGCTTCTCGTCGACCTGCAGATGGAGGAAGCGCGCCAGCAGGTCGAGCAAGCTGTCCCGAGCGAGCGCCTCTTCCCAGAGGTAGGCGGTGCGGTAGCTCCGGCCTTGCGGATCGGCAGGGTTGCCAGCCCCGCCTCCGTCGCCCTTGTTGAAGGGCAGGAAGTGGGTGGCGCTGCCCGCGAGGCGCGTCGTCATGAGCACCGTGTCGGTGTCGACGGCGAAGTGCACGAGCGTGCGCTTCTTGAACTCGAAGATGGTCTCGCGCGGGTCGCGGTCCTGCTTGTACTGCCGCCGAGCGTGCTCGACGGTCTGCCCGGTCATCGCGTTCTTCAGCTCGAGCGTCGCGATGGGAATGCCGTTCACGCTGAGCGTGACGTCGAGCGACTTCTCCGAGCGCGTCGAGAAGCGGAGCTGGCGGGTCAGGCCGAGGCGGTTCTTGGCGTAGCGCTCCTCGAGCTCCGGGTTCAGCTCGTGCGCTGCCTTGAAGTAGGCGACGAAGAGCGTGCGCCCGTAGCACTTGAAGCCGTGGCGCAGCGTCGCGAGCGAGCCGTTCGCGTCCATCCACTTGCAGAGGTCGGCGAGGATCTGCTCGCCCGTCTTCGGCCCGTGCAGGGCTTCGAGCTTCGCCCACTCCTTGGGCTGGGTGTCCTTGATGAAGTCGAGGACCACGGACGGGAAGATGGCGCGCTCGCGGTCGAAGCCAGCGCGCGAGACGGCGACGTAGCCGTGCCCGAGAAGGTGGTGCTCGATGACCGTCTCGAACGCGGCCTCGGAGTGTCGGGGCGTGCTCGTCACGGCTCCTCCTTCCTCTTCTTGGGGCGCTTCGACTCGATGCGCTTCACCTCAGTCTCGAAGTCGCTCTCGAACTCGCGGTCCTGGCGCACGCGGAACTTGTCGTACTGTTCCTCGGCGAGGCGCTTGGCCACCTCCGCGGAGACCTTGCCGGCGTTCGAGAGCACCTCGTACTCGTTGAACTGCAGGAACGCGTCGAGCTTCGCGACCCAGTCCGCCATCTTCATCGGGATCTGCCGCGCGGCCTGGTTCTCGGCGTAGTCGAGGTACATCGACACGATGCGCTCGAGCTCCTTGATCTCGCGCTCGATCAGGTAGTTCTTGGCGACGCTGACATCGCTCTTGTGAATCTTCCCCTTGGGCGCGTTCTTCCAGGTGGTGAGGCCCATCGAGGGCTTCTCGGCGTCAACGCGCTCGGCGATCAGCTCCGCGGCAGTCTTGCCCGTGACCGCCCAGTGGAGCTTGTTCTGCACGGTCTTGAAGAACGTCTGCGTCGTCTCGGCCTGCTTGTCGTAGTCGATGCTGCACTGCTCGTAGATGTCGGTGATCTTCAGGTAGAACCGCCGCTCGCTCGAGCGGATCTCACGGATCCGCTCGAGCAGCTCGTCGAAGTAGTCCTTGCCGAAGCGCTTGTTCAGCTTGAGCCGCTCGTCGTCGAGAACGAAGCCCTTGACGATGAACTCGCGCAGCGTCTGGGTCGCCCAGATGCGGAACTGGGTGGCCTGCGTGCTGTTGACGCGGTAGCCGACCGAGATGATGGCGTCGAGGTTGTAGAACTCGATCTCGCGCCTAACCTCGCGATTTCCTTCGCGTTGAACTCTCCAAATTCTTCGGAGAGTTGCCTCCGGGCTTAGCTCCCCCGAGGCGTAGACCTCCTTCAGGTGGTAGCTGACGGTGCGGACGTCGACGCCGAACAGCTCGGCCATGCGCCGCTGGTCGAGCCAGAAGGTCTCAGACTCGTAGAGCACCTCGACGCGCACGGCGTCATCTGCGGTGCGGTAGAGGATCAGCTCGCCTTCCTGCGGGGTCTGGTCCGTCACAGCTGCCCTCCCGGCCGCGCTTGGAGGTTCCCGCTGGCGTCGAAGCTGTTCGAGCACGTGCCCACGAACGCGGCGCGCAGTCGCGCTCGCATGTTTCCGTCGGCCGCGAAGACGGTCCACCAGATGGAGAACAGCCCGGTCGCGATGGCGGTGTCCACGATCTGCTCGCGCAGCTCCACCGTGTCGTTCTGAGAGAGCCTGCGGAGTGCGTCGTTCGCTTTGCGCCAGGTTTCGAAGCGCTTGAGCCATCGCAGGTCGCTCTGCGTCGGAGGGGTCGCCGCGCCGGGAACGCGATCGAGTCCGACGAGCGCTGCGGACGCCTCAGCCTTGGCACGAACTGGTGCCGCGAGCGCGGGGTGCGGCGCGACCACACCGCCCGTGCGGTATTCGAACGCCCGAAGCGTGTTGTCGCAATCGGGCCAGAGGTAATCGGCGACCGTGACCGGCGAGTGGCCCTTGCAGGAGTTGCAGTTCACGCACGCGAGCAGGAAGTTCGACCACGTCAGCGCCAGAGCGGGAACCAGCGACTTCGCCTGCACGTGCTCGACAGCGAGGTTCGTCGCGATGTAGCGCTCGCAGTAGCTGCAATAGCGCCCAAGCCGCTGTTCGAGATCGGGCAGCGCCGTCGCGTAGTTCGCATACATCGCGACGGGGGCTGCGCCCTTGTCAACCGGCCGCATCATCGCCCCCCGTTCGAACTGCGCGCTCCAACCTCAGTTGCGCTTGGTAGGCCGGGTCGTCACTGAAACGCACGGCAAGTTCGGCGAGTCGCTCTTCGGCCTCCCGTGCCTTGTCGGGAGCGTCGCGCAGCAGCCGGTAGTACTCCTCGGCGGCCTTCATCATCTCGAGGTAGCGCTCGCTCTTCTGCGGCACCTCGACTCCCATGACGTGCTCGGCGATGTCCTCGACGCTGCGGTTCGCGTACTCGCCGAACTCCTCGGGGTCGAGCGTGATCAACTCCCCCGGCCGAAGCGACTGAATGATGAACGGCGAGTGCGTCGTTGCGATGAACTGGATGTTCGGGAAGCTGGTGCGCAGCTTCTCGACAACCTCTCGCTGCCAGCGTGGGTGGAGATGTAGCTCCAACTCATCAATGAGAACGACGCCATGCCCCGCAAGAGGGTCTTGGAGTTCCGGGTTCGCCAGGGCGAGGCGGCGCACGAGGTCACCGAGCAGAGCGATGAAGGCGCGTTCGCCGTCAGAGAGCTGCTGCAGTGAGATACGCGCACCAGCCTTCTTCACCGTCAGCCGCAGCGGATCCTCTTCGACTGCCACTTCAGCGAACCCGTCGAGGAACTCGCTCAGCACTCGGTTGAATGCAGCCAGCTCCGCGCTCTGCTGCCGGACCCACAACCGGTAGCGAGCCATGAAGTCGCGGTAGTCGACCATGCGGTTGGACAGCGCGCCGTGATGGGCGAGGCGCTGCCCTGTTGGCAGGTCCGTCGGCAGCGTTCGAGGCAGTCGGTAGCCTGCTCGATCGGTGGTGAAGTAGACGGCCACCGGGGCTTGATCGTCTTCCCGCGTCGGGTCGCCGTAGTTCTTTCGAATCTGCTCACGCACCGCGCTGGCCAGGCCGCGCGCTCGCACCCGCTGCGAGGTGGGGCTGAAGGCAACGTCGTACTTCACCGGGATGCCGGCGCAGGACACCTGCATTGCGAGGGATGCTTCCGCTTGGCCCGCGTGAACGTCATTCCCGGAGATCGTCCGCCCGCTCCCCGCACTCAGCGACAGGGCGCGAAGAAGACGCGCAAGCAGGAGCGCCAGACCATCGAGCAGCGAACTCTTCCCACGCCCATTGATGCCGGCGATCACAGTGAATCGATCGGACAACTGAAAACGCCGCTCCCCGGCGAACCCGCGAAAGTTCGTGACCGTGAGCTCGCGGACCTTCATGCCGCCGCCCCCACGTCGAGCTGGCCGGTCACCGCGGCGGCGATGAGCGCGGAGCGGCGCTCCTTGAGCAGCGCGATCGTTCGCTCGGTGGCAGCGCGGACAGCGTCGAGCTGGGCGGTCTCACGCGCGATGTGCTCGACGATGGTCCGCTGCTCGTCGGGGGGCGGCACAGGAATCCTGAGGCCCGCCACATCCTCGCATGTCAGAGCGCCCTTCGTGCCCCCCGCGTCGTCGCTAATGCTGCGCAGATAGTCGTAGGCTCGATAGAACGACCACCGCAGGAACCAAGCGTCGACAAGTGCAGGGTCGGGCGCGACGAACGCCATGTGCTGATTGATGGTCGCTTCGATCGACAGAACGACGGCTTGACCCCGCGTCTTTCCCTGTCCAGTAATCGCTACAAGCACCGTCCCAGGTCGTAGGCGCGGCAGGTGGCATTCTCGCAAAGCGGCGTCGGTTACAAACTGGTCCGACGACGTCACCTCCTCCTGGTTGACGACCGAGCTGTTCAGCCAAGGAAAGGAGCCTTCGCTCCAGTAAGCCACCTTGTCACGTTCGGGCGTGGAGCCATTGCCGACTTTGGCCAGATGCCCGACCTTCCAGAGTTCCCAATGCGCCGGGGTCACGCCCAGCCACGGCACGCCGGAGTCGCGCAGCTTCACCTTCGGGTCGAGCCCGCGCGTGACGGCGGTGGCGATGATGGCCTTGCGCTTCTCGGCGAGCAGGTCGAGGACGCGCTGCTTAGCTGCGACAACCTCGTCTAAACCCATCGCCTGTGCCCGCATCGCCGCGATGATTCGCCGCTGCAAATCGAGCGGTGGACAAGGCACCTCAAAACGCTGGAGGACTTCGGTCTCGAGCTTCTTCGTGCCGTGCGCAGATGAGTCAGCTTGCGACAGAAGCCATTCCGCTTGGCCCGCAAGCACCGCATGCAGGAACTCCGGCAAGATGGGCTGGCCACAGACGAGCGCCTTGATGTCCTGGTTGATCGTCACCGGACCAGTCGTCACCGCGACAGGAAGGGTGTGCGCGAGGATCATCCCGCGAACGACGACGAGTACGCTCCCAACTGGAACGAGCTGGGTCGCGCTACCGTCGAGCGCAGCCACGGTGATGTGGTCCTCAGAGTCGTTGATTCGATCGACCTTCATGTCCTTGGGGGATACCCAAGGGATTGTCCCGCCAGACCAGAAGTCGGCGTTGCCCTTGTCAGGGGTTCCACCGCTCAGGAAGCGCACCAAGTATCGGAGCGGGACAAGAGGCCAATCCGCGCGGAGAATGCCAAGCCACGGCACCGCGATCGGCGCTTCGCGAAGCGCGTTCATCTCGTCATCTGTCCCAGGAGCCGAACAACCTCGCTCTCCGCGTCTTGCAGTTCAGCGTCGATCTCCGCGAGTGTTCGAGGTGGCGTGAACACGTAGAAGTAGCGGTTGAAGTTGATCTCGTAGCCGACCTTGTCCTTGCTCCGGTCCATCCACGCGTCGGGCACGTGCGGCTTCACCTCGCGCTCGAAGTACGTGTCCACGTCCTCCGTGAGCGGCACGTTCTCGAAGTCGCGCAGGTCGGCGTCGGCCTCGAAGCCCGAGCCACGCCCCCCGGCTGGCACGGGCTCGGCCTTCGCGTCGCGCTGCGTGAACACCGAGCGAAACAGCTTCTGCTCGGTCGCCTTCCAGCGGCTCCCACGCTTCTTCAGGAGCGCCTCGATGTCGTCCCATGTCGCGGGCCAGTCCAGCCGCGGCTCGCGGCCGAGCGCCTTGTCGATGGCCTGCACGTCGTCGAGCAGGTGCGGGCAGGCGTCGAGGAAGCGCGCCTTGTCGTCCGTCGTCATCTGGTAGCGCAGGCGAAGCGGGCGCTCGATGGTAACGCGGGTGTAGCCGAAGTCCGCGTTGTCGAAGATCTTGGAGCGCGGGCCCTCCTCGAACTTGCCGTAGAGGCGCACGATCTCGTCGATCTGCGCGCCGGTCATGTGCCGCCGCTTGTCGCCGAGGCTGCGCTTGCTGTCTTCGCTGCCGCCCGCGGTCCACACGTCGCGCGCGTCGAGGAGCTGCACCTTGCCCTTGCGCCGCTTCTCTTTTCGGTTGGTGACGACCCAGACGTAGGTGCCGATGCCGGTGTTGTAGAACATCGACTCCGGCAGCGCGACGATGGCCTCGAGCCAGTCGTTCTCGAGGAGCCACTTGCGGATCTCGCTCTCGCCCGAGCCCGCGCCCCCCGTGAACATGGGCGAGCCGGAGAAGACGATCGCGAGGCGCGAGCCCTCCTTGTGCTCCTTCGGCTTCACGTCCTCGCGCTTGCTCCACATGTGCTGCAAGAACAGGAGCGCGCCGTCGTTCACGCGCGGCAGGCCTGCGCCGAACCGGCCGTCGAAGCCGCGCTTGTCGTGCTCCTTCTGGATCTCCTTCTGCTGCTTCTTCCAGTCGACGCCGAAGGGCGGGTTGCTGAGGAAGTAGTCGAAGGTCTCGGACGGGAACTGGTCCTCGGTGAAGATGTCGCCGAAGCGGACGTTGTCGCCGCCGCCGTTGTGGCTCACCTCCTTCATGAGCATGTCGGAGGCCGCCGTCGCGAAGGCCCGCTTGTTGTAGTCCTGCCCGTAGGCGTAGAGCTTCGCCTCGGTGTTGTGCTCGCGCAGATAGCGCTGCGCCTCGGCCAGCATGCCGCCCGTGCCGCACGCCGGGTCGAGGAGCTTGCGCACCGTGCCCGCCGTGGCGAGCAGCTTGTCGTCGTGGATGAAGAGCAGGTTCACCATGAGGCGGATCACTTCGCGGGGCGTGAAGTGATCGCCGGCCGTCTCGTTCGCAAGCTCGTTGAAGCGGCGGATGAGGTTCTCGAATATCAGCCCCATCTGCTCGTTCGGCACGTTCGACGGGTGGAGGTCGACGTCGGCGAACTTCGAGACCACGAGGTAGAGGATGTTCGCCTCGTGCATCTTCTCGATCTCGGCTTCGAACTCGAAGTACTCGAAGATGCGCTGGACGTTCGTCGAGAAGCCCTTGATGTAGCTGACCAGGTGCTTGTTGATGTTGTCCGGGTCGCCCTTGAGCTTCTCGAAGTCGAGCGGCGAATGGTTGTGGAAGCGCTGGCCCGCGACCTTGTTCAGCGTGGTGTCGAGCGCGTCGCCGGCGAGCTTGCCGCCCTTGTGCTTCTCGTGCGCGGCGACGACCTTGGCCTTCGTCTCGGCGAGGACGCAGTCGAAGCGCCGAAGCACCGTCATTGGCAGCATCACGCGCTCGTACTGCGGCGGGCGGTAGGGGCCGCGCAGGAGGTCGGCGATCTGCCAGATGAGGTTCGCGAAGGAGTTGTGATCAGCGGCCATCGTCGTCGTCTCCACCGCTGTCGCCGCCGCGGGGCTGCGCATCCATCCACCGGTCGAGCTCGGTGCGCTTGATGCGCCACTGCCCGCGGATCTTGAACGCCGGGATCTCCCCGGCCGCCGCCATGGCGTACACGGTCTTCTCGGCGAGCTTGAGCAGCGCCGCGACCTCCTTGATGGTCAGGACCTCGTCAGGCATTGGGATTCCATCTTGGTCGAACTCACGGGTAACGGCGGCATCAGACTCCAAGCCGCGCCATCCTACGCCAAGCCCCACCGGCGGCTCAACGCTCGTTCAGCATCACCGGGGCGAATTGCGCTCTCAGCCCCTCCCACCGCCGCCGCTGCTCCTGCCAGTCGATCGTCCCGAGCACCGCCTCGCGCAGGCCCCGCTCGCTCACCGGCTGGGCGCCCGGGGGCAGCTCGAGGAAGAGGATCTCCTCCTGTACCTCGGGCGCGAGGAGGACCAAGTCCATGAGCTGGGTGACGCGGGCGCGCGTGAACCCGAGCTGGCGGGCCATGTCGGCGAAGTCGGCGAACTCCCCGCGCTCAAGCCGGCGGCGCAGGGCGTGCGCGAGGGCGAGCTGCCGGGCGATGCGCGCGGGGTAGCGGCGCGTCGGCGCTCGCTTCGCAGCCTGCCGGTGCTGGCGCCATGCGCGCCCGCCTTTGAAAGCGATGACGACCTCGGTCACGGCGCGGCCTCCGTCGTCGGCTGCGTGCTGGGCGGCGGCGCGGGCTCGTGGAATGTCACCCGCAGCGTGCCGCTCTCGGGGTCGACGCCGACCCGCTCGATGAGGGCGCGCAGCACCTCGCGGCGCTCCTCGGGCACGAGCGCGTCCCAGACCTCGTCGAAGGCGTCGAGCAGCTTGGCCACGTGCTCGCCCTCGGTGCGGAGCGCGGCGCAAGCGCGGAGACGCCGCTCGAGGTCCGCGACACCGGCGCGGTGCTTGTCGGTCTCGCGTTCGAGCTCGCCGAGGCGCTCGGCGAGGAGGCGGCCGCCCGCGTCGACGCTGCTGAACGCGCCGAGCAGGCGCTTGGCCTCGGCGCCGAGCTCGGTGATCCGCGCCTCGAGCCGGTCCTTGGTCGCGACCAGCTCGGCTTCGCCCTCGTCTCCCTCGGCGAGCGTCGCGAGGATGGGCTCGCGCAAGGCGCCGCTCTTCGCCAGCGCCTTCACCTGAGCGACGACGGCGGCCTCGACGTCGTTCGCGTTGAGAAGGCCCGTGGGGCAGCGCAGGCCCTCCTGCGAGGCGCGGCAGCGGTAGTAACGGTAGCGCTGCTTCTTGTGGTTGTAGGCGTGGCTCGTGCTCATCGCCGCGTCGCAGGGCAGACAGCGGAGCAGGCCAGTTAGCAGCGACTCGCTTCGTCGCGGGCGTCGCGTGCCGGCTCCTGCCGCGCGCAGGTCGAGGGTGCGCTGCACGCGCTCGAACATGTCGGGGTCGATGATGGGCTCGTGCTCGCCGAGAAACAGGTCGTCGTTGTGGCGCACCTTGCCGACGTAGAGCGGGTTGCGGAGCAGTCGGTGCACGGCGTTCTTGTTGAAGGGGCGCCCGCGGGTCGTGCCGTCCTCGGCCACGCGCGTGCGCAGCGTGAGCCCGCGCGCGTTGAGCCGCTGCGCCGTGAGCGCCATCGAGAGCGTGCGCTCGTAGAGCTCGAAGACCAGCTTCACGATGCCGGCCTCCTCGGGCACGACCTCAAGCGCGCGGCGCTGGCGGTCGACGCGGTAGCCGAGCACCAAGGGACCTCCGGTCCACATCCCCCGGCGCTTGGCAGCGGCGATCTTGTCGCGCGTGCGCTCGCTGATCAGCTCCCGCTCGAACTAAGGGGCTGCTGGTGCCCAGCGGGTCTGCACGGACGAGGCTCTACGCGCTGCCGGGCACCGAGCAAAGTGGCCCAAGCTCCGAGCAAACCTCCGAGCAAAGTTCGTCGGGCACCGAGCAAAGCTCCGAGGAAACTCGTGGGTGGAAGGCGATGGCCGAACAGCTCGAAGCCGTGCTGCTTTTCTGCGCCACCGAGTGGCGGACGCTGCCCGAGATCGCTGCAGCGGTCGGACGGGAGCCCAGCACCGTCCGCACGAAGTACCTCAAGCCACTGCTGGAGAGCGGCCAGGTCGTCCGCAAGTACCCCGACAACCCGCGCCACCCGCACCAGGCCTACCGGGCCGCCGACGCGAAGGAGGGCGGGTGACGTTGAGTCAAACACCCGGTCGCTTGAGTAAAACGGCGGCCCCAAGAGAAAGTCGATTCTCGAGGAGAATCTCCCGCCGAGAACGCCCACGGAGCCCGCGAAGCGCCTTCAACGCAGCCTCCAGCGTTCTCCTCACGGCTCCCAGAGAACGCGCCGCGCAGCTCGCAGGTGCCCGCAACCCCGCGCAAGGACGCCAGAAAGACGAAACCCCGGGAGGCTCTTGCCGCTCGGGGTCTCGTTCAACAGTGGGTCACCGGACTTGCGGTAACGCGAAAATGGCTCCCCTACTGCTTCGCGAACACCGCGACCTGCCGCTCGGCGCCGGAGAACGGGAGCCGGTACGCCCGGGCGGACACCACGCGCAGGCCGCGCTCCGCCGCGCGCGCCTGGAGCTCCGCGTCCGTCTGCGCCTTGCCCAGCATCGCCACCACGCGTCCGCCCTCCTCCACATAAGCGGGCGCCAGGTCCAGCCAGTCCGGCAGGTCCATGAACGCGCGCGCGATGAGCACCTGCGCGCGAGGAATCCCCTCCGCCTCCGGCTTCCCCTCCGCCCGGGCGTGCAGCCCGCGCACGCCGACGAGGCCCAGGCTGGCGGCGGCGGCCTTGATGAACGCGACCTTCTTGCCCACCGCGTCCACCAGCGTCACGCCCATGGCCGGCAGCTCCAGCTTGAGCGGCAACCCCGGGAAGCCCGCCCCCGCGCCCAGGTCCAGCAGCGACGCCGCGCCCTTCACCTCCGGCAGCACCGCCAGCGAGTCCAGGAAGTGCTTCTCCAGCACCTCCTCCGGCGCGGTGATGGCCGTGAGGTTCACCTTCGCGTTCCACTTCAAGAGCTCCGCCATCAGCCGCTGGAGCCTGGGCCCCACGTCCGGTCCCACGGAGACGCCCAACGCACTGCATCCCGAGGCCAGCAGATCTGCGAACCGCGCGTTATCCACAACACCTCCACCCCGAAGGGCCATGCAAGTCCTTGGAATCACTCAAGGGAAATGGATCCCCAGAGATGTCCACACGTTATCCACAGCCCTGTTCCTGATCACTTGACGTCCCCTGCCCCCGCTTGAGCGCGACCAGCAGCAGGGACACCGCGGCGGGCGTCAGGCCCGGAATCCGCCGCGCCTGCCCCACCGTCCCGGGCCGGTGCGAGGACAGCTTCTCCACCGCCTCCGTCCCCAGGCCGCGCACGTCCGTGAAGCGGAACGCGTCCGGGATGCGCCAGCGGTCGGAGGCCTCGGCCTCGCGCGCCGCCGCCCGCGCGGCCTGGGCGATGTAGCCCTCGTACTTCACCTCCACCTCCACCTCCTCCGCGACGTCGGCGGGGAGCGGCGGGAAGTCCTCGCGCCCCTGCGCGAGCTGCGCATACGTCACCTCCGGGCGCTTGAGCCGCATCGCCAGGCCGGCGCGCTTGAGCCGCGCGACCTCCTCCGTCACCGCGTGGGCCCGCGCCTCGGCGCGCTCCAGGGCCTCCCGGGGCAGCAGCCCCACACGGTGCCCATGCCGGGCGAGCCGCAGCTCCGCGTTGCCCTCGCGCAGCTTGAGCCGGTGCTCGGAGCGGCTGGTGAACATGCGGAACGGCTCATCCACGCCCTTCGTCACCAGGTCGTCCACGAGCACCGCGCCGTGCGCCTCGTCACGGCCCACGGCGAGCGCCGGTTCGCCCTTCACCTGGAGCGCCGCCTGGATGCCGGCCCACAGCCCCTGGAAGGCGGCCTCCTCGTAGCCGGAGGTGCCGTTGAGCTGGCCCGCGAAGTACAGGCCCGCGACGGCCTTCGTCTCCAGCGTGGGGTGCAGCTGCGTGGGCGGCGCGTAGTCGTACTCCACCGCGTAGCCGTAGCGGACCACCTCCACGCGGGACAGGCCGGGGATGGTGCGCAGGAACTCCCGCTGCACGTCCGCGGGCATGCTGGTGGACAGGCCCGCCGGATACACGAGCGGCGACGTGGGCCCCTCCGGCTCCAGGAACACCTGGTGCCGTTCGCGCGCGGCGAAGCGCACCACCTTGTCCTCCAGCGACGGGCAGTACCGGGGCCCCCGCCCCACGATGTCCCCCTGGAACAGCGGCGAGCGGTGCAGGTTGCCGCGCAGCAGCTGGTGCGTCGCCTCCGTGGTCGCCGTGAGCCCGCACGTCACCGGGGGCTGGCGTGGGAACGGCAGGCCCTCCTCCCTCCGCGTGCGCCAGGAGAAGGGCCGCACCCCCACGTCCCCGGGCTGCGGCGTGACGGCGTCCCAGTCGATGCTGTCGCGGGACAGGCGCGCGGGCGTGCCCGTCTTGAAGCGGCCCAGCGTGAAGCCGAGCGCGCGCAGCGACTCCGACAGGCCGCGCGCCGCTTCGTCTCCCAGCCGGCCGCCCACCTCCTTCTGCTCGCCCACGTGCATGAGCGCGCGCAGGAAGGTGCCGGTGGTGAGGAGCACCGCGCGGGCCACCACCTGCGTGCCGTCCCCCAGCACCACGCCCCTCACCCTCCCCGCCTCCGCCACGACGGCGGCCACCTCGCCCTCGCGCACGGTGAGGTTCGGCTGGGTGAAGAGCACGGCCTGCATGCCGGCGGCGTAGGCGTCGCGGTCGCAGAGGACGCGGGTGGCCTGCACGGCGGGGCCCTTGGAGGGGTTGAGGAGCTTGACGTGCGTGCCCGCGAGGTCCGCCGCGCGGCCCATCTGTCCGCCCAGCGCGTCCAGCTCGCGCACCAGGTGGCCCTTGGCGGTTCCGCCCACGGCGGGGTTGCAGCTCATCACGGCGGCGCGCTCGCGCTTGAGCGTCACGCCCAGGGTGGACAGGCCCATGCGCGCGCACGCGAGCGCCGCCTCGCAGCCGGCGTGGCCCAGCCCCACCACGACGATGTCGTATCGGAGTTCCATCGCGCCCCGGGGGGTATCACGCCCGGACGCGTCCGTGGCAAGCCGGAGCCTGGGGATGCCGCTCCCCCGGCAGGTGCCTCCCCCACCGGGGTGGTGGTCCAAACACAGACATGCCCACGAGTTCGGGAGCACGCGAGGCGGGCAGTGGGAGGGGTAACAACGCCGCCCGCCTCGCGCGCACCAGTCATCGTGGCTCCGTCAAAGGGCGCGCCGGACACACGGGTGGCGTCTCTGGCCCTTCGACGGCGATGGCATCCATGGGACCCTGCCCGCACGAGTCCCCCGGTCCCGTGCGCCTTCACATGGCGTCGCACACACGGGAGCCGACCTGCCCGTGCGGTGAGGGCGCATGGGGCTTTCGGACTCGAACCAGCGAGGCCGGCGGACCTCCCGTGTGCGCGACGGGGAAGGGTATAGCGGGGGGGTCTGACATTCCGGGCTCCGGGCCCTCCACCGGGGACCCGGAGCCGCGCGGCGTCAGCGGGTGGGCAGGGGGCTCGACCGGGAGGGGCAGTGCACGTTCTCCGGGCAGCGCCCGTCGGACTTCGGGATGCACGCGCCGCAGCACTCCATCTCGTCCGGCCGGCACGCGGGCACGCACGCGCCACACTGCACCACGCCGCCGCAGCCGTCGTCCGCGGTGCCGCACTTCAGCCCCAGCGTGGCGCACGTCGCGCGCTGGCAGACGCAGCGGCTGTCCACGCAGGACTCGTTGGGTTTGCACCCGGGGGTGCAGGTGCTCAGGGGCCCCGGGGCGTCCTTCTTCGGCTCCTCGGCCATGGGCGGCGCCACGCAGCGGCCCTCGGTGCACGTGCCGGCCTGACAGTCGCCGCAGTCAATGAAGCCGCCGCAGCCATCCGGCGTCCGCCCACACGCCACCATCGCCTGCGAGCACGTGGCCGGCGCGCAGCCGTCCGGCGCCACGTTGTCCCGCGACGCGCGCACGGTGCCGCCGCCGCTCGGCGTGCACGCGCCCCACAGTCCCAATGCCAGACACAGTCCGGCCCACCGGCCCAGGCTCCGCACTGCTTCCATGTCATCCACTCCCTGGGCTCCCGGCGCGGGGCCCACGCGGCCCGGCCCGGGAACCTTGAACGCCCCCATCATGTGCACACCGGGGGCGGTTGTCCGGGTCCACGAAGAGGGCAGGGGAGGGGGCCTCAGCGCTGGATGAGGCCCCGAGCGCCCTCGATGCGCTGCGCGTCCGTCCGCGCCGCCTCCTCCTTGCGAGGCGTGGGCACGTCCAGCCCGCGCTGCACGGCGGGCCGGTGCTCGATGGAGGCCAGCCACCGCTGCACGCCCGGCAGCCCCTCCAGGGACACGCCGGCCCAGTCGTGCGAGCGCACCCACGCCCAGTTCGCGATGTCCGCGATGCTGTAGTCGCCGGCCAGGTATTCGTGGTCCTTCAGGCGGCTCTCCAGCACCGTGTAGAGGCGGCGCGTCTCGTTCTGGTACCGGTCGATGGCGGGCTGGAGCTTCTCCGGGAAGTAGCGGAAGAAGACGTTGGCCTGCCCCTGCATGGGGCCCACGCCGGCCATCTGGAACATCAGCCACTGGATGACGCGCGAGCGGCCCTTGGCGTCCGTGGGCATCAGCCGGCCCGTCTTCTCCGCCAGGTAGATGAGGATGGCGCCGGACTCGAAGACGGCGAAGTCGCCCTCCGCGCGGTCCACGATGGCGGGGATGCGGCCGTTGGGGTTGATGGCCAGGAACGCGGGCTGCTTCTGCACGCCCGTGGAGATGTCCAGCGCATGCACGGTGTACGGCAGCGCCAGCTCCTCCAGCGCCACGGAGACCTTGAAGCCGTTCGGCGTACCCCACGTATACAGGTCGATCATGTCACCCTCGCTGCGTGTGAAGAGGTGCGCTCCGTCTAACGGCGGAAGCGCACCACGCGCACGTCGAAAGCGGGGGCGTCCGTCAGGACCTCGCGCATCAGCGCCAGCGCGCGGTCCTCGTCGAAGCCGCCGGAGCCCGCACCAATGATGGGGAACGCCACGGCGCGGAAGCCGTGCTCCCCGGCCCGCGCCAGCGCGCTCCGCACCGAGTCCTGGATGGACCGCGCGGACGCGCGCCAGAGCATGTCGATGCCGGCCACGTGGATGATGGCCTTGAAGGGCAGGCGCCCCGGCCCGGTCACCACCGCCGAGCCCAGGGGCATGGGCCCCACGCGCGCCAGCTCACGGAAGGGCGCCGTGCCGCCCCGGCGCTTGATGGCCCCGGACACCCCCTGCGGCAGGAGCAGCCACCAGGGGAGGAGGTTCCGGTTCCACGCGTTGACGATGGCGTCCACCGGCTGGTCCAGCAGGTCGCCTTCCACCAGTTGCACGGGCATGGGCGCGCACTCTAGCGCCCACGCCCAATGACAGACACGGCCTCACGGCGCCGCGTTCGCCTTGGCGGGCGCTGGCGCCGGCGGCTTGGACGCGCCCGCGAAGTCACCGGCGCGCACCAGGGTGGCCTTGCTGAAGTCCACGTGGTTGGACAGGGCCTTGCGCACGTCCTCGGGGGTCAGCTTCTGGAGCCTCGCCTCCACGGCCGCGTCGAACGCGAGCGTGCGCCCCAGGTACAGGCCGTCCACCAGCTGATGCGCCAGGTTCCCGTCCTGCGCGCGAGCGGACTGGCGGTACTCCAGGAGGCCCGCGCGCGCCTTGTCCAGCTCCTGCTGCGTGAAGCCCTTCTGCACGGCGCGGTCGACCTCCTCGCGCATGGCGACCTCCAGCTTCTGCGCGTTCTGCGGCGCGTGGATGGCGTAGGTGACGAACCAGCCCACCGTGTCCTGCTGCTCGACGGACACGCTGCTGCCCACGCCATAGGACAGGCCGTCCTGCTGGCGCACGCGCGTGGCCAGCCGCGAGTTGAGGAAGCCGCCGCCCAGCATGAAGTTGCCCATCATCACGCCGGGCCAGTCCGCGTCGTCGTCGCGCAGCTGGAGCAGCTGGCCCGCGAGGAAGTACGCGTTGGCCTTGTCCGGCGTCTCCAGCACCACGGACTTCGGGGCCACGGCCTGGTACGTGCGCGGCACGCGCGCGTAGGGCGCCGGGCTCTTCCAGCCGGCGAGCAGGCCGCCCACGAGCGACGGGAGCGCCTTCGCGTCGAAGTCCCCCACCACCGCCAGCTCGCCGCGCGAGGCGCCGTAGAACTGGCGGTGGAAGGCGCGCGCCTGCTCCAGCGTGACGGCCTTCGCGTCCGCCAGGCGCTCCTCCAGGGTGGGCACGTAGTACGGGTGGCCCTTGGGGTAGTGCGCGCTCAGCACGCGCCAGAACGCGATGCTGCCCTGGGGCTGCGGCTCGCTGCGCTGCGACTCCAGCGAGGCCAGCCGCTCCTGCTTGAGGAGCGCGAACTCCTTCGCGTCGAAGGCGGGCTCGCGCAGGACCTCCGCCACCAGCTTGAGGACCTCCGGGAGGCTCGCGCGGGGGCACTCGATGGAGACGCTGGCGCCCAGCGCGCCGCCGTCCACGCCCACGCGGGCCTTGAGCTGGTCGAACGCGTCCACCAGCTGCTGGCGGGTGTGCTTCGCCGTGCCGCGCATCAGCATGCCGCCGGCGTAGGCCGCGGCGGGCAGCTTGCCGCTCACGGCCTCCGCGCTGCCCCAGTGCAGGTCCAGCGCCAGGTTGACCATCTCCCCGCGCGTCTTCTTGGGCAGCAGCGCGTACTTCACGCCGTTGGACAGCTCGCCGCGCTGCACGCGCGACTCGATGTTGGCGGGGGAGGGGTCGAAGGCCTCGCCCTGGGCGACGGCGGCCTTGCCCTGGTAGCCGTCCACCATCCTCGCCACGTCCACCGGGGGCGGCAGCTCCGAGCGGTCCGGCCTGGGCGTGGGCACGAAGGTGCCCAGGGTGCGGTTGGAGCGCTTGAGGTACGCGGCGGCCACGCGGGTGACGTCCGCGGGCGTGACGGCCTCGATGCGGTCGCGGTGCAGGAAGAGCAGGCGCCAGTCGCCCACGGCGGCCCACTCGGACAGGAGGATGGCGGCGCGCTCGGAGTTGTTGAGCAGCAGCTCCGTCTGCTTCGCGAGGCTCGTCTTCGCGCGGCCCACCTCTTCTGCGGTGAAGGGCGTGCGCGAGGCCTCCTCCACGGTCTTGAGGAGGATGTCGCGCACGGGGGCCAGGGGCTGGTCCTGGCGGGCCTCGGCGCGGAAGCCGAGGATGCCCGGGTCGCGAAGCTGGTAGTTGAAGGCGCCGACGCGCGAGGCCTTCTTCGTCTCCACGAGCGCCTTGTAGAGGCGGCCGGACGGCACGTCGCCCAGCACCTGGGTGAGCACGTCGATGGCGGCGAAGTCCGGGTGGGCGCCTTCCGGCACGTGGTAGAGGGTGTTGATCAATGGGTTGTCGCCCACGCGGCGCAGCGTGACCTCGCGCTCCCCGTCCTGGGTGGGCTCCTCGGTGTACGTGAGGGGCACGGGCTCCGCGGGCTTCTGGAGCCTGCCGAAGGTGGCCTGCACGAGCGCCAGGGCCTTCTCCGGCTGGAAGCGGCCGGCGATGACGAGCATCGCGTTGTCGGGGCGGTAGTAGCGCCGGTAGAAGGCCTGGAGCCGGTCGATGGGCACGTGCTCCAGGTCCGCCTTCGCGCCGATGGTGGCCTTGCCGTAGTTGTGCCAGAGGTACGCGGCGCTCATGGTGCGCTTGAAGAGGATGCCGCGCGGGTCGTTCTCGCCGGACTCGAACTCGTTGCGGACCACGGTCATCTCGCTGTCCAGGTCCTTCTGGGCGATGAAGCTGTGGACCATGCGGTCCGCCTCGAAGGACAGCGCCCAGGACAGGTTGTCGTCCGACGCGGGCAGGGTCTCGAAGTAGTTGGTGCGGTCCAGCCAGGTGGTGCCGTTGGGGCGCGCGCCGCGCTCCGTGAGGGCCTGGGGCACGTTGGGGGTGGTGGGCGTGCCCTTGAACATCAGGTGTTCGAGCAGGTGGGCCATGCCCGTCTCGCCGTAGCCCTCGTGCTTGCTGCCCACGAGGTAGGTGACGTTGACGGTGACGGTGGCCTTGGTGGGGTCCGGGAAGAGCAGGACGCGCAGGCCATTGGGCAGGCGGTATTCCGTGATGCCCTCCACGCTCGCGACCGGGGCCAGGGTGGCCGGCTTCGCGGGAGCGCGGGCGGTGGCGGCGGGCCGGGGGAGGGGAGCCGGGGCCAGGGCCCACGCTGGCGAGGCCGCCACGAGCAGGGCGGCCAGCAGGGCGAGCGGGGTACGACGCGTCATGCGGTCCTCGGGGTGCGAAGGAGTGGGCACGGGACTTCTAACCGCGCCCCCCGTTCCTACCATCCCGAGAACCCCCGGGCCCTTCGGGCAGGCGACCCCCAGGGTCCTCCAGGGGCCGTGTCGGGTCCTGTCCCCAGCTTCCAACCTCACAGGTCGTCATGTATCCTGGCGCGGATCCGATGTCAGGATGGGTTGGGAGGAGACTCGCGCGTCACCAGGGAGGGAAACGGAATGGCGAAGGCGACGGGCGGGGACCTGATGCTGAAGATGCTGCGGGAGTTCCGCGAGATGCAGGAGGAGTCGAAGGAGCAGTTCGCGCGGACGGAGCAGGCGCTGCGGGTGCTCCGCATGAAGTGCCGGGTCGTCTTCAGGAGGACCCAGGTCTTCGCGGACCAGGTGCGCGCCTTCTCACGGGAGGTGGATGGCTTCCGCGACAACATGGGGGAGTTCGCCACGCACGTCTCGGCGCTGGCGAAGGAAGTGGACAGCGTCAAGCGCACCCAGACGAAGATGTTCGGTCAGACGGGCCGCATGCTGCACCAGCTCGCGGAGGCCCAGGCGTCCGACCGCGAGCGCATCGACGCCCTGGAAGAGCACGTGGACGGCCCAGGGGAGGGCTGAGCCCTCCATGCGCCCCCTCGCTCAGGCGTAGATGCCCCCGGGCGCCATCGCGGAGCCGGACCCCAGGGCCTCCTCCACCTCGCGGACCTCCTCGGACGTCAGCCGGAAGTCCCCGGCCTGGATGAAGCCATCCACCTGCTTCGCGCTGCGCGCCCCGACGATGGCCGCGGTGACGGCCGGCTCCCGCAGCGTCCAGGCGATGGCCACCTCCGCCGGGGAGCGGTCATGCCGCGCCCCCACCTCGCGCATGCGCTCCACCAGCGACAGGTGATGCGACAGCTTCGGCTCCTGGAAGTCCGCGTCGTCGCGGCGCCAGTCGTCGTTTGGCATTGCCTGGATGCGCTCGCGGGTCATGGCGCCCGTCAGCAGGCCGGAGGCCATGGGTGAATACACGATGACGCCAATGCCTTGCCGCTGGCAGTAGGGCAGCACCTCGTCCTCGATGTCCCGGTGGATGAGCGAGTACTTCGGCTGCAACGACGTCACCGGGGCGATGCGCCGCACCCGCTCCAATTGCGAGACATCGAAGTTGGACACCCCCAGCCAGCGCACCTTGCCCTGCCGCTTCAGCTCCGCCAGCGCCGTCCACCCCTCTTCCAGCTCCGCCCCCGCGTCCACCGGCCAGTGCACCTGATACAAGTCAATGGCCTCCACCTTCAGCCGGCGCAGGGACGCCTCGCACTCCTTGCGCACCGAGTCCGCCTTCAGCCTGCGGCGGACCTTGCCCCGGTCATCCCAGACCATGCCGCACTTGGTGAAGAGGTACGGCCGCCGGTCCCGGCCCTTGAGCGCCCGGGCCACCACCTCCTCGGAGTGCCCCAACCCATACACCGCCGCCGTGTCGATCCAGTTGATGCCTGAATCCAGCGCGCGCTGGATGGCCTCAATGGACCGCGCGTCGTCCTGCGCGCCCCAGGCGAACGCCCAGCCGCCCCCTCCAATGGCCCACGCGCCGAACCCCAGCGCGGTGAGGTCCATGTCGGAGTTGCCCAACCGTCGCTTCCGCATCCCGTGCCTCCCGGGGCTGGAAAGAAGACGCGCGCGGAGGTCCATGGGTCCCGCGCCCGGATGCCCCTGGGGAGACGGTGTGCACCGGCGCGCCCCCCGCCCGGGCCCGGGTGCCGGCCCGCCCCCCGCCCACCAGGACGGGCGGGCCCTGGCTCCCCGTCAGCCGTCTGTCACTCCCTGGCACGCAAGCGTCGTCCGGCGCGCACGTTGATGGTAGGCCGCCTGGAGGTCGGGGGCCGTCCCTCGGGCACGTGGACCAGGAGTCCTTCCGGATGAAACGCTTCTTCATTGGCGCGCTGGCCTTCATTGGAGCGCTGTCCATCCTCTTCGTGGTGGGTGTGGTGGGGCTGTTGATGCTCGCGGCGGCGAGCAAGCCAGGCGTGCCGTCCAACCTCATCCTGGAGCTGGACCTCCAGCAGCCGCTGCCGGAGTACACGCTGGACACGTCCCTGGCGGGCGCCTTCGGCGAGGAGCCCACGTCGCTCCGGGACGTGGTGGAGGGGCTGGAGCAGGGCGCCAGGGACCCCCGGGTGAAGTCGCTGGTGGTGCGCATCGGCCAGCCGGGGAGCGCGGCGCAGGTGCAGGAGCTGCGGGACGCGGTGAAGGCCTTCCGCGCGTCGGGCAAGCGGGCGGTGGCCTACGCGGACGGCTTCGGCGAGGCGGGCAACGGCACCGGCGCCTACTACCTGGCGAGCGCCTTCGACGCCGTCTACATCCAGCCCTCCGGCGACGTGGGGCTCACCGGCCTGGTGATGGAGACGCCCTTCGCGCGCGACGCCTTCGCGAAGCTCGGCGTGAAGCCGGAGTTCGCCAAGCGCGCCGAGTACAAGAACGCCGTCAACTCCTTCACCGACGAGTCCTACGGCCCCTACCAGCGCGAGGCCACGGAGGCCTTCGGCGGCAGCCTCTTCCGCCAGGTGGTGAAGGGCGTGGCGGAGGGCCGCAAGCTGTCCGAGGACGAGGTGCGCGCCCTCATCGACCGCGCGCCCCTGCTGGGTCAGGCGGCCGTGGACGCGAAGCTGGTGGACGGGCTGCGCTACCGCGACGAGATCCACGACGAGCTCAAGCGGGAGGCCGGCGAGGGCGCGAAGTTCCTCTACGTGGACAAGTACCTGGAGCGCGCGGGCCGGCCGCACCAGACGGGCAGCGCCACCATCGCGCTCATCTACGGAGTGGGCGAGGTGCTGCGCGGCAAGAGCCAGTCCAACCCGCTCTCCGGCGGCCAGGTGATGGGCGGCGACACGGTGGCGGGGGCCTTCCGCAAGGCGGTGGAGGACCCGTCCGTGAAGGCCATCCTCTTCCGCGTGGACAGCCCGGGCGGCAGCTACTCCGCCAGCGACACCATCCGCCGCGAGGTGCAGCGCGCGAGAGAGGCGGGCAAGCCCGTCATCGTCACCATGGGGACGTACGCGGCCAGCGGCGGCTACTTCGTGGCCATGGACGGGGACAAGATCGTCGCCCAGCCGGGCACGCTGACGGGGAGCATCGGCGTGTACAACGGCAAGTTCGTCACGTCGGAGCTGTGGGCGAAGCTGGGCGTGAACTTCGACACCATCGCCTTCGGAAGGAACGCCACCTTCTCCTCCTCGGACCAGGAGTTCACCCCCGAGCAGCGCGCGCAGCTGGAGTCCGAGCTGGACACCATCTACCTGGACTTCACCAGCCGGGCCGCCCAGGCGCGGGGCATGCCGCTGGAGAAGCTCCAGGCGGTCGCCAAGGGGCGCGTGTGGACGGGCGAGGACGCGCTGGAGCGCGGGCTGGTGGACGCGCTCGGCGGCTACCCGAAGGCGCTGGAGCTGGCGAAGGAGGCGGTGAAGCTGGACAAGGACGCCCCGGTCCGCGTCGTCGTCTTCCCGCGCCCCCGGCCCACGGGCCAGGTGCTGTCGGAGCTGCTGGGCAAGCACGAGGCGGACAACAGCGATGACGAGGCCGGAAGCCAGGCCACCGTGTCGGCCCGGCTGATGGAGCAGGTGCGGGCCGTGTACCGCGTGGGCGCGAAGCTGGGCCTCACCGGGCCGGGCGCGGAGGGGCGCGCGCTGTACGCGCCGCTCCCCGAGGTGCGCTGGTAGCTCAGGGGTGCAGGGGGGCGGGGACGCGGCCCTCGGCGGGCCGCACCGGCCGCCCGAAGACGCTGTGGTAGCTCAGCGAGTGGGCCGCGCAGCGGTGGCGCCGCGGATCGAACACGAGGCAGCGGGCCACCGGGCCGGAGTAGACGTGCAGCGTCACGCCCGGGGCGTCGCCGGCGACGCTCACGCGGTGGATGGAGGCGCCCGGGTCTCGGAAGTCCACGTGCCCCGCGCCCACCGGCCCCACGCGCACCGGCGCCCCCAGCCGCGCCGCGCCGGGCGCCGTTCCCCCCTCCAGCAGCGGGTAGTTCTCCAGGAGGAACTCGCCGCGCTGGACGCTGAACCAGCACTCCTGGCCGTCATGGTCGTGGATGGGTGACGCCACGCCCGGAGACCAGCAGTTGACAATGATCTCCATGCCCTCGTCGCGGTGGACGAGGTTGCGCGTGTAGCGGCCCGGCAGGAAGTGCAGGTACGGCCTGAGGCTGGAGGGCTCCAACCGGAGCCCCGCCAGCTGAGCGTCCACCCCCGCGAGTCCCCCGGGAGCGACACGGCGCGCGCGGAGCATCCGCACGAATTCTCTCAAGCCCGCGTCAGCCATGCGTACAGGCTAGGAACGTCTGCGACATCCGGCCACCCTCAGGTCTGCCAATGAACGTCCGCTTTGTCGTCCCCCCTTCAAGGATTGGGGCAGGGTCCGTTGAAGGACGGTGAGACCGCCCGGACGAAGGGAGAGGGCACACCGCTTTCCAAACCAGGTCTGGAATCCGGACTTCCTCCGGCCTCTTTTCCTCCGGTTTCGTTGTAATTTTACACCCTCCCAGCGTAGAGGGGAGGGCATGTCGAGCAGGTCGTCCCGGCTGGAGTACCGAGGGGGGCCGGAGGAGAGCGAGCGATGAAGAAGCGACTGGGGGACATCCTGCTGGCGCGGGGTGTGGTGGACGCGTTGCAGCTGCAGTCGGCGCTGGCGTACCAACGCAAGTGGGGCGTGGCGCTGGGGCAGGTGGTGGTGGACCAGCGCTTCTGCACGGCGGAGGCGGTGCTGTCCGCGCTGGCGGCCCAGTCCGGCGTGGAGGCGGTGGACCTGGACACCTGGCCGCTGGACGCGGCGCTCGCGAGGCTGATTCCGGGCAGGGTGGCGGAGGCCCACCGGGTGGTGCCGCTGCGGCTGGAGGGGCAGGGGCCGCGGGAGGTGCTGGTGGTGGCCCTGGCGGCGCCGGCGAGCCTGGCCACGCTGGACGTGGTGAAGAGCGTCTCCGGGAAGGCGCGGGTGGTGCCCCGGCTGGCCACGGACGTGGCGCTGGAGCGGGCCATCGGGAGGCTGTACCGGGGCGAGCCGGCGACGCCGCGACGCCGGCCCGGGATGGAGGGCTTCTCCCTGCCGGAGTGGGACGAGTCACCCCTGGTGGTGGGCCAGTCCCTGGCGGAGCTGACGGACCTGCCGGCGCCGGAGCCTCGGAAGCCCGTGCGCGAGTCCGCGCGGGAGGGTGACAGCGTGGACCTGCCGATGCTGGCGCCCCTGGAGGTCGCCCGGGCACCGCTGCCGGCGCCGCGCGTGACGGTGCGCGAGCAGGTGCTGGTGTACGGCTGGGGCGCGGAAGCGGCGGCCGGCCTGGTGCGGGTGCTGGGCGAGGCGGGGTTCACGGTGAAGGTGGCGAGCACCGGGGACGTGTGCACCGCGAGCGAGGCGCAGGTGGTGGTGGCGCCGCTGCCCGCGATGGAGGTGCTGGCGCAGCGGCTTCGCGCGCAGGTGCTGGTGGCGGGCAAGGCGCCGGAGCGGGACCTGCCCCGAGCGCAGGCGGTGCACGCCCGGGGCTTCGTGGCGGCGCCGGTGGATCCGGACCTGCTGCTGCGCGCGGTGCGGCGGCTGTCGCGCGCCTCCGAGGAAGCGCGCCTCAAGCACGCGAGCTGAGCGCTCAAGGCACCGCGGCGAGGCGGGGCGGCTCCTCCGCCGCCTCGGGGAGCCACAGCGAGCCCAGCTCCAGGGGGACGGAGGCGAAGGGCTCGGCGCGCACGAGGGCCTCGTCCTCGTGGCTCGCGACGAGGAGCCAGCCGCGCTTGAGGCGCTGGTAGACCTCCAGCGTGCGCGCGACGGGGTCCACCAGCCAGACGTAGGACACGCCAGCCCGCGCATACAGGGGCAGCTTGCGGGCCCGGTCCAGCGCGGTGGTGGCGGGGGTGAGGACCTCGCAGACCCAATCCGGCACCAGGGTGAAGAACGGGGCACCGGGCTCCGGCGGAGCGGCCACGCGCTCACGGCGCCAGGCGGCCAGGTCGGGCACGAGGATGTCCTCGCCCAGGTGCAGCTCCGGCGCGCGCAGGAAGCACCAGCGGCCGTTGCCGCCGCGGCGCGGATCCAGCCGCTCTCCCAGCTCCACCCCCATCATGAAGGCCGCTCGCGCGGGCGCCACGGAGAGGCGGGGCGAGGCCACCAGCTCGCCATCGAGGATTTCCCCCACCCAGCCCGACGGCAGCGCCGAGAGCAGGGAGTGAGAGGTGGGTTGAAGGTGCTGAAGTGCCGTCATGAATCCTCGGGGAGCGCCGGTGAACGCGAGGCATTCTAGGGAGGGGTCTGACATGCGGACCGCCGCCCGCCGGGCGCTACTTCCCGATGCAGAAGCGCTGGAAGAGGGTGTCCAGGAGTGCTTCCGAAGCGCTCGTTCCGGACACTTCGCCCAGGGCTTCCAGGGCGAGCCCCACCTCGCCGGAGAGGACCTCCAGGGTGGAGACGCGAGAGGCCTCCGCCGCGCGGCCCAGCGCCTCGGCGGCGCGACGCAGGGCATCCGCGTGACGCTCGGAGATGAGCGCCACCGCGGAGGGAGTGCCACCGCCCCACAGCCGCGTGAGCACGGAGGCCCGGAGCGCCTCCACGCCTTCGCCCGTGAGGCCGCTGACGCGCGGCGGGGCAGGGGAGGGGAGGACCTCGGACGTCGCATCCCCGCCGGACGAGCTCCCCGGGCGCGCCGCTCCCGCGCCATCAGGGCTCGCGCCCCGCGCCCCTTCGCCGAGCGGTGAGCACGCGAAGTCGGCCGCTCCCGCGCCGTCATGGCGCGAGCCCTGCGCCTGCTGTCCCCCCGGCAGGACGTCGCACTTGCCGGTGACGACGAGCACGGGTGTGGCGCCGGCCTCGCGCGTCCACGACGCGGCCTCCTCGCGCGACGTCCCTGGAGGCAGCACGAGGACCGCCAGGTCCACGGCCGCGAGCAGCTCCTTCGTTCGCGCGATGCCCAGGGCCTCCACGCGTCCCGGGGCCTCGCGCAGGCCGGCGGTGTCGTAGAGCGTGACGCCCAGGCCGTCCCACTCGACGCGGGCCTCCAGCGCGTCGCGCGTGGTGCCGGGCTCGTCATCCACCAGCGCGCGGGCCTCGCCCACCAGCCGGTTGAACAGCGTGGACTTGCCCGCGTTCACCGGGCCGTAGAGCGCCACGCGCGCGCCCTGGCGCACCAGCCGTCCACGCCCCACCTCCGCGCGCAGCGCCTCCGCCTCCGCACGCAGCGCGGCGACGCGAGGGCCGGCCTCCGCGTCCGCGCCCTCCGCCTCGTCGGGGAAGTTGAGGACGCCCTCCAGGTCCGCGTGCAGCTCGCGCAGCGGCGTCTCCAACGCGCGGATCCGCTCAGCCAGCGCGCCGGACAGCCCGGCCGCGGCGGCGCGCACGGCCGCCTCCGAATCCGCGGCCACCAGGTCCGCGACCGCCTCCGCGCGGGTCAGGTCGATGCGGCCGCTCAGGAACGCGCGCCGGGTGAACTCCCCGGGAAGCGCCGGGCGCACGCGCTCATCCTCCAGCGCCCGCGCGAGCAGCAGCCGCAGGAGGCGCGGACTGCCATGCGCCTGGAGCTCCACCACGTCCTCTCCGGTGAACGACCGGGGCGCCTGGAAGTAGAGGAACAGCCCCTCGTCCAGCACCGCGCCCGCCGCGTCCACGAACGCCGTCAGGTACGCATGCCGAGGCGCGGGGGACGAGGGAACTCCGGGCGCCAGCCTCCGCCCCACCTCCAGCGCCGCCGGCCCGGACACCCGGAGGATGCCCACCGCTCCAGCGGCGGGTGCGGTAGCGAGCGCGACGATGGTGGCGGTGTCAGGCGTCATGTCGGAGGGGGCCCGGCCACGTTCCCGCGGGGGCGGGCCCGGACTCCAGCCTACCGGGCGCCCTGCGGCGGCGTGGAGCCGCGGGCCGCGCGCTCCACGTCGTCGCGGTGCTCCTCGATGTACTTCTCCACCTCGGCGTCATCGACCTCCAGGTCGCGCAGCACGCCCGGGTAGACAAAGCGGAACGCCGGGGACTCCTCGTCCCCTCGCAGGCGGAAGCTCATCTTGAGCACCGCCGCGCCGTACAGCTTGTCCTTCAAACCCTTCGCCTTACCCATTCGCTCCTCTCGCGCCCGCCGGCGGCCCAAGCGGGCAACACCTGCTCAGGCGTCGACGTCGTCCTCGTCGTCGTCCGGCAGCAGGCTCCGCTTGGGCATCGGGGCGGGCTTGGCCGGGGTGAACACCACGCGTCGGTTGCGGCCTTCGCCTTCCGCCGCCACCTTCACTCCATCCACTCCTTCTACTGCCTTCAGGGCGCGCGCGCGGTCCTCAGTCTTCATGGCGGCGAACGCATAGAAGCGCCCCAGGCTGGCGGACTTCTCCGCGAGCTTGCGGACGGCCTCCCGGAACACCGGCTCCTCCTCGACCTGCAGCGTGCGCTCATCCGCCTCCACGGCCTTCGCGGGGGCCTGCGGCTTCGCGGCCTGCGGCTGCCCCCCACGCGCGCTGCGCTGCTGCGGCTGCGCGGCCGGGGCGGGCGCGGCCGCCCGGGCCGGCTGCTGCGCGGGCGCGGCGGCCGCCACCTGCGCCACGGGGGCGGCGGCCTGCGGCTGCGCCGCCGCGTCACGGCGCGGCCGGGGCTCCGGGTGCGCGCCCGCGCCCAGCATCACCCAGCGGCGCTCCACGCCGGGGCGGTGGAGCATCTTGTTGAGCAGGAACTGGAGCGAATCCAGCACCTGGCTGCGCTTGCCCGGCTCCACGCCCGGAGGCGCGCCGGACTCGAAGTGGAGCGCCACGGACAGGCTGCCGTCGGCGGCGTCCAGCAGGTCCAGCCGCGCCGGGAACCCCATCAGCCCGAGGATGTCCGTGAGCAGCTTCTCCACCCGAGGGCGGAAGTCCGCGCCGCCCGCCACGCCCTGTGTCGCGCTCACTTGCGTTTGCCTCCCCCGGCGGTGGCGGCCATCGCCGGCGTCCCGCCGCCCGTCTGGTTCTTCTTGCGGTCCAGCCACTTGCGCAGGCCCCACTGCTGGCCGATGGAGAGCACGTTGTTCGTGAAGATGTAGAGCGACAGGCCCGCCGGGTACTGCAGCAGCGTGAAGGTGAAGATGATGGGCATGATCCAGGTCATCATCCGCGCCTGCGCCGCGTCCATCATCTGCGGCTGCATCTTCTGCGTGATGATCATCGACACGCCCAAGGCCAGCGGCAGGATGTACGTGGGGTCCTTGTAGGTGAGGTCGCGCCAGATGGGGCCGAAGAAGGGCTCGCCGTAGATCTCGAAGCTGTTGCGCAGCGACGTGAACAGCGCGATCCACACCGGCATCTGGATGAGCAGCGGCAGGCAGCCGCCCAGGGGGTTCACCTTCGCCTCCTGGTACAGCTTCATGATCTCCAGGTTCTGGCGCTCCTTGTCGTCCGCGAACTTCTTGCGGATCTCATCCATCTTCGGCTGGAGCACCTTCACCGCCTCCATGCTGACCATGGAGCGGTAGGTGAGCGGCAGGAGCGCCAGCTTCACCACCACGGTGAGCAGGATGATGGCGACGCCCCAGTTCCCCACGATGCCGTGGAAGAACTTCATGATGGCGAGCAGGAGCTTGCAGACCACCGCCCAGATGCCGAAGTCGACCGTGTCCTCCAGCCGGGGGTGGTAGGGCGTGGCGGACAGGCCGGCCGCGGCGCTCAGCTCCGCGCCGGGCACCGGGCGCAGCAGGTCCGGGTCCTTGGGGCCCAGGTAGCCGCCGAAGCGGAACGTGGCCACCTGGCCGGGGGCCACGTTGAGCGGGAAGCCCGCGGACACCTCGCGCGCGGTGGGCGTGGCGGTCAGCGTGCAGTGGCCGTTGAGCGCGCCGTCCAGCGGGTAGAGCGCGGACAGGAAGTACTGCTGGTTGATGCCGAAGAAGGAGATGGGGCCGCGCGTCTCCTCCGGCGGCTTGTCGCCCGGGGACAGGTTGTGGAGCTTGTCCTCCACCCAGCACGCGGAGCGGCTCAGGTTGCCCACGCCACCGAAGAAGGACGGGGCGTGCTCGAACTCCGGGTCGATGGCGCGGCCGTAGTGCACCTTGAGCTCGCCCGCCTGCGGCTGGGCGGAGGTGTTGCGCACCTGCAGGGTGTAGGTGAACTCGAAGCCGTCGCGCGGCCACAGGATCGTCTTCGTCACCTCCCACGGCCCCTGGCGGCCGGTGAACGCCACGCTGCCGCCGTTGTCGGTGGGGCCCTCCTGCACGGCGTAGCGGGTGTTCGCGGCCAGCGGCGCGCTGCCCTCGATGGTCACCGCGAGCGGCAGGGGCTGGCCGGGCACCGGGTGCGCCACGTTCATCTGCGGCGGCGGGGGGATGTCCTTGCCGAAGAGCTTCTCGAAGCCCTCCTTGACGGTGAGCGACTGCTGCTCGCGCATCTTCGTGCCCTGGAGCACGGCGGCGGTGAGGCCGGCGCCCTCGGAGGAGAAGGTGTACTTCACCTCCGGGCGGCTGAACTCCACGGTGCGCGCGGGGGGCGGCGGGGCCTCCTCGGCGTGGGTGCCCGCGTCCTCGCCCGGGGTGCCCGGCGGCGGCACGGCGGCCATGCCCGGGGTGCCGGCGTCAACCGTCGCGGCGACTTCGACGCCCGCGTCCGCCCCTTCCGCGCCCGGGGGCGGCCCCTTGGGGGCGAAGAAGAAGGTGTAGGCAGCGGTGGCCGCGAAGGAGAGGGCGAGCGCCAGGAGCAGCCGCTTCTGCGAATCGTTGGACTGGGGCGACAGCGGGTCGTTCGTCATGGAGTTCCCTGTGCCGGCGGCACGGCGCCGGAGGGCGGGCGGAAGCAAACCGTCAGGGGACGGGATCGAATCCACCGGGGTGGAATGGCTGGCAGCGCAGCAGGCGCCAGACGGTGAGGGCGCTGCCCTTCAAACCGCCGTGTTTCTCCAGCGCCTGCATGGCGTAGGTGGAGCAGGAGGGATGGAACCGGCACGCCTTCGGCAACAGCGGCCCCAGGAACCGCCGATAGAAGCGGATGGGCAGGGCGATGACGAAGGCGAGTGGACTCATGGGGCAGGCTCTCTGGGGGGCACGCGAGGTGCCGGAAAGAGCCGTTGCAGCTTACGGGTGACGCCGTCGAACGCACGGGAAACTTGCGCGAAGGAGGCCTCCTTCGCCGAGGAGCGAACGACCAGGACTACGTCGAGGCCCGGGGGCCATTGCCCGCGGTGCTTGCGAAACAGCTCGCGGAGCACTCTGCGCAGGCGTGCGCGCACCACCGCGTTGCCCACCTTGCTGGAGACGGTGAGGCCGATGCGGGAGTGCGCCAGGGCGTTGCGTTGGACGAGGGCCAGGAGGCAGTCGGACGGAATCTTCTGACCGCGCTCCTGGACTTCGAGGAACTCACGACGGTGGAGCAGGCGAAGGGCCTTGGGGAAGCGCTCGTCGGTTGCCTGAGGCACCCGCGGCGCCGCTCCCTCGGCCATCGTCCGTGCGTCCGGTTACTTCTTGAACGACGACACCACCAGGCGCTTGCGGCCCTTCGCGCGGCGGCGCTTGAGGACATCCCGGCCGGACTTGGTGGCGTTCCGCTTACGGAACCCGTGGGCGCGGTTGCGCCGGATCTTCGACGGCTGGTACGTGCGCTTGGACACGACGACGACTCCTGAGCTGAAGGCGGCGCCTGGGAAACCGGCGCGACCCGTACATTGGAAAGGGGGCGTCCGTAACCCTATTTCCTGGACAAGTCAATCAAGGATCACCTGCGCCGACCGTGCAGCCCTGCGCCGGGTGGACCTGGCGATCATGTAGGAAAAGGGGAGAGGGGGCAAGGAAGGGCGCCACCCGGGATGCGTCCAGGTGGCGCCGTCGGGGTCACGGGGCTACGGGGTGGCGGAGCAGAACGGATCCACCGGCACGGACCACAGCGAGTACCCCGGCGCTCCCGGGAAGCCGGCGAAGAAGACCCGGTCACCCACCCGCTGGAAGCTCAAGGCCCTCGAGGGATTCACGGGCGAGCCGTTGGGGACCGCCCGGGTCCCCTCCAGCGTGCCGTCCGTCACCCAGGGGACGAACCCCACGCCCTCCGTCCAACCGGTGAAGAACAGGTTGCCCGTCCCCGGCGCGTAGAGCGGCGACCCGTACTCATCCTGCGTGCTCAGCTTCGCCGAGAGCTTCCGGGTGCCGTCCGTCGTGCCGTCCGTCACCCAGAGGCTGACCTCCGCGGGCGCGGGGCCCCCGGTGTAGATGCCCTGCTTGATGAAGAGCCTGCCCCCGGTCCGCACGACGCCCTGGTTCATGACGCCCGACTCCAGGTGCGCGAAGGGGTTGTCCAGGGTGGCCACGAACGTCCTGCCGGCGCCGGACAGCGCCAGCCCGCGCAGCTCCAGGTGCCGCTCGTTCCGGGTCTTGGAGAGCACGACGGCGGAGGTCCCCGCGATGCCCAGGAGATTGACCTCCCTGGCGAAGGCCCCCAGCTTCGCCGTGCCTTCCCGCGTGCCGTCCGTCCTCCAGAGCTCCGTCGTCCCGCCAGGGCCGTCGTTCACGAGCGCGAACACCGCCGTCGCGTCCACGGCGTGCGCCTCGCTCAGCGCCACCGTCGCAGACGCGTCCAGCTGCTTCAGCCGGCGCGTTCCGGCGGACGTCCCGTCGGTCCGCCACAGCCGCGTCCCGGTCTCCGGGTCCTGGACGACGAACACCACCGCGTCCCCCACCTTGAACATGCGCGCGAGGTGGGCCTGGGCGCCGAAGGCGTGGGCCCAGACCGTGCCCCCCGCCGTCCCGTCCGTGCTCCACAGCTGGAGACCGGCCCCGTCCTGGAGGAAGAACAGGCGGCCGGCGGCCGTCCCCTCCTCTCCCACGAGCGTCGCGGCGGCCCCGAAGTCCTTCAGCCGGACCGTCCCCCCCTGCGTGCCGTCCGTGCGCCACAGCTCCACGCCCCCCGTCGCGCAGGGGGAGTTGAAGAAGGACACGCCCGTGCCGAGCAACCGGAAGCCGGAGACGGCGAGGTGGTCCGCGCACGCCGGCAGCTCACGGGCCGGCTGCGTGCTCTGCGCGGTGCCGTCGCTGCGCCACACCTCGGTGCCGTCATGGCTGGAGACCGCGAAGTACAGCCGCGAGCCGGCCGCCCTCAGGGAATGGAGCTCCACCTTGGCGTTGGCCGGAGACGGCCAGTCCATCAGCTTCAGGGTCCCCGCGCCCGTCCCATCGCTCCGCCAGAGCGCGTTGACGGAGCCATCATCCAGCGTGAAGTAGAGCGAGCCCGCCACATCGGTCAGCTGGAGGGGGAGCGGCTCCAGGGAGAGCGGCGTCTCGGGCACGCGGCCGGGAGGAAACAGCTGCTTCACCTCCTGCGCCACCCCGGGAACGCACGCGGACGCCCGCACCGGGTCCTCGGACGGGGCGGGGGCCACCTCCCCACCGACCGGCTCCGCGGGAGCCGCCTCTGGAAGGCGGGGCGCTTCCGGCGTCCCGGCTTCCGCTGCGACATCAAAGGACGAAAAGTCCGCCCCTGGTGTCTCCTCTCCTGGCTGTGCGCCCCCACAGCCCACCAGACACCCCACTGCCGCCAGCCTCCACCACGCCCGCATCCGCATTGCCCCTCCGTCGTAGTTCCGGACTTCCAGCAAGGTTGAATCCGAAGGACGCCTGTCGACCCTCCCCGCAGGGCATGTCGTACATCCGGAAATCGACAGGGACGCGCCACCTCGTGGGACGTGGGGTGATCCGCGCCGGGCGGCTCCACGCGTGGAGCCGTGGACGCGCGGAGCGGGGTGCTACAGGTCGGTTCCTTGATCAGCCGGAGAGCGGGTGTTAGCACCGCCGGACGCCCGCGGATCCTCTTCCTCGCCGGGCGTCCCTGAGCCTCCAAGTGAACGCCCTCGCCCAAGCCCCTTCGCCTTCGCTGCCGAGTGCCGGCGTCATCTGGACCCGCACGCTGGAAGCCATCCGTCAGGAGGGGCTCCACTACGCCCTCACCTGGCTGGAGCGGATGCGCCCCATGGAGGTGCGCGAGAACGCCCTGGTCCTGGGCGTGCCGGACCGCTTCTTCCGCGACTGGGTGGATGACCACTACCGCGCCATGCTGGAGAGCCACCTCTCCCGCCTGGAGCCGTCCCTCGGCCGCGTCGCCTACGAGGTCGTCGTCGGCCCGCCACCGACCGCGGACCTGCCGCCCACGCCCACCATCAAGGTGAACTCGACGCGGCCCGCGCGGCTCAACCCGCGCTTCACCTTCGACACCTACGTCGTCGCGGACAGCAACCAGCTCCCCGCCGCCGCCGCGCAGGCCGTGGCCCACCGGCCGGGCCACAACTACAACCCGCTCTACATCTACGGCGGCACGGGCCTGGGCAAGACGCACCTGCTCCAGGCCGTGGGCAATCACATCTGGGAGAAGGACCCCACCCAGCGCATCGTCTACCTCTCCAGCGAGCAGTTCACCAACGAGTACGTGGAGAGCGTGCGCGAGCACCGGATGACGGACTTCCGCCGGAAGTTCCGCGAGGAGTGCGACGTGCTCCTCATCGACGACATCCAGTTCCTGGGCAAGCGCGAGGAGACGCAGAAGGAGTTCTTCTACACCTTCGAGACGCTCTTCGGCCTCAACAAGGCCATCGTGCTCACCAGCGACATGGTGCCCGCGGAGGTGCCCGGCATGGAGGACCGCCTGCGCAGCCGCTTCGCCATGGGCCTCATGGCCGACATCCGCGAGCCCACCTACGAGACGCGCGTCGCCATCCTCCAGAAGAAGGCCGAACAGGAGGGCCTGAGCCTGCCGGACCCCGTGGCGCACTTCATCGCGAAGCACGTGCAGAAGAACGTGCGCGAGCTGGAAGGCGCGCTCGTGAAGCTGTCCGCGATGCACAGCCTCACCAGGCAGCCGGTGACGGAGGAGTTCGCGGCCCAGGTGCTGCGCGACATCCTGCCCGCGCAGCGCACCGTGGACGTGGAGGCCATCCAGCGCGAGGTGGCCCGCTTCTACAAGGTGACGGTGGAGGCGCTGAAGGAGGACCGGCGCCACAAGGCGCTCGCGCACGCGCGCCAGGTGGCCATGTACCTGAGCCGCAAGCTGACGAAGAGCTCCTTCCCGGAGATCGCCTCGCGCTTCAACAAGGACCACTCCACCGTCATCTCCGCCGTGCGCAAGGTGGAGGGCCTGCGGGAGACGGACGCGGCCGTGCACCGCGACCTGTCCGAGCTGGAGGCGAAGCTCGGCGGCATGTAGCCGCCTCAGTGCGCGGCCGGCTGTGACGGCGCCGACACCTCCTCCAGCGTCCTGCCGCTCTCCTCGTCGCTGAGCTCCGCCGAGACGTCTCCCAGGGAGAGGATGCCCACCAGCTGCTTGGCCCGGTTCAACACCACGATGCGGCGGAGCTGCGAGGCCCTCATCTTCTCGGCCGCCTGCGTGAGGTCGTCGTCGTCGTAGACGTACTCCACGCCCCGGGTCATCGCCTGGGCCACCTGGGTGCGCTCCGCGTCCAGGCCCCGCGCCACCGCGCGGATCACGATGTCCCGGTCCGTGACCATGCCCACCAGCTGGTCGCCGTCACACACGGGGATGGGCCCCACGTTCAGCTCGCGCATCTTCTCCGCGGCGACCCTCAGGGAATCCGATGGCCGGACGACCTCCACGTCCGGCGTCATCACGTCACCCACTCGTTGCGTTGCCATGGCTTCTCTCCTGATGGGGTTCCTCCCTCAGCGTGGGCACCGGCCCGTCCGCTGGCATGACCCGCCGCCGCGCGCGTCTGTCCAGCTCCCCGGGCGCCGGGCATGCAGCGCCCTCGCGGGCCCCCTGGGGCTCGCGCACCAGGAGGCCTGGCCGGCGGCGCGCTCCCCCGCACGGTGCGTCCGACCTGCCCTCCCCGGGTCGCGTGGCTCCGGCCTCGCCGCCGCGGTCAGGAGTGGAGCCGGTCGGACAGCCACGGCAGCAGGACGAACCACCACAGCAGCGGGCCCACCAGCCCCAGGACCAGGCCCGCGATGGCCTGGCCCCGGCGGCCGATGGGCGGCAGGGCCTTCGGGTCCACGCGCGTCAGCGCCACCACGCCGCAGATCACCGCGACGGGCGCGAGCAGGGGCATGAACAGCGCGCTGAACCCGAGCCGCGACGCCTGACGCGCCATGGGGTTGTTGAAGCGCTCGTTCCACAGCACCTTCAGCATCCCGGGCGGCACCGGCAGCCGGAAGAAGAGCTGGTTGCGCACGTCGCGGTGGATGCGCAGCGCGGTGAGCACGCCGGGGATGGCGCACAGGAAGAAGAGGAAGCGCCCGTCCGGCGCCAGGACGCCCGCCACCACCGCCGTCACCAGCGGCGTGGCCAGCAGGGCATGACGCGCCCAGCGCTGGCCCAGGAAGAAGGCCACGCCCACCGGCACGGGGAGCAGCAGCACCCCCGTGAACAGCGACTGCCTCGTCGCGCGCAGCCCCCACCGCGCCAGGGCGGCCGCCACCCCCACGCAGAGCAGCAGCGTCACGCCCCCCATCACCCAGGCCCACCCGTCGCGCCGGCCCTCGTAGCGCTGACGCAGCGCCTCCAGGTAGTTCACGTCCGGGCGCGCCGCGCAGGCCCGGCAGTACAGCCGCGCGCCCAGGCCCGCCACGGACGTGGCGCAGTCCGCGCAGATGAAGCTCCCGCAGCGGGAGCACGTGCCACCCGCGGGCAGGTCCGGGTGGACCGCGCACCGGCCCCGCGGGGGGAGGGGCTCCTCCAGGCTCATGGCCGCAGTGTCGCACGGCGAGCAACACCCGGCACCCGGACCTCTCCCGGGCGCCTTCCGGCTTACAGGCCCCGAGGCGCGTGCTAAGCGCGCGAGACACCGTCCTGAACCGTGGAGGAACCTTGTCCCGATTGAAGGCCCTCGCCGCCGCGGCCCTGTTCGTGGGGCTTCCGGCGCTCGCGCAGACCCCCGAGGCGAAGCCGCTGGAGCCCGGCCGCGAAAACCTGGCCATCCCGTATGAGAAGTACACGCTGCCCAACGGCCTGGAGGTCATCCTCTCCGTGGACCGCAAGCTGCCGGTGGTGGCCGTCAACGTCTGGTACCACGTGGGCGCCTACGACGAGCAGCCGGGCCGCACCGGCTTCGCGCACCTCTTCGAGCACATGATGTTCCAGGGCTCCAAGCACGTGCCGGACGACGTGCACATCGGCATGCTGGAGCAGGCCGGCGCCACGGACCTGAACGGCACCACCAGCTACGACCGCACCAACTACTACGAGACCGTGCCCAGCAACCTGCTGGAGACGGCGCTGTGGTTGGAGAGCGACCGCATGGGCTTCCTCCTGGACGCGCTCACGCAGAAGAAGCTCGACACGCAGAAGGAGGTCGTGAAGAACGAGCGCCGCCAGAGCGTGGAGACCGCCCCCTACGGCGAGGCGCAGGAGAAGGCGTGGCAGGCGCTGTTCCCGCCTCCGCACCCGTACTCCGGCAACGTGATTGGCTCCATGAAGGACCTGGACGCGGCCACGGTGGATGACGTGAAGGCGTTCTTCCGCAAGTGGTACGCGCCCTCCAACGCGACGCTCGCCATCGTGGGCGACTTCGACCCCGCGAAGGCCAAGGCGCTGGTGGAGAAGTACTTCGGCACGCTGCCCTCCGGCCCCAAGCCGCAGCGCCCGGACGTGAAGCCCGTGCGGGTGACGCGCGAGACGGTCATCCGCCACGACGAGAAGGTGGCCACGCTGCCCCTGCTCACCCTGTCGTGGCTCACCGCCCCGTACCTCAAGCCCGGGGACGCGACGGCGGACGTGCTCGCCAGCGCGCTGTCCACGGGCCGCGCGAGCCGCCTGTACCGCCGCCTGGTGCTGGACAAGCAGCTGGCGCAGAGCGTGACGGCCTCGCAGCAGAGCCAGGGCGCGCAGTCCGTCTTCTCCATCGAGGCGGTGGCCCGGCCCGGCGTCACCACGGACACGCTGAAGAAGGAGATCGACGCGGTGCTGGACGAGGTCCGCAAGAACGGCGTCACGCAGGAGGAGATCGCCCGCATGCGCACCCGCTATGACACGTACCAGCTGGCGGGCCTGCAGACCGTGGGCGGCCTCGGCAGCAAGTCCGACAAGCTCCAGAGCTACAACCAATACGTGGGCGAGCCCAGCTACATCGCGCAGGACCTGGCGCGCTACCAGGACATCACCCCCGACGCGGTGAAGCAGTTCGCCAACGACGTGCTGCGCCCCGACGCGCGCGTCGTCCTCCACGCGGTGCCGTCCGCCGGCCAGGCCGCGCCGTCTTCCGCCCCGGGCAAGGAGGCCCGTTAAGCCATGCACCGCCGAATCCTCACTGCCCTCCTCACGCTGTCCGTCGCCGGCTGCGCCACCACGAAGCCCGCGGAGGCGCCGCCTGAAGCGGCCCCGGCCACGCCGCCGCAAACCCAGACACCGGCGCAGGATCCGGAGGCGTTCCGCGACCGCCCGCCCACGCCCGGCAAGCCGCCAGAGCTGGTGCTGCCCACCTTCGAGCAGGCGAAGCTGGACAACGGCCTCACCGTCATCGTCAGCACGCGCAAGGAGCTGCCGCTGGTGCTCGCGGGCATCTCCTTCGCGGCGGGCGTGTCCCAGGAGCCCGCCGCGAAGCTGGGCGTCGCGGACCTGGCCTACCGCATGCTGCTGGAAGGCGCGGGCAAGCGCGACACGGTGGCGCTGGACAACGCCTTCGCGGACCTGGGCGTGTCGCCCATGATGACCGTGGATCCCGACGGCGCCTTCGTGGGCGCGCGCGTGCTCACCACCAACGTGGACGCGGCGATGGGCCTGCTGGCGGACGTCGTGCTGCGGCCCACCTTCGACGCCAAGGCCTTCGAGCGGCGCAAGAAGCAGCAGCTGGGTGAGCTGGTGCGCCGCATGGGCGACCCGAACTTCCTCGCGCAGCAGGCCTACTACCAGGCCGTGTTCGGCCCGAACCACCCCTACGGCCACACGTCCGGCGGCACGCCGAAGACGGTGGAGGCGCTCACGCTGGCGGACGCGAAGAACTTCTACGTGAAGAACACCGGCCCTCGCGCCGCGGCGCTCATCATGACCGGCGACGTGACGCTCCAGCAGGCGGTGGAGTGGGGGAAGAAGTACTTCGGCGGGTGGAAGGGCGGGGCCGTGGCGCCCAAGCCGCCGCCGGCGCCGCCCGCGCCACCGCGCCAGCAGGTGTACGTGGTGCCCAAGCCGGGCCTGGAGCAGACGGTGGTGCTGGTGGGCCGGCCCGGCCTCGCCGCGGGCCACCCGGACGAGTACCCGCTGGAGCTGGCGACCACGGTGTTCGGCGGCTTCTTCGGCAGCCGGCTCAACATGAACATCCGCGAGGACAAGGGCTACAGCTACGGCGCCAACGCGCACCTGGGCACGCGCCTGGGCGTGGGGCCGCTCACCGCGTACGCGGCCGTGCGGCGGGACGTGACGGGCCCGGCGCTCAACGAGTTCATCCAAGAACTGGCCGGCATCAAGTCCAACCCCATCACGGAGAAGGAGCTGGCCGCCGCGCGGGAGGGCCTCATCCGCGCGTTCCCGGGCGGCTTCGAGACGATGGAGGGCCTGGGCCTCAGCGCCTCGCAGCTCTTCACCCAGCACCGCCCCATGGACGAGTTCAAGCGCACCGTGGAGGGCCTTGAGAGCGCCAGCGCCGCGGAGGTGCAGCGCGTGGCCGAGTCCTACCTGGACCCGGCCCACATGCAGGTGGTGCTCGTGGGCGACCCGCTGGTCATCCAGGAGCAGGTGACGCCGCTCAACCTGGGCAAGCTCACGCTGGTGGAGACGCCGGCGTCGGGGTCCCCCGCGTCCAAGTAGCCGGGCGAGTCCCCTCGAAGCGCTGAAACCGGGGTCCCGACGGAGGTGCCGGGGCCCCGGCTTTCTTCATTCCCGGGTGGGCTCGTTCTCTTCCTCCTGGCGGGCCTCGGCCCTGAGGCGGCCGCGCACCTCGCGCTCCTCGTCGTCGATGTCGTCCATGACGCTCTGGGGGTTGTTGCGGGGGCCGCCGACGGGGCCGTCACTGTCGAGGGCGAACTTCTGCTCCTCGGTGGAGTGCTTGGCGTCGTCCGCGTACAGGGGCTTGGTGTCGTCCGCCTCCAGCCCCCCCTCCACGCGGTCCTTGGCGAAGCCGGGCTTGTGGGCGGTGTCGCTCTTCTTGCGGGTGGCCATGGGTTGCTCCTGAAGGGGTGGGACAGCTCACACCCGTTCAATGTCGGCAGCCGGGGGCGCATGCACCACGGTGGGGACCGTGGAGCGGGGGGTGGGTCGCCCGCCCCCTGACCTGGGGGCGCGGAAGCGGCTAGGATGGGGACTCCATGGTCGGACGCAGCGGGGACAGCCGGCGGCACGAGGGGACGACGTCCTCCGTGGGCGCGCGCGGCCGGCCCCTCCTGACCGAGACTCGCACTCGCACCGGCCTGACTCCTCGCGGAGCGCGGACCGCCTGACTTCCGAAGCGGACCTCCCACCGGTCCCCCTTCCGAACCCGGCCCCGCGCTCCCCCGAGTGCGGGGCTTTTTCGTTGCCCCACCGCCGTCAGTCGCCACCCCCGAGGACCCGCATGACGCCGCTTCCGATGAGCCCCCGCCGCCCCCGAGTCCCGCCGCTCCGGAAGGAGGCCGTGTCATGCGCGTGATGAAGTTCGGCGGCACCAGCGTGGGGGACGCGGCGCGGATGCGCGGCGTGGTGGCGCTGGTGGAGGCGGCGCGCGAGGCCGAGCGGGTGATGGTGGTGGCGTCCGCCGTGTCGGGCATCACCAACCTGCTGGTGGAGGCGGCGAGGGTGGCCGAGGAGGGCGGGGCCGTGCAGGAGGCCTGCGCCCGGTTCGATGCCACGCACTCCGCCATCGCGAAGGTGCTGAGCGCGGACCTGAGGCCCGCGCAGACGCGGCCGCTCGCGGAGGGCCTGGTGGCGCTGGGGGTCGAGCTGCGCGGGCTGCTCCAGGGCGTGGGGCTCCTGCGCGAGTGCTCGCCGTCGGTGCTGGCGCACCTGTCGGGGCTGGGGGAGCGGGCGTCGTGCCTGCTGCTCGCGGCGCTGCTGGAGGCGCGGGGGCTGGCGCCCGTGAGCGTGGACCCGAGGCAGGTGCTGGTGTGCTCGGGGGACCCGCTCCAGGCGACGCCCCGGGCGGAGGAGATCCGCGCGCGGTTCGCGCCGCTGCGCGAGGGCGGGCCGCGGCTGATGTTGATGCCGGGCTTCTTCGGCGGCGACGCGCGCGGCAAGACGCTGTCGCTGGGGCGGGGTGGGTCGGACTACTCGGCGGCGCTGGCGGCGGCGGCGCTGGACGCGCGGCTGCTGGAGATCTGGACGGACGTGGACGGCATCTTCAGCGCGGATCCGCGGCTGGTGCCGGAGGCGTTCGCGCTGGAGGAGGTGAGCTTCGAGGAGGCGATGGAGCTGGCCTACTTCGGCGCGAAGGTGCTGCATCCGAAGACGATTGCCCCCGCGCGCGAGCGGGGCATCCCGGTGCGGGTGTGCAACAGCTTCCGGCCGGAGCACCCGGGCACGCGGGTGACGGCCACGGCGGCGGCGTCGCGGCACCCGGTGCGGGGGTTGTCGTTCCTGCCGGACATCGCGCTCATCAACATCGCGGGCGCGGGGTTGAAGGGCGTGCCGGGCACGGCCGCGCGCGTCTTCGAGGCGATGGCGCTGGCCTCCATCTCCGTGGTGCTGATCACGCAGGGCTCCAGCGAGGCGTCCATCAGCTTCTGCGTGGGGGAGGCGGACGCCGCGCGGGCGGTGCTGGCGCTGGAGGACGCGTTCGAGGTGGAGCGCGAGGCGGGGAAGGTGGACCCCATCGAGCACCAGCCGGGGCTCGCGATCCTGAGCATCGTGGGAGACGGGATGCGGCACCGGGTGGGCGTGGCGGGGACGTTCTTCAGCGCGCTGGCGGACGTGGATTGCAGCATCGCGGCCATCGCGCAGGGCTCCAGCGAGCGGAGCATCTCCGCGGTGATCTCACGCGAGGACGGGCCGCGCGCGATGGCGCACGTGCACCGCAAGGCCTTCGGCACCACGGAGGTGGTGGAGCTGCTGGTGGCGGGCGTGGGCACGGTGGGGGGGGAGCTGCTGCGGCAGATCCACCAGCAGGCGCCGAAGCTGCGGGCGCACGGGCTGGACTTGCGCGTGTGCGCCATCGCCAACAGCAGACACAGCCTGGTGGCGCCGGAGGGCGTGGCGCTGGACGGCTGGAAGGCGAAGCTGGAGGCGAGCGGGTCCGGCTTCACGCTGGACACGTTCCGCGCGTGGGCGAAGGCGCGGCGGCCGGGCCGGCCCATCTTCGTGGACTGCACGAGCAGCGAGGACGTGGCGCTGGGCTACCCCGCGCTGATGGCGTCCGGGCTGCACGTGGTGACGGCGAACAAGAAGGCCAACGCGGGCCGGCAGGAGCACTGGAGGGCGCTGCGGGAGACGGCGGCGAGGCACCAGCGGAGGTTCCTCTACGAGACGAACGTGGGGGCGGGGCTGCCCATCATCGACACGCTGAAGAACCTGCTGCGCACGGGCGACACGGTGCACCGGGTGGAGGGCATCCTGTCGGGGTCGCTGTCGTTCATCCTGGGGCTGACGGAGGCGGGCGTGCCGCTGTCGAAGGCGGTGGGCACGGCGATGGAGAAGGGCTTCACGGAGCCCGACCCGCGCGACGACCTGGAGGGCACGGACGTGGCGCGCAAGGTGCTCATCCTCGCGCGCGAGCTGGGGCGCTCGCTGGAGCTGGAGGAGGTGGCGCTGGCGTCGCTGCTGCCGGAGGAGTTCGACGCGCGGGGCCCGCTGCCGGACTTCCTGGCGCGGCTGCCGCAGGCGGATGAGGTCTTCCAGCAGCGGGTGGACGCGCACCGCAAGGAAGGCAAGGTGCTGCGCTACGTGGGCAGCGTGGGGCCGGAGGGCGTGCGCGTGGGCCTGGTGCCGGTGCCGCTCGAGCACCCGCTGGCGGCGGTGAAGGGCGGCGAGAACGCGCTCAGCTTCCTGTCGGAGCGCTACAGCCCCACGCCGCTGGTGATTCGGGGCTACGGCGCGGGCGCGGCGGTGACGGCCGCGGGCGTGCTCGCGGATGTGCTGCGCCTGGTGGAGGGGCCGCTGCCCTGAGCGCCGGGGTCAGGCGCTCCCTTCATGAGGAAGCGCCTGACGTCCCAGGGACGCGGTGGGGAAGGGAGGTGGCTCCACCACCACCTCCATCGGCAGGTTCTCCTTCTCCGCGATCCACTTCACCCACAGCTTCGGACGCGCGGGCGTGTCGTGGGGCTTCGGCCGCTCCAGCCGGATGGACAGCCAGTTGCGGTCGCGCAGGTACAGCTCCTTGCCCACCGGCAACAGCTCCGTCTGGAGGAACCCCGGCAGGTCCTCACGCGAATCCTCCGACAGCGCCAGCATCCCCTTGAACGCGAGCCACCCCGGCGGTGGATGCACGATGGGCGACGACGTCGCCTGCTCGATGAACACCTCCCCCACCGTGCCGAGCGCGGGCACCAGGTGGTCCGGACTGCGGGAGCGCACGCGCGCCCTCGCGCCCACGTGCACGTCCCCCGACAACACCGTCACCGCGCAGGAGGACCTCTTCGCCAGCGAGAACAGGTTCATCAACAACCGCGTGCGCTCACCCCGGTGCACCGCCGACTCCCACTGGTCCAGCAGGTCGTCGCGCAGGCCCATGCTCCCCCCGCTCATCCGCTCCATCGCCGGACCGAAGCGCAGGTGCACCAACGGCACGGATGACACCACCAACACGTGCCGGGCCTTCTTGCCGTTCTCCGGCCGCTGGCGGTGCTCCTCGCGCCACGCGTCGAACGCGTCCCACTGCGACCGGCTCATCACCGTGAACTCGGTCTGGGGGTGCGCGTCCTCGGTCTCCAGCACCCGGCTGGTCCGGCCGCTCCGCAAGTCCAGCAACACCACGTCCAGGTCGCAGTCCGCCGTGGAGAAGCAGCACGTCTGGAAGTAGTGCTGTACGGGCTCCACCACGCCCCGGTCGTCCGGCTCGCGCGCCTGCGCCGGCTGCTCCAGCCCGCCCCGCTGGAAGGCCTCGAACGCCCGCGCCGCCGCGCTGTAGAGGGCCCGGTACCAGGGCGCCTGCTGGAGCTCCTCGTGCGAACCCCACCCGTCGAAGATGTCGTGGTCGTCCCACATGAACAGGCCCGGCACCCGCCGCAGCACCGGCGCGATGCCCTGGCTCCCGCCCCACCGCTCCCGGTAGAGCCAGACGTACTCCGCGAACAGCCGCTCCCCCAGCCCCTCCGGGACCGCCAGCCTCAGCCGCTCCGACCGGGGCAGCTTCATGAACGCGTTCAACACGTCCAGCGTGTTGTGCAACGAGTCCGCGTAGAGCTGGTCCCCGCCGCCAATGAGCAGCTGGAAGCCCGGCGTCTTCGCCGGGTCCACCGGGTCCCGCTGGTGCTGTTGCAGCATCCGCTCCCACAGCGCGAAGGGCTGCGCCAGGTTGCTCCAATCACTCGCGCGGCTGGCGCCGTTGCAGGAGAAGAACGCGATGTTCGGCGACACGCCCCGCGCCGGGACGACGACGTCGGACACCACCAGCGGCTCCGGCGGGACGACCTTTGAGGACCACGGCCGCTCATCGCGCGGCGGCGGGCGCTCGAAGGTCACCGGCGCGCCGGGCTGCGCTGGCGATTCGAAGTGATAGGACAGCCGCTGCGCCACGTCCGTGCGCGGCAGGACGACCTCCCAGCGCCACACCACGCCCCGGGTGTCCCTGGGCAGCGCGGTGAGGTCCGCGGCGGGCTTCACCTCGTCGAAGGCGGCGACCTGTCTGCCTTT
Organism: Corallococcus sp. RDP092CA; assembly: GCF_041903675.1. Taxonomy (NCBI): domain Bacteria; kingdom Pseudomonadati; phylum Myxococcota; class Myxococcia; order Myxococcales; family Myxococcaceae; genus Corallococcus; species Corallococcus sp. RDP092CA. The sequence goes on along the minus strand of NZ_JAYESI010000006.1, from coordinate 91,317 downwards.
CGCGTCCCGGAAGCACAGCCTCAACGCCGGGGGCTCCTTCGCCGACGCGCTGTCCAGGAACACGTTGACGAAGAAGCTCCACACGTCGTGGGACTTCGGGTCGGGCGTGGCCTGAGCCCGGGCGTACAGAATGGGTCCCAGCAAGAGCTTCATGGGCAAAGCCTTGCATGCGGGAGGCTATTTCGAAACCTTGCGCAGGAAGTCCAGCAGCGCCGCGTGCCACTTCTCCGGCGCCTCGAAGTGGGGGATGTGGCCCACGCCTGGAATCTCCACCAGCGTGGCGCCCGGGATGGCCGCGGCGGTCCTCTTCCCCAGCGCCGGGTACTGCCCCAGCTTCGGCAGGAGCGCGGGCGGCACGCTGCCCTTGCCCACCACCGTGCGGTCCTCCTGACCCATGACCAGCAGCGTGGGCACCTTCACCCGCGGGAACTCGTGCACCACCGGCTGCTCGTAGATCATCGTCTGCGTGGCGGCGGACACCCAGGCCAGGCGCGGGTACTCGCCGCTGAGCGTCTGGCGGTAGAGGACCTGGACGTATTCGTCGTACTCGGGCTTCCACTTCACGTAGTAGCCGCGCTGGTACTTGCGCAGCCCCTCCTCCGTCGCCCTCAGGTTCTCCTGGTAGAGGTCCTCGGTGGATTTCCAGGGGACGGACTCGCGGTAGTCCTCCAGGCCGATGGGGTTCTCCAGCACCAGCTGCGTCGTCACCTCCGGGTACATCAGCGCGAAGCGCGTCGCGAGCATGCCGCCCATGCTGTGGCCCACCACCGCGGCCTGCTTCACGCCCAGCTCCTCCAGCACCTGCCTCGTCAGCGACGCCAGCGTGTGGAAGCTGTACGCGATGGCCGGCTTGGACGACTTGCCGAAGCCGAGCTGATCCGGCACCACGACGCGGTAGCCCGCGCCGGTGAGGACGCGAATCGTGTCCTTCCAGTACGCGCCGAAGAAGTTCTTGCCGTGCAGCAGCACCACGGTGCGCCCGTTGGCGTTGCCCGGGGGCTTCACGTCCATGTACGCCATGCGCAGGTCCTGGCCCTCCAGCCTGACGGACAGGAACTGCACGGGCGCGGGGTAGGGGTAGCCCTCCAGGCCCAGGCCCAGCGCCTCCGGGGCGCGCTTGAGCTCCTGGGCGTTGGCGGCGGGCGCGGAGAGCAGCAGGGCGGACAGGAGCAGGGCGGGGACGCGGACGGACGACATCGGGGCTCCTTCGGGGACGGGACGCGAGGGAACGGCAGTCTGGCCGCGACATTCCCCCCGCGTCCCGGCTTTTAGTAGGCCCCGCCCTCCCGAAGGTTGATTCCGTACTCCAGGGAGCCCTTGAGGCAGAGCAGCATGTGCCTCCAGCCGCCCGCGTTGCCGTAGGACGCCTGGAGGCCCTTCTCGTCCGGCTTCCATCCGGACTCGCTGATCTTCACCATCGTGTTGCTTGCGTCCAACGGCACGAAGCGCATCTCCACGCGCGTGTTGTCGCCGTCGTCCGCGGGCCACTCGAAAAGGTGCTGGAGAAGGCGGAGCTGGTGCTGTCGCGCAAGGAGGGGCGGACGCGGTGGAACCCCCTCAACGCCGCGCCCATCCAGCACATCCACTCGCGGTGGATCAGCTCCTACGCCACGAACGCGGTGAGGCTGCTGACGAGGCTGAAGCGGGACCTGGAGGGGGACTGACCGCGCGTCAGTGCGCGCTGTCGGAGAACGGCCGCACCTCGGCCTGGGCCAGGGGCTCGTTCTCGAAGCGGGCGGGCTTGAGCAGGCGCGCGGTCAGCACCAGCGCGAGGAAGATGGCCGCGGAGCCGATGGTGACGAAGCGCAGGTGGAAGCGGTCCGCCAGCGCGCCCTGGAACCAGACGCCCAGCGAATAGCCCGCGCCCAGCACCATGCTGTAGAGGCTGCTCATGCGGGCCTGGAGCTCGCGCGGCACGCGGTTCTGGCAGGCCGCGCTCAGGCTGCTCATCAGGAGGAGGTAGTTGGCGCCGAGGAAGAAGATGCACACCGCCGCCACCTGGAGCGTGGGCGCCAGCCAGTACACGCCCGCCAGCACCGCGATGGTCGTGGCCGCGTAGCCGCGCAGCTTGCGCTGCCCGAAGAGCTCCGCGAGCGTGCCCACGCACAGCGCCGCCGTCACCGCGCCCGCGCCCTGGCACGTCACCAGCAGCGACGTGGCCGCCGCGCCCTGGCCCAGCTCGCGGATGGCGAACACCGGCACCAGGCCGATGAAGGGCGCCACCAGCGCGGCCACGAAGAAGGTGCCCACCAGCACCAGGGAGATGTCCTCGTCGTCGCGCGCCACGGTGATGCCGCGGCGGATGCCGTCCCAGAGCGGCTCGCGCTTCGCGGACGGGTCCCGCGCGGGCGGCACCACGCGCCACAGCGCGACGAGCACCGCGAAGAAGGACAGCGTGTTGGCGAGCAGCGCCCACGCGGGCCCGCCCGCCTGCAACACCACCGCGGCCAGCGTGGGGCCCAGGATGCGGCCCAGGTTGAACTGCGCGGAGTTGAGGCTGGTGGACAGGTGCAGCTCCCGCGGCGGCACCAGCTCCGCCAGCAGCGCGGAGAAGGCCGGAGCGGTGAGCGTGCTCACGCACCCGTTGAGGAACGAGATGACGCCGATGACGGGCACCGACAGCTGCCCTCGGAACGCCAGCACCGTCAGCACGGCCGCGAGCACCGCCTGGAGCAGGCTGCCCAGCCCCGCGTAGGCGCGCCGGTCGAAGCGGTCCGCCAGCGCGCCGCCCACCGGCGCCAGCACCACCGCGGGCAGGAACGCCAGCGCGACGATGCCGCCCGTCCACTCCGCCTTGCCGGTGGTCTGCGTGACGTAGACGCCCATCGCCACCGTCTCCATCCAGGTGCCGATGTTGGAGATGAGCGCGCCCAGCCACACGGAGAAGTAGCCGGGGTATTCGAACGGGCGCAGCGAAGTCAGTCGTGGAAGTCGGTGGGCGGGCACGGCGGAGTTCTGTCTTAACGCACGCCCCCCGCGCGCGCGTTGCACGGCGCGGCACCCTTGGTGGCGCAATGAAGCGCACGGCAGCCCAGGCAGCAGCCCGGCTTCACCGAAGCGCGCATTCCCTGACGGTGACGCGCGATGCGTGACCTGCAAGACACCCACGGAGGTGCTCGTTCCGTGGGTGCGGGTGCGGCGCTGTCGTGAAGGGGCGGCGCTACGGCGCGGTGTTGGTGGCCGTGGCGGGCGACTTGCGCGGAGTGACGCGGCCGTCGTCGGCGATGCGGGCGCCCGTGTCGGGGAAGTCCTCGGTGGTGAGCTTGCGCACCAGCGAGACGACGCTCGCGGCGGGGTCCGGCTGGGTGATGCCCTCGCCCACCTGCTTCGTGGGGAGGATGCGGCCGTTGGAGAAGCGGCCCTGGGCGTCCAGCTCGACCTCCAGGATCATGCCCAGGCCCTGCGGCCCCTTGAGGTTGAAGCGGCCGTAGGTGGCGAAGTTGCCCATGGAGTAGGCGATGAGGCGGCCCTGGTAGAACTCCATGGCGCGCGCGACGTGCGGGCCGTGGCCGAGCACCAGGTGCGCGCCCGCGTCCACCACCGCGTGGGTGAAGGCGCGCAGGTCGCCGCGGTCCTCGCCGAAGAACAGCTCCCTGCCGGGTGGGACGTGCAGGGCCTTGCCGCCCTCGGCGCCGCCGTGGAACGACACGATGACGATGTCGTGCGTGGCGGCGGTCTGCTTCACCAGCGCGGTGGCGGTGGGCAGGTTGTTGAGGTGGTTGCAGCCCGCGGACGTGTGGAAGGCGACGAGGCCGATCTTCAAGCCGTTGCGCTCCACGGTGGCCACGCTGCCCGGCGGGCCGCTCCAGGCGATGCCCAGCGCGTCCAGGGTGGCCTCGGTGGCGCGGCGGCACTCCTCGCCGAAGTCGCCGGAGTGGTTGTTCGCGGTGGAGACCACGTCCACGCCGGCCTGCTTCAGGTACTCGCCGAAGGACGTGGGGGAGCGGAACGCGTAGCAGTTCGCGGGCGAGCGGCACTTGGTGGTGCGGCCGGTGTCGCAGAGCGGCCCTTCCAGGTTCACGAAGGTGAGGTCCGCGTCCTCCAGCAGCGGGCGCACGGCCGCGATGACGCTGCCGCCGCCCTCGGGGGGCAGGTAGCCCTCCGGCACGGTGGTGCCGAGCATCAGGTCACCGGCGGCGCGGATGCGCAGCTTCGCGCCCGGCGGTGGGGGAGGGCGGGGCGCGCTGTCCACGGGCTGCGCGAGCCTCGCCTGGAGCGCGACCTGGTTGCGGGCCTGCGCGAGCGCGCCCTCCAGGTCCGGCTGGTTGGGATTGAGCGCGCGCACCTGCGTCCACTGCGCGAGCGAGTCCGCCCAGCGGCCTTCCACGGAGTAGGCCCAGCCCAGCTCCCAGCGGCAGTCGGTGCGGGACGGCGCGGCCTGCACGCACGCGGCCAGCTCCGCGATGGCGGTGCGCGAGTCCCTGGACTTGAGGGCCTCCACGCCCCGGGCGTAGTGCTCGTCCGGCTGACCCACGGCGATCGCCGGAGCGGTGCCGGGCTTGCCGTGCATCGCGATGGCGGCGGCGCGCAGGGCTCCGATGCTGGCCTCCACGGCGATGCGGCCGGCCTCGGAGAGGGCTGCCGTCTGGCTTTGCGCCGGAGCGGGCGCGGCGCCCGTGGCGGGCACCGTATTCGTCGCGGGCGATGCGGCACCCGTGGCAGGCGCCGCGTCCGTCGCGGGCGATGCGGCCTGGGCCAGCCCCGCGGGCATCCGCATCGAGACAACCGCAGCGGAGTCGCTGGAGGGCGTGCCATCCACGAAGGTCACACCGGCGGACGCACCCTGGGACGCGAAGCTCGCGGGCTTCACGACGCCCGTGGTGCTCGCGAGCGCGGAACGGTCCCGCGTGGCGGCCGTCACGGACGCGAGCCCCGCCGCTTCCAATTGCCGCGTCACCTGCGAGCTGCCCATGGCCCCCCGCACCGACGCGAGCCCCGCCGCTTCGAGCCGCCCGGCGCTCGCGTCCCGGATGACGGAGCGCACGGAGGCCAGCCCCGCTTCGGTGAGGCGCGCGGCGCTGGAGGACTCGGCTGTGGAGAAGTTGGGGACGGACGCGGCGGGCGCGGCGAGCGCCAGCATCAGCAGGACGGACGGGGGGGCCATGGCCCGCGCATCTTACGGGATGAAGCGGGGGCAGGGGCGCTCCCCACGGGCCCGGCTCGACAGCAGCCGGGCAGGCAACACCCCCACCTCCCTCGAAGGCCCCCGCTACCCGAGCGCGTCGAGCAGCACCGAGCCCCGGCGCTGACGCGGCAGCAGCCGGAGGTGCCTCAGCTCCCGGCGCTTCACCCGCCGCTCCAGCGCGCTGTGCAGCGACAGCCGCCCCGGCCCGCGCATCAGCGTCCCGAGCGCGATGGCGATGAGCGCCACGTTGAACTCATAGCCCCCCTTGGTGACGTCGAAGCCGTTCTTCCCATGCACCTTCGCGATGGCCACCGCCTGCGTGACGATGACCCCCAGCGCCGTGAGGCGCGTCGCGATGCCCAGGATGGAGCTCACCCCGGCCGCCAGCTCCGTGATGCCCGTGGCCAGCACCCACGGGCGGCCCGGCTTGATGCCCATCTGCTCGAACATGCCCGCGTGCTGCTCGGTGCCCTCCTTCTTCAGCTTCGCCATGCCGTGCTTGATCATCGTCGCGCCCAGCGACAGGCGCGGGGGCAGCAGCGCGGCCGACTTCAGCAGCGACGGTTGTTCGCTCAGCAGCGTCACGTTCATGGGGCTCTCCTCGTCGGGACGCGGACGTCCGGTGGATGAAGTGCCCCTTACGTTGTGATGCGCCCGCCGCTCCGGCCCCGACGCTCGCAGGGCCCCACGCTCGGCGGGCGACCGCTCAACCCCCGCTCCGCTCCGCCAGCGGCACGTCCATCAGCGCCGCCACCTCCGCGCTGTACCCGCCAGGCCCCGCGCCGTGCACGATGAGCGGCGGGCGCACCACCAGGCCCCGGTCCTGGTCGCGCAGCGCCTGCACCAGGAAGCGCGTGGCGGGCGCGTCCACCCGCGCATGCACGGCGCGCAGCACCCGGGGGAACAACCGCGCGCCCGCGAGCACGCCCAGCACCTCCGCCAGCCGCGCCGCCGGATACACCAGGCTCACGCCGCCTCCGGGCCGCAGGGCATGCCGCGCCGCCGCGACCACGGACGGCGCGTCACACGCCACCTCCGACTTGGACACGGCCCGCTCCGCGTCCGGGCTCACCACGCCCGCCTCGGCCCGGCGGAACGGCGGGTTGGACACCACCTGCCCGTAGGCCCCGGACGTGAACAGCGTCCGCGCCCGCCGCAGGTCGCCCAGCACCGGCCGCACCCGGCCCTCGCACCCGTTGAGCGCCACCGCGCGCGTCAGCCGCTCGTGCACCGCGGGCTGGAGCTCCAGCGCGTCCACCGGCCCCGCGACGCCGAACTGCTTCACCAGCAGCAGCGACACCACGCCGCTGCCCGCGCCCAGCTCCAGCACCGGCCCGGGCAGGTCGCCGCCCTCCGTGGCCGCGAAGTGCGCCAGCAGCACCGCGTCCAACGTGAAGCGGTAGCCCGCGCGGCGCTGGAACACGCGCACGTCCGCGGTCCCAATGGAGTCCAGCGTCTCGCCGTCCTCCGGCATCCCGAGGGAAGCGGCCACGTTCAGCGCGCGCCGTGCATCCGCTCGGCGACGTCCAGCACGCGCGCCTCGCAGGACACGCCGTCCAGGTGGCTCGCCTCCACCAGGCCCGTGGGGCTGGTGACGTTCACCTCGGTGAGGTAGTCGCCCAGCACGTCGATGCCCACCAGCGTCAGCCCCTTCTCCTGGAGCGACGGCTTGAGGCGCTGGCAGATGAGCAGGTCGCGCTCGGTGATCTCCGCCTTCATCGGCGTGCCGCCCGCGGCCATGTTGCCCCGGTGGTCCGCGTCCGACGGCACGCGCAGCACCGCGCCCACCGGGTCTCCATCCACCAGGATGATGCGCTTGTCGCCCAGGCGGCTCTCCGGCACGTAGGCCTGCGCGAGGATGGGCTCCTTCCCGCCCTGCGTGAGCAGCTCCACCATGGAGCGCGCGTTGCGGTCCCCGGGCGCGAGGAACAGGATGCCCTTGCCCCCGAACCCGTCGATGGGCTTGAGGATGGTGCCCTGCGGGTTCTTCGCCGCGAACTCCAGCACCACGGACAGCTCGCGCGTCACGCGCGTCTCCGGCATCAGGTCCGGGAAGTTCAGCGTGAAGAGCTTCTCGTTCGCGTCGCGGATGCCGGACGGGTCGTTGATGAAGACGGGCGCGCGGTCCGGACACAGCTCCACCAGCTGCGTGGCGTGCAGATAGTCCGCGTCCACCGGCGGGTCCTTGCGGAGGAAGAGCACGTCCAGCTTCGACAGGGGCCGCACGTCCTCGGACAGCACGTCGAAGTGGCGGCCCGGCTCGCGCCGCACCCGGACCCGGCGCATGCGCGCCTCCGAGCACCGACCGTTGAAGCGCAGCCACCCCTGCTCGAAGTAGTAGACGTCGTGCCCCCGCCGCTGCGCCTCCAGCATCAGCGAGAACGTCGAGTCGTGGTCCACCCGCACGCTCTCGAGCGGGTCCATCAGGAAGCCAAGGGAGAGAGCCATGAGGGGGCGAAGATAGCGGACGCCCTCCGCCCACGCCGCTCCTTCGCGACTGCGTCCGTCCAAGCCGGAACGGACGCGGGTCCCCCGCGGAGCAGGGGCCCCGCCCCGGCAGCTCAGCGGCCCGGCAGCTCCCTCAGCTTGAGGTTCAGGCGAACGGGCTTGCCCGCCTCCACCGGCACCGCGAGCACGCGGCGCTTCTTGTCCGCGCCCACCAGGACCAGCTCCGCCTGGCCCACCGGCAGGGACCGCTTCACCAGCGGCGCGGGGCCCAGGGACTTGTTGTTGAGGAAGACCTCCGCGGGCTCGTCCAGGAAGAGCGTCACCTCGCCCTTGCCCTTGCGGCTCCGGCTGCCCCGGTTGGCGTTGGCGTCATCCCGGCTGTCGGGATCGCGGTCCCGCGCGCCCCGGTCCTTGTCCTTGCCCTTGTCCGCCTCCGCGGCGGCCACGCCCGCGTCGGGCACGGGCGACTCGGGCGGCCGGATGGGGACCATGGGGCCCAGGCCCATGGGAGGGGGCGGGGGCGCCTTCTCCTCGGCCTCCAGCAGCTGGACGATCCGGAACGCGCCGTAGGCCCCGCCCAGGAGCAGCGACAGCGACAGGAGCGCCCACACCGCGCCCAGCCTCGAGCGCTTCACCGGAGGCGCGGTCTCGTCGCTGCCGGACGCCTCCGCGCGCAGCCTGGCGATCTCCGCCTTCTTGCGCGCCTCCACCACGCTGAGCGCGGTGGCCTTGCGCTCCGGCAGGTAGGGGCCGTCATCCTTCTGGAGCGCCCGCTTCGCCGACGCCAGCACCTGGCTGCTCGTCGTGACGTCCGCGCTCTCCAGCAGGGAGCGCGTGGCCGCCATGCGCTCCGCGAACAGGCTCTTCATGAGCGCGGCGCGCTGGTCCGCGTCCATCAGCTTGCCGCCGGCCGCCTTCTCGATGGCGCGCGCCATGTCCCGCCCGGACGGATAGCGGCGGTCCACGTTGCGCTCCAGCGCGCGCATCACCACGCGGGAGATGTCCTCGGAGATGTGCGGCAGCAGCACCGAGGGCCACGGGATGGGGTCCTCGAGGATCTTCACCATCTCGTCGCGCTCGGTCTTGCCCGCGAAGAGCCGCTCGCCGGTGATGAGCTCGTGCATCACCACGCCCACGGAGAACAGGTCGCTGCGGCCATCCAGCGAATCGCCGCGCACCTGCTCCGGGGACATGTACCCGGTGGTGCCCTTCACCGTGCCCACGCTGGTGCGCTCCAGGCTGTTCTTCGCCTTGGCGATGCCGAAGTCCAGGAGCTTCACGGTGCCGTCGTAGGTCACCATGATGTTCTTCTGCGCCACGTCGCGGTGGATGACGGGGCTGGGCTCGCCGCCGGGGGACGTGAAGGTGTGAGCGTAGTGCAGCGCCAGGCACACGTCGCGGGCCACGGACAGGGTGAAGGCCAGCGGCACCGGCTGGCGCTTCTTCAGGCACGCGCTGGTGACCTGGTTCAGGTTCTGCCCGCCGATGAACTCCATGGCCAGGTAGAGCCCGTCGTCCTCCTCCCCCAGGTCGAACACCTGCGCGATGTTCGGGTGGTTGAAGGCCGCGGTGATGCGCGCCTCGTCCAGGAACATGCGGACGAACTGCTCATTGGAGCGCGCGTCCGGGAGGATGCGCTTGATGACCACGTACTTGCGGAAGCCCCCCGGGCCCGACGTGTAGCCCAGGAACAGCTCCGCCATGCCGCCCACGGTCAGCTGCGTGAGCACCTCGTACTTCCCGATGCGCTCGCCCCGATAGAAGTCGATGAGCTCATCCTCCAGCGCCAGCCAGGATGGCGCCCGCGTCGTGAAGAAGACCGGGCCGGACCATAACAGGGCTGTTGCATCCGGGTCCTTCCTTGCCAGCGGAGCCCGGGAGGGGAGGGCCCGCACGCCGTCCCGCACGCCCCCCGGGGTCCCTGTGGATCACCTGTGGATGGTGTGGAGCGCCCTGTGGACAACCGGTGGCCCGGCGGCGACGCTGTGGATGCCCGGGGGAAACCGGCAACTTGCCCACATGTAGCAGATCGCCGATTCGCGAATGAATCCGGAGGCTTGCTGACTTTTCCCCAACTCGGCTTCCCCTACCGCTTCCACCGTTTGATCAACACTCCATTAAGACTGGTGAAGAAGACGGGTCCCGCGCACAGGGGGAGGACCTCCGGGCCCGTCGCGGGACGGCAACCGGCGCAGGCCCCCGCGCTACAGGAGCGTGGCGCGCAGCCGCTCCAGCAGCCCGGGCAGCTCCTGGAGCAGCTGCCGGTCCATGGCCTCCAGGGCGGCGCGGTGCAGGGCCAGGTCCTCCGGCTCGCGCTCCGCGGACACCATGCGCTGAAGGCCGCGCAGGCGTTGGTTGCGCATCACCAGGCGGGCCAGGATGTCGTCCAGCTCCTCGGACAGCGCCGCGTCCAGGTGCAGCTCCTGGCCCACCAGCTCCCGCAGCTGCTCCACGCGGTAGGTGAGCTCCCAGCTCTCCTCGTAGCCCGCACGCCGGGGCACCATCTGCCCATACGTCCACCGCTCGTTCACCAGGTCCTCTAGTGCGGCCGGGGCCGGGTGAGGCCGGTCAGGGACAGGCGGGTGCGCGTGGGGTCCAGCTCCACGTGCATCCGGCAGTCCGCCACGTCCAGGCACAGGGTGTAGGGAGGGCAGTCCGCCGCTTGCCCCGCGTGCGCCTGACTGGCGCGAGCCCCCAGTCGGAACAGCTCGGCCAGCACCGCCCGCCGGACCTCCGCCGGCAGCCCGTCCACGGTGGACTGCACGCCCCGGGCGATGAGCACGGTGAAGGCCTGCAATCCTGGAGAATCGTGCGGAGGGCCAGCCAGGGTCATGCCCGCGCACGTTGCCAGAACCGTACCCTGCGACAGGCCTGTCGTTCCGGGAGGTTGGAGCGACTCCAGACCCTTGGGGCTGAAAAAAACTCAGGCCCGGAAATGCCCAATCCTGAAACCCTGGGGGGTGGGATGCCGTGGGACGCGGGGATGGAGAGGGGTGTAAAGGCAGGGCAGGAGGCTCGATGGCGCGCACGCGGACGGTGGGCAGTGGGGGCCTGACGGGCCTTCCGGGGGCTCCAACGGTGGCTTCCGGGGCGCGGCAGGGCCGGCCGGTGGCCCTGGCAATGGCCCTGGCGGCCCTCCTGGCCTTCGCGGGCGCCTGCCGGGACGAGCCCCCGCTGACGGGCGCGCGGAGCCTCCTGCGGGTCTCCCAGGAGGCCGTGGCGTTCCCGGCCAGCTACCCCCAGGTGGAGCGGCAGGTGGAGCTCCGGGTGATGAACGCGGGCCGGACGACGCTGGACGTGGAGTGGACGCAGCTGACGCCGCCCTTCGCCGCGCAGGGGCTGCCCACGCGGATGGCGCCGGGCGAGGTCCCGGTCCGGCTGTCCTACAAGCCGGAGGCCACGGGCGCGCGGACGGCCACGCTGGTGGGGCGGGCGCCGGGGGGCGGGGAGGTGCGGGTGGAGCTGCGCGGCGAGGCGAACCCGTACCCGGACTGCCCCACGCCGGTGGCCTGCCACGCCTCCACGTTCGACGCGGCGGCGGAGGCGTGCGTGGAGACGCAGCTGCCCGACGGCACGGCGTGCGACCCGGGCAACGCGTGCATCCAGGACGCCACGTGCACGGCGGGGCGGTGCAAGGGCACGGAGCGCGCCTGCGACGACGGCGACGCGTGCACCACGGACGTGTGCAACCCGCTGGACGGCTGCACGTCGGTGCCGGCGCCGCCGTGCCCGGGGGACGGCAAGTGCCAGGTGGGCGTGTGCGATCCGAAGGGGGGGTGCACGCTGGCGAAGGCGCCGGACGGGACGTTCTGCGGCCCGGAGCGCGGCTGTGACGCGGCGGACGTGTGCCTGGACGGGGCGTGCCAGCGCCGCGACCCGCCGGACAACTTCACCTGCGCGCCGGCCAGCCCCTGCCAGGGGCCGGGCAGGTGCAAGGGCTCCGTGTGCGAGCGCCCCACCGCCACGGCGCTGGCGCCGGACTGGACCTACGACGCGGCCTCCAACGGCGAGGCGCTGCACGACCTGCTGGTGGGGCCCACGGGGGACGTGACGCTGGTGGGCTTCTTCGTGCCGGCGCTGCTGGACGCGGCGGGCCCGGTGCCGGTGCGCGCGAGCGTGTCCGGCCGCCGGTGCATGCTGTGGAACGACCGGCTGCTGTGCATGGACCTGCCGCTGTCCGGGCAGGTGTCGCTGTTGGACCGGGTGACGGGCTCGCCGCGGTGGACGTTCGACCTGACGACGGCGCGGCCGGACTTCACGCAGGGGCTGACGACGCTGTTCATGGCGCGGCTGGGGGTGATGCAGCCGGACCGGCTGGCGGCCCTCTTCGAGGCGTACCCGGCGGGCACGGCGCGCGACACGCTGTGCCGGCAGTACTTCCTGGTGGTGCTGGATGCCTTTGGCGGGATGGTGTCCGCGCAGGCGTTGGCGGATCCGCTGCTCGCCGAGTGCAACCACCCGCACCCCTACGGCGTGGCGTCCGACGCGGCGGGCGACGTGTACGTGGCGTTCGGGCCCACGCAGAACGTGGGGGCGCCGCTGTATCCGGGAGCGCCGACGTTGCTGATGGCGTTCTCGCAGGACGGCGTGCCGCGCTGGCGCAAGACGGAGGCCTTCGCCGCGGGGGAGCTGGCCATCGTGAACGGGCTCCTGCTCAACGAGCGCTCCACGCAGGCGCTGCGCACGCAGGACGGGCAGCCGGTGGCCTCACAGACCTTCCCCCGGGGGCTGGGCCGCGCGCTGGCGACGTCCACGCACCTCATCCCCTCGCCGTCCGAGGACGACACCGTGGGCGAGTGGACGCTGGAGGGCTACGCGCTGCCGACGCTCGCGCCGTCCTGGACGCATGGGTTCCAGGGGTGGCCGGGGCCGGTGGCGCCGGAGGTGCGGCTGGCGAGCTGGGCGTCCTGGCCGGGCCAGCCGCCGGAGACGGTGGTGGTGGGCACGGGCCTGGACGCGCGGGGGCCGGTGCTGTTCGCGGTGAGCGCGAAGGACGGCAGCGAGGTGTTCCAGTGCCCGGTGTCGGACGCCGCGACGCCCGCGCAGTTCCTGGAGCTGGGGCCGGACAGCGTGGTGATGATGGACAACGCGACGACGTGCGGCGAGTGCGATCCACCCTACGCGTACAGCCAGGCGCGCTTCCGCCGCTTCCCGATCCCGGGCCTGAAGCCCGCGGAGGAGCCCTGGCCCGGGACGTTCGGCGGGCCGGGGCACGACCATCACGAGGATCCGGTGCGCGGGCGCTGAGCCCTCACCGGCTCACGGCGTGAGCGCGATTGGGAGCCGAGAGGGATTGAAGCCGCTCGAGAAGCCAGGCGGCCTCCGCCCCCAACTTCTCCACAGCCGGCGCGCGTCCATCATCGCGCGTCTTCCTGCTGCGGGGCCGGGCACCGGGCGTTAAGAGGGGCCGCCTTCCCCTCCACCCAAGGTGACACGCACATGCACTACCGTCCGCTGGGCCGCACCGGCCTGTTTGTCTCTGAACTGTGTTTCGGCGCCATGACCTTCGGCGGCGAGGGCTACTGGAAGAACATCGGGCAGCAGGGCCAGGCGGAGGCCGACGCGCTGGTGGGCCGGTGCCTGGACGCGGGCATCAACTTCTTCGACACCGCGAACGTGTATTCGTATGGGCAGTCGGAGGCGCTGCTCGGCAAGGCGCTGGCGGCGAAGCGGTCGCAGGTGGTGCTGGCCACCAAGGTGCGCGGCCGCATGGGCCCGGGGCCGAACGAGGTGGGCCTGTCGCGCTACCACATCTTCGACTCGGTGCACGCGAGCCTGAAGCGCCTGGGCACGGACCACATCGACCTCTTGCAGATCCACGGCTACGACGTGGCCACCCCGCTGGAGGAGACGCTGCGCGCGCTGGACGACCTCGTGCGCCAGGGCAAGGTGCGCTACCTGGGCGCGTCCAACCTGGCCGCGTGGCAGCTGATGAAGGCGCTGGGCGTGAGCGACCACCGCGGCCTGTCCCGCTTCGAGTCGCTCCAGGCCTACTACTCCATCGCCGGCCGCGACCTGGAGCGCGAGCTGGTGCCGCTGATGAAGGACCAGCAGGTGGGCCTGATGGTGTGGAGCCCGCTCGCGGGCGGCTTCCTGTCCGGCAAGTACCGCCGCGATGCCGAAGGCCCCGAGGGCGCCCGCCGCACCACCTTCGACTTCCCGCCCGTGGACCGCGAGCGCGCGTACAACGCCATCGACGTGATGGACGCGGTCGCGAAGGAGACGGGCGCCAGCGTGGCGCGCGTGGCGCTCGCGTGGCTGCTGCATCAGCCGCACGTCACCACCGTCATCCTCGGCGCCAAGACGCAGGCCCAGCTGGAGGACAACCTGGCCGCCACCGAGCTGCGCCTCAGCCCCGAGCAGCTCGCGAAGCTGGACGCCGTCTCCAGGCTGCCCCCCGAGTACCCCGGCTGGATGGTGGAGCGGCAGAACGCGGACCGCCTGCCTCCGGCCCGCTGATCCGGTTGCTCCAGGAGTCCCACGCGCGCGGAGTTTTCCATCATCGCTGGATGGACCCGACCTGCCGCGTCTCAACGACGCACCGTGTGAGCGCGGTGCGGTCGTTCTTACAGCCTGTCGGGGACGGCAGGCTGCGCGTGACCCAGGTTCCCCTGCGGGTCCTGCGGCGAAAGACACGGAGGGTGTTTGGGATTGGGGCGGACTTCCAATATCTTGAGGACTGCGAAGCGTTCGGTCACTCGAGCGCGTTCCATGGGGCCCACGCGCCTGCCGGCAGCACACCCGTGCGGTCGGCATCCACGTGGAAGGACAGTCGCCCGGATGACCTTGGAGGTCCGGTGTGCGGCGTCTCTTTTGCTTCGTGGGGGTCCTGTCCGGGCCCCGGGTCATCCCCGGGGCCCGGCCAACCTTTCCCGGTGCCGCGGCTGACTAGTTCGCCGCGTCGAGGCGCGAGCCGCCGCTGACGTCGACGTTGGAGCTCTGGGGCCGCTTCGACAGGCGGATGATGCTGCCGCCGGACGCGTCACCGGAGACGCTGGACGGGGCATCCGCCTCCACGAGGGAGCCGCCGCTGGCCTCCACCTTCAGGTCGGTGATGCCCTGGAGCTTCTGGGCGTGCACCTGCGAGCCGCCGCTGGCCTCGGCCTCCAGCTGCGTCGCGCGGCCGCTGAGGGTGATTTCGGAGCCGCCGCTGGACTCGGCCTCCACCTTCCTGGCGTCCACGCCGCGCACGGTGAGGATGGAGCCGCCGCTGGCCTCGGCGTCGAACTCACCGGACCCGGTGGCTTCGGCGTCCATGTGGCTGCCGCCGCTGGCCCCCACGTGGTCGATGCGGGGCGAGGACACGATGAGCTTCACCCGGCCGTTGAGGCCGCTCCAGCCCTTGCGGTTCACGCGCGTGGTGAGGATGCCGTCCTCCACCTCCAGCTGGATGCGGGAGAGGTTCTCGGGGGAGCCCTCCAGGCGGACGGACTTGGGGCCCACCTTCACCTCGGCGTGCATGCCGTGGCCCACGGAGACGCCGTGGAAGTCCTCCACCTGGCGCGTCTCGCCCGAGCCCTGGGACGAGGGCTTCAACGCGTCCTCCGCGTGAGCGGTGCAGGCGGTGGCGGCGATGCAGCAGGCGGCGAGCAGGGACAGCGAGGGCATCCTCATGGGTGGCTCCGGGCAAGGCGCGAGGACGTGGGAGCACGTCCCGGCGGAATGCCCCGGGTACGCTGGACGCCGGTGGGTGATTGCGTGGGGGTGGCGGGAACCCGTCCGGCGGACGGACGGGATCAGGGGTTGGCCAGCATCTCCAGGGGGACCCGGACGGAGGTGGTGTCGTCGGGTTTGATCTCCACCAGGAGCTTCAGGGGCCGGCCGGTGCCGTCCACGAGCTTCAGGGTGTGCCTGCCCACCGGGAGGGCGACCTTGGTGAGCGGGGTTTCACCCAGGGAGCGGCCGGCCAGGGACACGCGGGCGGAAGGCTCCGTGACGAGGGTGAGGAAGCCCTGGGGCGCGGCCGCTTCGGTGGCGCTGTCATCCGGGGCGGGGAGGTCGGCCTGCGCGTCGGCGGGCGTGGCGACGGTGCGGGACCTGCCGCGCGCCGGGGTGGCCGCCGGGTCGCTGGCGTCGCGCTTGGCCTTGCGGACGGGGGCGTGCGTCTTCGCCTTCGGGGCGTCGTCGGGAGCGGTGGCGGTCTCGCTGCCGGCAGGCGGCGGCTCCGGGGGCGCGGCTTCCGGAGGCGTCGCGGCGTCGTCGGGAGGTGTGGCGTCGGCGACGGCGGTGGGGGGTTCCGGCGCGGTGGGTTCGGCGGGGGCGGGCTTCCGGGCCTCGGGTCCAGGGGAGGGAGGCGGTGGAGAAGTTGTGGAGGAGTTCGCGCCCTGCTTGCGAGCGAGCGCGGAGCTCCAGAGCGCGGACACGCGGCCGCCGTCGAGCCCCAGGGCGACGGTGACGCCGAGCCCCGCGATGCCGAGGACCCCGATGCCGAGCGCGATGAGTGCGCCCCTGCCGCGTCGGGGAGGGGCGGCGTGCGCCTCGGCGACGAAGTCGTGCGGCTCGGTGGGGCGGCCGGAGGCGCGCGCCGGGGTGGAGCGCGAGGGAGGCGAGGACTGCTTGCGGCGGGAGGACGGCGAGCGGCGGACGGCCGGCGTGTTCTCCGGGGCCTCTTCGGGAGGCAGGGACGGGACGCGCGAGATGGCCGTCGCGCTGTCGTTCAGCAGGGGCTGTGGCGGAGTGTGAGGCTGGGTGACGCGGAGGCTGTCCAGCGTGGAGGAGCGCGAGGGCCGCGGACGGGAGTCCTCCGCACCGTTGTTCGAGGCGTCCCGAGCAGCGCGGGACCGTGCTTCGTCGGATCCGTTCCCGCCATCGCGAGGGGGACGGGGCCGGGAATCCTCGGCGGAGCCGTTCGAGGCCTCACGGGCTGAACGCGGGCGTGCGTCCTCGGACCCATTCGAGACATCACGGGTCGACCGGATCCGCGTCTCGTCGGAGGACCCATTCGAGGCGTCACGGGGCGAGCGGGCACGTGCGTCCTCGGCGCTGGTGTTCGAGGCGTCGCGAGGAGGGCGGGGCCGCGAGTCTTCTGAGCCGCCATTCGAGGCGTCACGGCCAGGCCGGACCCGCGTCTCGTCGGCGGCTCCGTTCGGGGGCTCGCGCGGCGGCCGGGGGCGCGAGTCCTCCGCATGGGCCGCATCCCGGGCGGCCCGAGCCCGGGGCTCCTCCGCACGGACCCGCGAGTCCTCCGCGGCATCACGTCCGGAGCGCGGCCGCGGCTCCTCGGAGCCATGGGCGGAATCCCGGGTGGGCCGAGCGCGGCCCTCCTCGGACAGCCCTTCCCGTCCACCCCGCGCCCGGGGCTCGTCGGTGGGCGGCCCGAAGCCCGGCGGCTGCGCGCCCACGCGCGACAGGGGCGTGAGGATGGTCTCTCCCTCGGCGTAGCCGGGGGACGTCGTGACCTGGGACGCCGTGATGCGCAGCGACGGATCCAGCACCACCGGCGGGAGGGCCGGCTGGGTGCGCACGCCCGGCTCGGAGTCGTCGGGCCGCGCGGACAGCTCATTCGTGGGCGGAGGCCGGCTCGGCTCCGTCGGAGGCGACACCCGGCGCGAGGACGCCGCCGCGGCGGGCTTGCGGACCGACAGCTCCTCCGTCGTGTTCCGGCGTCCGGACGCGCCGGGCGCGGGAGCCGGCGGGGCCTTCGCCGGAGCGGGAGCCTTGGGAGGCGCCGCGGGAGCGCGGGGCGGCAGCGTGGAGGAACCCTGCGGCAGGGCGCTCGCGGGAGGCGCGACGACCGGCTCCGGGACGTCTCCGCCCCCGGCGATCACCTTCGCCACCTGCGTCTCGCTGGAGGTGCCGTCCCCGGACGACTGCGCGCTCATGAGCAGCAGGCGGGTCTGGTCGCGGCGCTCGGCGAACAGCCGCAGCATCAGCTCGCTGCTCTGCTCGGGGTGCCAGATGCGCGGGCCCACGGCGCGCTCGATGGCGCGGGCGAACTCCAGCGTGGTGCTGTAGCGGTCCTCGCGCCTCCTGGCGAGCGCCTTGAGGACGATGGCGTCCAGCTCCGGCGGTACTTCCTTGTTCACGCGCGAGGGCGGGGGCACGTCCCCGCTCAGCACGGCGTTCATCATGGCCTCGGCGCTCTTCGCGTAGAAGAGGCGCATGCCGGTGAGGCACTCGTGCAGCACGACGCCCAGGCTGAACAGGTCGCTGCGGGCGTCCAGCGGGTCGCCCATGATCTGCTCCGGGGACATGTAGCCGCTGGTGCCCTTCACCATGCCCACGGCGGTGCGGCCCGCGCGAGCGAGGCTCTTGGCGATGCCGAAGTCGAGCAGCTTGGTGACGCCCTCGTACGTCACCATGATGTTCTTCTCGGCGACGTCGCGGTGGACGACCGGCGAGGGCCGGCCCAGCGGGTCGGTGAAGCTGTGCGCGTAGTTGAGCGCCACGGCCGTGTCGCGCACGGACATCAGGCTCAGGCCGATGGGGATGGGCTCGTGGGCGGAGCGGCACGCGCGGGCCACCTCCACCAGCGTGGCGCCCGGGACGAACTCCATGGCGAGGAACAGCTCGCCGTCCGCCACGTCCAGGTCATACACGTGGGCGATGTGCGGGTGGTTGAACGCGGCCGTGACCTTGGCCTCGTCCAGGAACATCCGGACGAACTCCTCCTCGCCGCGGATGTCGGGGAGGATCTGCTTCAGCACCACCATCTTGCGGAAGCCGGCGAGCCCCCGCTGGGCCGCGAGGAAAATCTCCGCCATCCCGCCCGTCGACAGGCGGCAGAGCACCTCGTACTTGCCCAGCACCCGGCCACGGAACCCGTCCGGGGTGAGCGTCAGCGTCGTCCCAGCCATTGAAGGGGTCCGACTCTACACCGGCGCCGGCGCCGGCGCGAAAGGCCCGGACCCCCGTTTCTGGCGGGATGCCAGGGTTTACGAGGATGTGCCTCCGTCCGGGTGAGCACAGGGTTTCTGGAGCGGGGCGGGCGAACTGTCCGACACCGGAGGGCTGCCTCGGGGGAGGAGGGACAACGGGAGGGGCCTCGGTACGGTGCGTGTCATGCGGATGCGCGGATGCCAGGCGAGGCGGTGGGGGCGGGGGGTGGGGGCGCTCGTGGGCATGCTCATGGGTGGGGGCGTGGCGTGGGCGAAGGGGTGGTACGTCGACTACGACCTGCAGACGCAGCTGTTCCTGGACCGGACGTACCTGTTCGTGTCGCCCAGCCGCATCCACCGGCAGGGGGACCCGGAGTCGCCCTTGCCGTTGCTCTTCGAGGGGCAGTTCGCGCCGAACCTGTTCCTGCCGCAGCTGAGGCGGGGCGACTTCAAGGAAGACGGGAGGGAGACGCTGTTCTCGCTGGTGTTCACGCCGAACATCCGGCTGCGGGTGTTGAACACGGAGAGCAACCCCATCCTGCCGCCGTCGTACATGCCGAAGCTGACGCTCCAGGCGGCGCACCTGCGGCTGCTGCACGGGCCGGACAAGCGCGGGCCGCCCCGGTCGCTGGCGCTGGGGCTGAACGTCATCGTGGGGCACTACTCCAACGGCGAGGACGGGTGCTTCTTCGCGAACCAGACAGGGACGGACCCGAACTGCGAGCCCGCCGGGGGCACGCTGCCGTTGAACGAGATCACGGGCAGCTTCTCCACGAACCTGCTGCGCTTCGAGCTGCACAGCCAGCTGGGGTTCGCGGTGGATCCGCACCGCTCGAGCGCGTGGCTGGTGGGGGCGAACGCCTTCTTCGAGTTGAACTCATCGATCGGGCCCGGAGGCATGAGCCCGCAGCAGCGCGAGGTGTATGGGGATGGGCACTGGGGCTTGGGGCTGGTGGGGCTGCGCACGCTGAACGGCCACCGCTTCCGGCTGGAGGGAGCGTTCTCGCGTCCCTTCGGGGAGACGCCGCACCAGCGGGCCACGTTGAGCGTGGAGGCGGCGGCGAACCCCCGCTGGGCGTCCGGCTTCGGCGTGTTCGCCCGGTACGTGCGGGGGCAGGACTACTACAACATCCTCTTCCTGGAGCGCATCAGCCTCTGGCAGTTCGGGCTCGTCTTCGAATTGAACCCGGGCCCACGGCTGAAGACAGACAGCGAAAGGCCCCCTGGCTTCCAGTGACTGTCATCGGTGGAGGGCAGGGGGCAAGAGCTCGCGGACCTCACGAGCGAAGCCCGGTACGCTGCGCGCCAATCCGTCCAGGAGTCTCATCAGGGAGATGGGAGGATTGCGCAAGGCCTCGGCCTGGGCCCGGAGCATCTCCAGCACGGTTTCCGGCGACTGGCTGAGCAGGTGTTGAAGGAAGGTATCGGGTGACTGGGCCTGAAGTGTCGCGGGCAGGTGTTGTCTCTCGAAGTCCCGGAGGTTGCTCGTGACGAGCGTCTGGGCGGCCACGTGGACCGCGGCGGCAAGGACATGACGGTCCTTCTCCGGGTTGGTCATGGAGGCGATGAGCCCCTCATGGCCCGTCACCATGGCTTCGGGAAAGGCCGCCTTCATGGCCGCCACGCGCCGCGCGGCCTTCTCTTCCGACAAGCCGATGGCCTTGACGAGGTTGCGGCGCGTCTCCTCGAGGATGAGCTCCGTCCAGTGAATCTGGATGAGCCCCTCATGCGCCGCGCTCAACAACGTGTCGCAGACGGTGAGGGGAATCAGGACGTTCGCATCGAGGACGACAGGAAACGGAGCATGAATCACGGAGTGGGGCGTCCTCGCGAGCTTCAGTCGAGTTCGGGATAGCCCCCGCCGTCCTGGCTCTCGCGAATCATCGCGTCGAGCCGGGAGCGGCGGTCTGTCTTCTGCCGTGCGCGGTACTCAAGGACGTCCTTGCTGTAGACGCGACGATGGGTGCCTGTGCGGTGAAAGGGGATCCGCCCTTCGTCGAGCAACTGCACCAGGTACTGCCGCGAGACATTGAGCAGGTTCGCGGCTTGCTGGGTCGTGAGTTCCTTGTGGACGGGGACCACGGTGACGGCGTCCCCCGATGCGAGGATGGCGAGCAGCTGCTGCATCAACGTGAGCACATCCGTCGGCAGCGGCACGGACTCATGGTTCGGGCCCAGCAGCGAGAAGAGCGGGTGCCCGCCACCCTTGTCGCTCAGCTCCCGGGTGATGAGCTGCGCGAGCTTCCGCACCTGCTCCAGGGTCACATCGCTGGCGGCGACAGGCTCCGACGCCCGGGTCGGAAGGTCATCGGTGTGTGAAGTCATGGCTTCCTCCTGGCGAGGCCCTCTGGGAATCATGTTCATATCCGACGCAAACGCAAGTGACCTCTTTGACAACCCGTCAGGATGGCGTGCCACAGGCGTCTCAAGTGCAACATGAATCCCAGGATCTCCCCGCCCGCCCTGGAGGTGGGTTACGACAGTGCCGACATGGACACCACCGCCTCCCCGCGCACCGTCACCGGCCGCGTCGACGTGCATCCCCGTGGCTTCGGCTTCCTCACCGTGCAGAAGCCCGGCACCCTGGAGGTGCTGTCCGCCTTCATCCCGCCTCCGGACCTGAACCCCTTCTTCGCGGGCGACGTCGTCTCCGCCACCGTGACGGCCACCGGCGAGGAACGGTGGACCGCGTCCGGCCTGACGCTCGTGGAGCGCACCCGGACCGTCGTCTATGGCGAGGTCGTGTCGCGCAAGGGCGCCTTCTTCCTGCGCATCGACCGGGAGGTCTCCAACACGGACTGGCCGCTGGACCCGGGCACCACCCCCGTGCAGCACAATGACGCCGTCGTCGCCCGCATCGCGGACGGCAAGGTCGTCCTCCTCTACCGCCTGGAGCCCGGCGCCGACCGCTCCCTGGAGCGCGTCATCGCCCGCCACGGCCTCCACCGGGACTTCCCGTCGGACGTCAGCGAGGAGGCCCGCCGCGCGAAGGAGCGCCCCCACGCCCTGGGCGGCGCCCGGCGCGACCTGCGCTCCATCCCCACCGTCACCGTGGACGCGCCGTCCACCCGCGATATCGACGACGCCATCTCCGTGCTGCCCGCCGGCCCTGACGGCGCCGTGCGCCTGCTCGTGTCCATCGCGGACGTGAGCGAGTCCGTGAAGGAAGGCACCCCCCTGGACCTGGAGGCCCGCGCCCGCGCCACCAGCGTCTACCTGGCCGGCCGCGTGCTCCCCATGCTCCCGGAGGAGCTGTCCGCGAACTGGCTCAGCCTGGTCCCCAACGAGGAGCGCCACTGCCTCACCGTCGAGCTGCGCATCGACCCCGACGGCCGCGTCACCGCCGCGGATGTCTATGAAAGCCTCATCCGCTCCTGGGCGCGGCTGAACTACGACGAGGTCGCGGGCTTCCTCGACGACAACGTCGTGTCCCCCGCCATGGAGCCCGTGCGCGACGCCATGCCCTGGTTCCGCCTGGCGTCCGCGCGGCTCGCCGTGTCGCGCGCGGCCCGGGGCGGCATGACCATGTCCCGAGACGAGGCGCGCTTCACCTTCGACACCGCCACGGGCGCCGTGTCCGGGCTCGCCGGGGAGAAGGACACCTCCGCGCACAACATGATCGAGCGCTTCATGGTCGCCGCCAACGAGGCCATCGCCACCTGGCTGATGACCCGCGGCGTGCCCACCGTGTATCGCGTGCACGAGCAGCCGGATCCGGAGCGCGTGGCGGACCTGAACGCGTTCGCGTTGCACTCCGGGTTCGCGGCGGGCTTCAGCGCGCGGCTCACCCCGCTGGCCCTGGCCGCGTTCGACCGGCAGATCTCCGGCGCGAAGGCGGAGGCCGCGCTGCGCTCGGTGCTGCGCCGCTCGCTGGGGCCGTCCCGCTACACCGTGAAGCCGGGCCCGCACTTCGGGCTGGCCGCGCCCCTGTACCTGCACTTCACGTCGCCCATCCGCCGGTACGCGGACCTCGCCGTGCACCGGCTCATCAAGGCGTACCTGCACGGCAAGCGCGACTTCGTGCACGAGGACCCGGAGATTGAAAAGCTCTCCCAGCACATCAACGTGCGCGCCCGCTCCGCCAACCGCGCGGAGGCGGACCGCCACCACGAGTTGGAAGCGCGCTTCATGTCCGCCCGCATCGGGCAGCAGTTCCCCGCGCGCATCGTGCGCGTGAAGCCCTTCGGCCTCGTCGCGCAGCTGGATGGCATGTGGGTGGAGGGCATGGTGCCGGCGGAGGGGCTCGCCGGAGGTCCCTACCGTCCGGACACGCGCGAGCTGTCCATGGTGGGCAAGACGCGGACCTTCACCGTGGGCATGCCCGTCACCGTGAAGGTCGTCTCCACGGATGAGCAATTGGGCCGGGTGGAGTTCGCCCTGGTCGAATAGCGAAGCACCCCGCAGGGCCTTTCCAGACAGGGTCCGTGAAAAATCGGTGAACCAGACTCGCGGGCCCGTCGCGTATCCGGTCCGCGAGCGCCCCAACACCCGACTTCCGGTCCCGCCCGCGAGCATGCGCCGACTCGAAGGTTGGCATTCCCATACGCGGCATGCGCAGGGCTCTGCCATGGAATCAAAGGCCCGATGAAAAGAAGAATCTCAGCGGCATGGGGGCTGGGATTTCCTGCTCATCGCCAGGAGCGCTACCAGATACGACCACCAACAGCGGGAGCGGCTGGAACTCGACCACCACCACCACGCCCTGGACGGAGATATGCTCCATCACCATCGCCAACGTGGTGACGGCGTGGACGTATGTCTCCGCCTGGCGGCCAGCGTCATTCCCTTTCCGAGGCACGACCATGAACGAACCGGGAGAGATCCAGGGATATGAATACGACTGGATCGCGTGTGATGGCTCGGGCCATGTCGGGTTCTTCAGCACGGCGGGTGGAGGCCATGCCCCTGAAGCGTTCCTGCGGGATACGGATGCTCACGATGACGCGATTGAAGCGATCCTCGCGTTGCCGGGACCCACGGATGGTCTCTCTGAAACACAGGTGCTCTCGCCATTCCAGCACACCTGGCAGTTGATGGCGGCGCGGGGCGTGTTCGCGTTCGACGCGGATATAAATGGAGGCCCCTACCGACTGGTGGCCGCACCGGCGAATCCCATCCGCGTGGAGGCCCTTCCTGAGCCCGCCTCCACGGTGGCGCGCCAGCTCACCCTGGAGGGACTCGACTTCTCCAAGTTGAAAGTGATGACCGGAGACCTCCTGCGAGAGGCGCTCAGCGCGCTGGCGAAATCACCGCGTGCGGCAACAAGGCCCTGAGTGGGGAGCCAATGAAAACGGGCTTGTTCGACGCCCTTCGAACAGGATCCTCCGAGCAGAAGCATGGAGATCCTCAGCATCGCGACCGGCCAGCAAGTGCTGTGTCAACACCATGAAGGGCTCAATGAAAACCGCCTGCTGTCATTGCTCGATGGGCTTGTGAAGCGGATGCTTGCTGAACAGTGACGCGTTCGTGATTCCAGCGGTATCGCGTCTGCTCCGGCGGAGCCGGAGTGACTCACCCCGCCAGCGGCAGCCCGTCCGTGGAGTCCACCAGCACCTGCTCCCGCACCCAGCCCAGCAGCCCGGTGGAGGACTTCACCAGGTACTGGACCTCCCCCTTCGCGGGGACGCTCGCGGCCAGCACCTGCACCTTGGAGCCCTGGGCCGTCGTGGCCACCACCCCGGAGCCCGTGCGGCCCTGCGCCAGCGGGAAGGACTTCTTCACCGTCGCCTCCACGCCCACCGCGTACAGCTCCTGCGGCACGTACACGAGCTTCCACGCCTTGCGGTCCAGCGTGTACTTGTCCCGCTTCTGCCAGAAGCCCATCCACCTATCGACCAGGACGATGCCGTTGCCCTTCGCCTCCGTCAGCGCGTGCACGTCCCCCAGCGGCTTCACCGCCTTGCCGTCGTAGCCGTAGAGGAGATAGCGGTGGCCGTCGTCCAGCTCCCCCAGCGTCTGGACCAGCAGCTCCTTCCATTTGTCGCCCGTGTCCAGGTCCACCACCTGGAAGCCCGTCACCTCGTTGCCGGACGCGTCGCCCTTCAACGTCGCGCCGCCCACCTTCAGCGTGAACTTCCCGTCCGCCCCCACCGTGAGCGCCACCGCGTCCGGCTTGCCGTCTCCGTCCAGGTCCGCCTGCGCGGCGGTCACGAAGGCGTCACCCCCCTGCGCGGAGACAGGAGCCCCCGCGAGCAGCACGGCGGAGGACAGCACGGCCAGCAGGGACGTCTTCATGGAAGGAGGACCTCGGTCGAGGAGAGGGCCGCGTCACCCTAGCCGCCCTCCAGGCCCCCGGATACGCGCTTTCACCCCGAGCGACGGAAGCGCCCCCGGAAGTGCTGGTCCAGGTACACCTCCGCGTGCGCCAGCGCCTCACGCGCCTCGGCGGACAGCTCCAATGAAGCCGCGGCCACCCGCGCCTGGCGCATCGCGGAGCCCCTTCCACCTTCAGCGGAACCCACACCTGCCACCACCGCGTCCACCTTCGCGTGCGCGGCGTCCACCACGCCCTTCGCCTCCCCCAGGGACACCTCTCCCTCCGCCAGCGCGTTGAACAGCTGGCAGCGGTAGCGGCGGCAGGCGTCCGGGCGCTCCGCGTAGGCCGTGCAGCACAGGCCCTCCAGGGCGGCGCAGCGCTGGGGCAGCACCACCGCGCCGTCTTCCTTCACCGTCAGCGACAAGCCGCGCTGGCGCAAGGCCTCCGCCTCGGCGGGCCGCAGCGGCACCTGCGTGAAGAGGGTGCCGTCGCAGCACATGCCGCAGTGGAGACAGAGGCTGGACAGGGCGGAGGACATGCCGTGCGGGATAACGCCCCGCGCGGGCGCGAGTCATCCCCCAACGCGCGCGCCCCCACCTCCGCCCCGGAGGCAAGGCATGTCTCACCAGTCGACATGCGACATGCTCCGCGTGTGCCATGTGTCAGAGTCGCCCTGTTTTCGTGGGTTGCGCACGACCCGAGGGCGGGACGCGCCTGCACCTGTCTCCGAAGGCCATGCGCCTGTCCGTGGAGGAAGAACCCCGGCTCATGAAAAACCAATTCAAGACAGTCCGATCCGCGGCCGAGGTCACCGCCCAAAGGTCTCAGTGCAGGCGGAGTGAATGATCTCCACTCTGTGGGAATCCGAGTTCCCCGGGTCACGCGTAACCGGGGACAACACTGTTTCTTCGGACGTCGTAGAATCATGCCCCGCAATACTTCAGGGAGCCCCCATGCACACCGACACTCACGACGTGCTCGCTGGCCGTGAATCCCTCCTCGGCTACCGGGTGAGAACGGCGCTCAGCGCGGCGGCCTCTTTCGGCGCGGACTTCTCCTCCGGGCACCTGGTGCAGCTGTCCCTGGAGCACCTGACGCTCCACCTGGAGTCGCGCGCGGTGCCCCGCAAGGGCCAGGCCGCGTCCGTGGTGGTGGGGGAGGGCGAGCGCTGGGCCACCGCGCTGGACGCGGAGGTGATTGGCGTCAACGCGATGCGCCCGGAGGTGAGCCTGCGCTTCGTCGCGCCGCCGCTGGACGCGGGCCGCCGCATCGTGGGGCTCCTGGAGTCGCTGCGCGACAACGGCCTGCTGCTCACGCCGGAGACGCGGCCCGTGTGGCGCGAGCAGATTGAGCGCGCGGACCGCGTGGCGCGCATCTGTGAAGCGCTCGCCGCCCGCCAGGCCCGCGGCGTCCTGCGCTCGCGCGACGGCCACGCCGAGGTGGAGGTCACCTGCGCCTTCTTCGAGCCGCTCCAGGACGTGTTCGGCTGGCAGCTGCACGGCGCGCTCCCCCCGGGCCCCCTCACCCTGGAGGCGTTCGGCTACTCCAGCGTGGTGCACTTCCAGGCGGACGCCGCGCGCGTGGAGGGCGGCCTGCTGTTGATGCCGGCGCCCACGTCGCTCGTGCGCTTCCGCCACCGCTGGCTGCGCCGCACCCAGGCCAGCGCGTCCTGCACGCTGGAGTTCGACCACCCGCTCTGGCCCCAGGTGCACGTGCGCCGCGGCCTGCTGGATGTCTCCTATGAAGGCCTGTCCTTCCTCACCGAGCCCGGCGAGGACCTGATGTACCCGGGCCTGCGCCTGCCGGTGCTGGAGGTCGCGCTGGACGGGCACGCGCCGGTGCGCCTGCGCGCGGAGGTGCGCAACATCTCCAGCACGCCCCATGGCCGCCGCTGCGGCGTGAGCGTCCGGCCCCTGGACGCCGACGGGGCCCGCGCGTGGCGCGCGCTGGTGGAGGCCCAGGCCCACCCCACCACGAAGGTGGAGGGCGACTGGAACGACGCGACGTGGAAGCTCTTCGAGCGCTCCGGCTACTTCCGCCTCCCGGGCAAGGAGCCGGAGAAGTTCACCAGCCTGCGCGACCAGTTCTCCCGCACGCAGGACAAGCTCCAGGAGGCGCCGCTCCTGGGCTACCGCGTGGTGCGCCCCGCGGAGGAGGGCATGGAGGCCACGCTGTCCGTGCTCAAGCCCTACGCGGGCAGCTGGATGGCGCACCAGCTGGCGCGGCACCAGCCCGCGGGCAGCCGCTCCACCGCGCGCGAGGCGCTGCGCGACATCTACCTGCGCGGCTACGAGCCCACCCAGGCCGACCCCGAGGTGAAGTGGTTCTTCGCCTACTGCGAGGCCAACGTGCGCTGGGTGCGCTACACGAAGTTCGACTTCGCCACCTGGTACGCGCACACCGGCCAGACGTGCCTCGTGCCCTTCCGCCTCATGGAGGGCGAGGTGGACAGCGCGTGGACGAAGCCCGCGAGCATCGCGGTGGGCGTGCCCACGCAGGAGGAGCGCGCGAGCTTCTTCGCCCGCGTCGCGGACACCCGCCCGGAGGCCTACCGCGAGGCGCTGGACCTGGTGCCGGAGCGCTTCGACCTGGAGACCACGCGCACCGGCTGGGGCGACGCGGGCCTGTCCCGCGAGCGCGAGCTGGTGGTGGCCCGCCACCAGGGCCGCGCCGTGGCCTTCGCGGTGTTCGAGTCCGCGCAGCCGGGCCTCAACCTCTTCAACGTGCTGGATGGCGTGCGCCTGGTGCCGCTGGAGGACGACGCGCGGCCGGAGGTGCAGGACGCGTTCGTGGCGCTCCTGGGCCACGCGGCGGAGTGGTACCGCGCGCGCGACCGCAAGGTGTTCGTCCACTACGTGGAGGCGGCCTGCGTGGAGTACGCGGAGCGCGTGTCCCTGGCGGACCTGGGCGAGGGCAAGCTGTGGGTGATGTCCGCCCGCCTGCTGCCGGAGTTCCTGGAGCACCTCTGCGAGTCCACCACGCCGCGCGCGGCGTAGCGGGCCTGCGTGGGCCGGAAGCGCACCTCCGGCCCGCCGCCTCGGCGTGAGGGACTACAGCCCCTCGTCCTCCGGGTCCGGATAGGACTCCAGCTCCTCTTCCTCCTCCTCCACCGCCGGGGCGGGCGCCTTGCCGTGGCGCCCCTTGCCGCCCTTGCCCTCGTGCGCGGGAGCGCCGAAGTCCGAGTCCGGGCTCACGATGTAGCCCTGGCGCCCCTGCTGGATGCGGCGCAGGAGGCCCTCCTGCTCCAGCGCCTCCAGGAGCCGCGCGAAGGTGGAGAAGCCGTGGTCGCGCTCGTCGAAGTCGGGCTCCTTGCGGACGATGGTCTCCTTGATGAGCGACGGGTTGAGCGGGCCGGTCGCGCGGCGCAGCAGGCTCTGCACCACCTCGCGCGCGACGGCGGGCACCTCCGCCCTGGGCTTGCCGCCCTTGCCCTCGGCCTTGGCGTCGTGGCCCTTGTCGTGGCCCTTCCCGCCCCGCTTGCCGCCCTTGCCCTCGTCGCCCTTGGCGCCCCGGCCGCCGTGCTCCTTGTCCTTGTGCGAGGACTCGCCCCGGTGCTTGGGCTTCATGTAGATGAACTGGTCGCACGCCCGCACGAACATCTGGGAGCTGGCCTCACGCACGGCCAGGCCGATGACGGTGCGGCCGTTCTCACGCAGCTTGTACGCCAGGGGGCAGAAGTCGCTGTCGCCGGAGGCGATGACGAAGGTGTCGATCTGCTCGCGCGCGTAGCACAGCTCCAGCGCGTCGATGACCAGGCGCATGTCCGCGCTGTTCTTGCCGGCGCGGGTGGAGGGGGGCACGTCCACCAGCTCCACGCCCACGTCGTGCAGGCGCTGCTTCGCGTCCTCGAAGCGCGACCAGTTGCAGTAGGCGCGGCGGAACACGACCTTGCCCTGCTCCAGGAGCTGGTCCAGGGCGGGCTGCAGGTCGAAGTTGTTGGCGCTGATGCCGGTGTTGGTGACCAGGTTCTCGAAGTCGATGAAGAGGGCGATGCGGTGCTGCTCGTCGGTACGTCCAGCCAAAGGTGCCTCGTATTCGTTTGCGAGCGGTCCTTGGCTCGCGTGCGCTGCGCCCACCCTACTGTGGGGACGCTGCCGCGCGCACGGCCCGTGTTCCGCCGCTGAACATTCAGTGCCGCCCACCCTACGTTGGAACAGACCCCGGGGGCAGCGCCCCCGTGACACGGAGGTGTCACCATGATGCACGGATTCCGCAGACAATGGCGAACCATGGTGTGGGCCGCGCCGACGCTCGGCCTCTTGTTGGGCGCCGGCCCCGCCCTGGCGCACGAGCCCCAGATCGGCAGGGCCGCCGACGGCCCCGCCGACGCGTCATCGTACACGGAGCCGGCCAGCACCAGCCCCTCGAACGTGGTGGGCACCGTGCCCACCACCTCGCCGGAGCTCATCTCCCCCGGCCAGTCCGTGCGGCAGCTCACGCCGGACCCGGACCGGATGCGCCAGGTCAGCGGGCCGGTGGTGAAGCGGTCCGGGATGACGCTGTACGTCCGCGACGTGAGCGGGCCGGTGGTGCCGCTGGACCTGAGCGCCCTGACCATCCACAAGCAGCCGGAGAAGGGGCAGCAGGTCCTGGCCCTCTACCAGGTGGAGAAGACGGACAACGTGGCCCTGTCCCTCCAGGGGGAGAAGCGGGACTAGTCCGGCTTCGCGCCGCCGCGCACCTCGTCCAGGACGCTCAGGTCCACCAGCCCCGCGAGGTCGTCGCTGGGGATGAAGCCCAGCGACTTCGCGTGCTCGGCGGAGGTCTTCAGCGCGGCGGGCACCGGGTCCAGGCTCGGCTCCAGGCGGGAGAAGGCGTCCTGGAGCACGGGCGGCGGCAGGGGCTTGCGCGTGAGCTGCCCGAAGGCGGCGTTGACGGACGTGGCGAAGGCCCGCGGGTCCGCGCGCCAGCGCTCGGTGAGCGCCACGTGGATGCGCAGGAGCGCCGCGATGCGCGGCCGCTGCGTCTCCAGCACCTTCTTCGTCGTCACCACCACCGTGGTGGGGAAGCGCTTGTCCGGCCAGAGGTCGCGCTCGTCCACCAGGATGTGGCCGCCCCCTTCGGCGAGCATGCGCGCGCCCCAGGGCTCGGGCACCCACGCCCCCTCGATGGCGCCCTGGAGGTACTGGCCCAGGATGTCCGGGTTGCTGATGGGAATCACCTGCACGTCGCCGCCCGCGTCGGTGGCGAGGCTCAGGTCCTGGGCCTTCAGCCAGTGGCGCAGGGCGATGTCCTGGGTGTTGCCCAGCTGCGGCGTCGCCAGCTTCTTGCCCTTGAGCTCCTGGGCCGTCTTCGCGTTCTTCACCACCAGCACCGCGCCGCCGTTCACCGCGCCCGCGATGATGCGCAGCTCCTTGCCGGCCTTGAGGTACGTGTTGATGGCGGGGCCCGGGCCCACGTAGGCCACGTCCACGGAGCCGGCCACCAGCGCCTCCATGGCCGCGGGGCCCGCGTTGAACTGCCGCGCCTCCACGTGGCCCATGCCGGGCTGCGACCCGAAGAGCCCCTCCGCGTTCGCCACCAGCGCCTGCGCGTGCGTGATGTTGGGGAAGAAGGCCACGCGCAGGGGCGCGTTGGCGTTGGAGGACGCGTCCTTCTTGCAGGACGCGACGGAGGTCAGGAGGACGCAGCAGAGACCCAGGAGCAGGGACAGGGGGCGCGCGGAAGCCATGGGGCGTCACGCTAATGGAGACTCCCCGCCTGTTTTCAATGCCCGTGAGGGCGCAAGCGTCTCCCGGCTCACACGGACGCCGTCAGGCCCCACCGGCGCCGCAGGCGCGTCTCCACCGTCTGGAAGAGGACGCGGTCCACCGTGACGCCGATGAGGATGATGGCCAGCATCACCGCCATCACCTGCGACACGTCCATCAGCTCGCGGCCCATGGTGAGCAGCTGGCCCAGGCCGCCGGAGACGAAGAGCAGCTCGCCCGCGAGCAGCGCGCGCCACGCGAAGCTCCACCCCAGCTTGAGGCCGGTGACGATGCCGGGCAGCGCGCCGGGCAGGAGCACGCCGAAGTAGAAGCGCGGGCCCCGCACGCCCAGGGTGCGGGCCACGCGGGCCAGCTGCGGGTCCAGGCCGTTGACCGCGTCCTCGGTGGCGATGGCGATGCCCAGCACGCTGCCCATCACCACCACGAAGAGGATGGCGCTGTCGTTGAGGCCGAACCACAGCAGGGCCAGCGGCAGCCAGCAGATGGAGGGCAGGGCCTGGAGGCCCATCACCACCGGCTTCACCGCGTTGCGGAAGAAGGACAGCCGCGCGATGCACAGCCCCAGCGGGACGCCGATGCCCACGGACAGGAGGTAGGCGTGCATCAGCCGGCCCAGCGAGCGCAGCGTGGCGCCACCGAGCTGGCCGTCGCGGGCCATGGCGACGAGCGTCTGGACCACCTCCAGCGGCCCGGGGAACAGGTGCTTGTTCCACAGGCCCGAGCGGGACAGCCCCTCCCAGAGCGCGAAGAGCAGCGCGATCATCCCCAGCTTCTGCGCCCACTTCAGCATGGCGGTGTCCCCTCTAACGGCCGGTCACGGCGCTGGCGCGCGGCAGGCTGGACGGCGTGCGCGCGCGGCGGTGCAGGGGCTCCGTGGGAGGGGCCTCCGGAGCCTGCCCTTCCGCGGCGCGCAGGCGGTGGCGGATGTCGCGCGCCATCGCGTCCAGGGACGGGTCCTCCAGCGAGCGCGGCATGGGCAGGTGGATCTCCAGGTCCTCCACCACGCGGCCCGGCCGGGGCGCCATCAGCACCACGCGGGTGCCCAGCATCAGCGCCTCCTGCACGTCGTGGGTGACGAACACCACCGTCTTGCCGGAGCGCAGCCAGATGGCTTGCAGCAGCTCCTGCATGTGCACGCGCGTCTGGGCGTCCAGCGCGCCGAAGGGCTCGTCCATGAGCAGCACGGTGGGGTCCACCGCGAGCGCCCGGGCGAGGCTGGCGCGCATCTTCATGCCGCCGGAGAGCTGGTGGGGCAGCGTGTCCTCGAAGCCCTCCAGGCGCACGCGCTGGATGAAGGTGTTGGCCCGGTCGCGGCGCTCGGCGCGGGGCACGCCCCGGGCGGCCAGCGCGAAGGTGATGTTGCCGCGCACGGTGAGCCACGGGAACAGCGCCGCCTCCTGGAACATGAGGAGCCGGTCCGGGCCGGGCCCGTGGATGGGCTTGCCGTCGATGGCCACGCTGCCGCCGGTGGGCACCACGTGGCCCGCCAGCGCGTAGAGCAGCGTGGACTTGCCGCAGCCGGACGGACCGAGCAGGCAGACGAACTCCCCCGAGCGGACGTTGAGGTTCACGTCCTTCAGCGCCACGACCTTGTTGGCGTAGTGATGGCCCAGCTGGGCGATGGAGATCTTCGCCCGGTCCGCGTCCACGTTCGCGGGCCGCAGCAGGTGGGGCGCCGCCTGGCGCAGGCCCCGCATCCGCTCGATGAGGCGTCGAAACATTCGCCAGAACCTATTCATCTGCCCCCGGGTCGCACAGGCGGGTCCCGGAAGCGGGCAGGCGCTTTCCACTGTAGGACAGGACGTGAACGCCGCGCGTCCGGCCGGCTGCTTTTCCCCGCCGCCGGACACTCCGCTGCTCAGGCGGTGGCGGCCTGCTCCGCCCTGCGGTGCGCCAGCGTGCGGGAGAACAGCCACAGGCTCGCGATGAGCGCGCCCAGGCCCACGCCGGTGAAGGCGCCGCCCACGGTCAGCGACGCCCGGCGGTCGTCCTGGAACACCGCGAGCGCGTCCGTGCGGGGCCCCGCCAGGTAGCGCCGCACGGTGTCCGCGAAGGCCTGGGCTTGCGCCTCGTCCTCCGTCCACTGGTAGGCGAGCGGCTGGGCGCCGAAGGTCGTCTGCAACTGGGCCCGGAAGATGGGCGCGGCGCCCCGGCGGGTGCTGCGGCTGCGGGCCACCTCCACGCTCCGGATGTCCTGGGGCGCGTAGCGGCCCACCTCCTCCTCGCTCAGCCAGCTGGAGCGGGTGAGGACGCACGGGCCCTGGCGCCCGCAGCGCAGGTCCATGCGCGCCTGCTGACCGAGGAAGAACACCCCCAGCACCAGGAAGGGCAGGGCGAGCAGCAGGAAGGCCGCGGCACCGATGGCGGTGGCGCGGCTGGGTCGGGAGGCGGGGGGCGCACGCACGGTTGGGTTCTATAGACCCGCGCGCCCCTTTGGGGGCAGCGCTTTCACGCGCCCGCGGGTGTCGCCCTCCAGGCAGGCGGGCGGCCCGGGCTGTTCAGCGGCGGTCGCCGCCGGCGGACCGGCCGGCGGCGCCCGGGGCGGCGGGCGGGCACTTGCGGCATGGGTCCCACGTCCTCACCCCTTGTCCTGGGACATGCAGCACTTCGCCCGGAAGGAGTCCTTGAGCCCATGAAGGCCGTGGCCGTCATGTTCCCCTCGCGCGAGGTGCGCGTCCTGGACGTCCCCGAACCGCGGTTGCACTCGCCCACCGAGGTCAAGGTCCGCACGCTGGAGATTGGCGTGTGCGGCACCGACCAGGACCTCCTGGAGGGCCACCACGGCGCCGCGCCCCGGGGCGAGGACCACCTCATCGTGGGCCACGAGTGCCTGGGCCAGGTGCTGGAGGTGGGCGCGCACGTGCAGGGGCTGAAGCCGGGGGACCTGGTGGTGCCCCGCGTGCGCCGGCCCTGTCCGCACGCGCACTGCCCCGCGTGCCGCCACGGCCACCCGGACTTCTGCGTGACGGGGGACTACACGGAGCGCGGCATCCAGGGCGCGCACGGCTTCTGCGCGGAGCACTTCGTGGAGGACGCGGCCTACCTGCACAAGGCGGATGACAGCCTGCGCGAGGTGGCCGTGCTCACGGAGCCGCTCACCATCGCGGAGAAGGGGCTGCGCCAGGTGGCGCACATCCAGTCCCGCCTGCCGTGGAAGGTGGGCCCCGGCAAGGCGCTGGTGCTGGGCGCGGGGCCGGTGGCGCAGCTGGGCGCCATGGCGCTGCTGCGCGCGGGCTTCGACGTGACGATGTACTCGCGCAGCCCCAAGCCCAACGAGAAGGCCGCCGCGGCCGAGGCGGTGGGCGCGCCGTACCTCTCCTCGGAGGAGGTGACGGCGGCGGCGTTGAAGGAGCGGCTGGGCGGCGTGGGCCTCATCTACGAGGCGACGGGGGCGTCGAAGGTGGCGTTCGATTCGCTCCAGGTGCTGGAGGAGAACGGCGTGCTCATCTTCACCGGCGTGCCCGGACGCGAGGAGCCGCTGGAGCTGCGGGGGGACCAGGTGCTGGGGCAGCTCGTCCTGGGCAACCGGGTGATGTTCGGCACGGTGAACGCGGCGGACAGCGACTTCCGTGAGGCGCTGGAGGACCTGGAGCGCTTCCGCGCGAGGTGGCCGGGGCGCGTGGAGGCGCTCATCACCCGGCGTCACCCGCCGTCGGAGCTCGCGAAGGTGGTAGAGGCGAGGGGCGGCATCAAGCACGTCATCTCATTCCAGGAGCATGCCCGGTGAACCTGCATCACACGGACCTGAAGGGCGGCGTGGCCATCGAGGACCACGGCATCATCGGCGACCTGCGCACGGTGGCGCTGGTGGGCTACGAGGGCACCATCGACTGGATGTGCTTCCCGTACTTCGACAGCCCCAGCGTCTTCGCGGCGCTGCTGGATCCGGAGCGGGGCGGGTACTGGCGCGTGTCCCCGGAGCCGGACAACGTCCAGAAGCGGCAGTTCTACTGGCCGGACACGAACGTGCTGGTGACGCGCTTCTACACGCCGAACGGCGTGGGGGAGCTCATCGACCTGATGCCCCTGGGCCGGGGGGCGAAGGCGGAGGGGCGCGAGGTCCTGCGGCGCATCCGCGTGGTGCGCGGCGAGATGGCCTTCCGCATGGAGTGCTTCCCGGCGTTCAACTACGCCCGGGACGACCACGAGACGCACATCGTGGAGGGGGGCGCGGCCTTCCTCTCCAAGGGCCTGAGCATGCAGCTGGTGACGAACGTGCCGCTGCGGCAGGACAAGAACGGCGTCGTCGCGCACTTCACGCTGAAGGAGAGCCAGTCCGCGGTCTTCACCCTGCGCGAGGGGGGCAAGGAGGGCTGCCACCACCACCTGCACACGCATGACTCCGCGGAGAAGCTCTTCCGCGACACGGTGGACTACTGGCGCCACTGGCTGTCCAGGTGCAAGTACACGGGGCGGTGGCGGGAGATGGTGCAGCGCTCGGCGCTGGCCCTGAAGCTGATGACCTTCGAGCCGTCCGGGGCCATCATCGCGGCGCCCACGTGCAGCCTGCCGGAGTCCGCGGGCGGCACGCGCAACTGGGACTACCGCTACTGCTGGCTGCGCGACGCGGCCTTCACCGTCTACGCGTTCATCCGCATCGGCTTCAACGAGGAGGCCGCCGCCTTCATGCGCTGGGTGGAGAAGCGCTGCGCGGAGAACGGGGACGGGCCGCTGCCCCTGATGTTCTGCCTGGACGGCAGCCCGGTGCCGCCGGAGGAGCAGCTCCATCACCTGCGCGGCTACGGCGGCGCGAGCCCGGTGCGCATCGGCAACGCGGCGGCGAACCAGCTCCAACTGGACATCTACGGCGAGCTGATGGACTCCGTGTACCTGTCCAACAAGTACGCCGCGCCCATCTCCTATGACTTCTGGCGGCACCTGCGGCGGCTGGTGGACTGGGTGTGCGACCACTGGCAGAAGGAGGACGAGGGCATCTGGGAGATCCGCGGCTCGCGCCGGCACTTCGTCTATTCGAAGCTGATGTGCTGGGTGGCGGTGGACCGGGCCATCCGGCTCGCGGACAAGCGCAGCCTGCCGGCGGACCGGGCGAAGTGGCTGAAGACGCGCGACGCCATCTTCGAGGAGATCATGGACAAGGGCTGGTGCCAGGAGAAGGGCGCCTTCATCCAGGCCTACGGCCACGACGCGCTGGACGCGGCGAACCTGCTGATGCCGCTGGTGTTCTTCCTGTCCCCGGTGGATCCGCGGATGCTCTCCACGCTGGACGTCATCCGCAAGGCGCCCCGGCACGGGGGCCTGACGTCGGACGGCCTGGTGTTCCGCTACGAGGCGGACGCGACGCTGGATGGCATCGAGGGCAGCGAAGGCACCTTCAACCTGTGCAGCTTCTGGCTGGTGGAGGCGATGACGCGCGCGAGCACCGTGCGGCCGGACCTGCTGGACGAGGCGCGGCTCATCTTCGAGCGGATGCAGGGCTACGCGAACCACCTGGGGCTGTACGCGGAGCAGACGGGCCTGTCCGGCGAGGCGCTGGGCAACTTCCCGCAGGCGCTCACGCACCTGTCGCTCATCAGCGCCGCGTACAACCTGGACCGGACGTTGGGCCGCCACGATTGACGGAGGGGGCGGTAGACTCGCGCGCACCCGCCATGCCCGACCTGTACCCGCTGCTGTTCCGCTTCGCCGTCAAGGCGGATGCCCAGTACGACGTGTTGAGCCGCCGCGTGCGCAAGGGGCTGGGCATCGCCCCGCCGCTGCGCATCCTGCCGTACCGGGGCTACGGCACCCCGGAGCGCGTGGTCATCAAGGCGCGCGTGCTGGAGGAGCGCAAGGTGACGCCCCAGCGCCAGCGCCACACGCTGTGGAGCAGCGCCGTGGCCTCCTACAAGCGCTACATGACCCGGGAGATCGCCAGCGCGCACGTGGCGGTGCGCTGGGGAGACAAGCGCTGGGAGGGCGTGACGGACGAGGAGGGCTTCCTGGAGCTGTGGGTGCCCCCGCCCGAGGGCGTGCGCTCCGGCTGGCACATGGTGGAGCTGGAGCTGCTGTCGCCGGAGGCCGAGGGCGTGCCGCGCGTGACGGCGCCGGTGCGCGTGGCGGGGACGAGCGCGGAGCTGGGCGTCATCAGCGACATCGACGACACGGTCATCGCCACGGGGGTGACGGATCCGCTCAAGCGCGCGTGGGCGCTGTTCCTCACGGAGCACCGGGTGCGGCTGCCCTTCCCGGGCGTGGACGCGTTCTACGCGGCGCTCCAGGCGGGCGCTTCCGGCGCGGCGGACAACCCCATCTTCTACGTCTCCAGCAGCCCCTGGAACCTCTACGAGCACCTGGACGAGTTCCTCGCCATCCACCGCATCCCCGTCGGTCCGCTGCTGCTGCGCGACTGGGGCCTGTCGCGGCACGGCTTCGCGCCGGGCGGGGGGCACGGGCACAAGCTGGACAAGATTCGCGGCGTGCTGGAGACGCTGGCCCACCTGCCCTTCGTGCTGATTGGGGACAGCGGGCAGGAGGACGCGGAGCACTACCGCACCATCGCGCGCGAGTACCCGGGCCGCATCCGCTGCGTCTACATCCGCAACGTGCCGGGGCGCTCCAGGCGGGGCCAGGAGCTGGAGGCCATCGCGAGGGACATCCGCGACGCGGGCAGCGAGCTGGTCGCCGTGGACGACACGGTGGCCGCCGCGCGGCACGCGGCGCGCGCCGGGTGGATCCGCTGGGAGGAGGTCCCGGAGGTGGAGGCCCACCGCCGCGAGGACGCCGCGCGCGGCGTCCTGGGCGAGCGGGGCTGAGCGGCCTCCGCGCCTCGTCCCATGCGGCGCCGGGCGCTTTTCAGCCCACGGGGCGGCCGCTCTGCACCTGCATCATGCGGATGGCGCGCTCCATGAGCTCCCCCTGGGCGGAGCGCTTGTCGCTGGGCGTGGCGGCGGTGCGCCGCCGCCACGTGCCGTCCGGGCCCAGCTCCCACGCGCCGCTGGTGTCCACCATGCAGCGCTCCACCACGTCCTTCACCTGCGCGGCCAGGGCGGGGTCCTCCACCGGCGCCAGGATCTCCACGCGGTGGTCCAGGTTGCGCGGCATCAGGTCCGCGGACCCGATGTAGCAGCGCGACGTGGGGCCCCGCTCGAAGGCGTAGATGCGCGGGTGCTCCAGGAAGCGGCCCAGGTTGGACACCACCCGGATGTGCTCGGAAACGCCCGGCAGGCCCGGCCTCAGGCAGCAGATGCCGCGCACGTTGAGGTCCACGCGCACGCCCACGCGGGACGCGTCGTAGAGCGCGCGGATGATGCCCGGGTCCACCAGCGCGTTCATCTTCATCAGGATGCGCGCGGGCGCCTCCGGCGTGTGCGCGGCCTGGGTCTTCTTGATCTCCTCCAGCAGCCCCTCCCGCATGGTCAGGGGCGCCACCAGCAGCTTGCGGAAGGAGCGCGGCCGGCCGAAGCCGGTGAGGAAGTTGAAGACGTCCGCCACGTCCGCGCCAATGTCCGGGTCCGTGGTGAACAACCCCAGGTCCGTGTAGAGCCGCGCCGTCTTCGGGTTGTAGTTGCCCGTGCCGATGTGCACGTAGTGCCGCACCCGCTCGCCCTCGCGCCGCACGATGAGGATGGCCTTCGCGTGCGTCTTCAGGCTGGGAATCCCATACACGACGTGCACGCCCGCCTCTTCCAGCGCGTTCGCCCAGCGGATGTTGGTGCGCTCGTCGAAGCGCGCCTTCAGCTCCACCATGCACACCGCCTGCTTGCCGTGCTCCGTGGCGCGGATGAGCGCGGGCACCAGCGGGGAGCTGTCCGACGTGCGGTACACCGTCTGCTTCAGGGCCAGCACGTCCGGGTCCTCCACCGCCTCGCTCACGAAGCGCTCCACCGAGCTGGCGAAGGATTCATAGGGGTGGTGCACCAGCAGGTCGCCCCGGCGCATCGCGGACATCACCGTGCCGCCGCCGTCCGGGGACTCGCTGTCCGTGCGCAGCCGCGCCTGCGTCACCGGCGTCCACGGCGGGTCGCGCAGCTCGGAGAAGCCCGGCGTCATCGCCAGCGACATCACGTCCGCCAGGTCCAGGAGGCCGCTCTCCTCGTACACCTGGAGGGGGTCCAGCGTGAGCGCCTCCACCAGCGGCTCCAGCAGCTTCGCGTGCATCCCCGACTGGACCTCCAGCCGGATGACGTCCCCGAAGCGGCGCTGGCTGAGCTCCGTCTCCACCGCCTTGAGCAGGTCCTCCGCGTCCTCGGACACGGTGAAGTCCGCGTCGCGCGTCACGCGGAACAGGCTCCAGTTGAGGACCTCCATCCCGGGGAACAGGTCCCCCAGGTGCTGCGCGATGATCTCCTCCAGCGGCACGAAGAGCGTGCCCCCCTTGAGCGGCACGAAGCGGGGGAGGATCTCCTTGGGCACCTTCACCCGCGCCACGCTCTCCTCCTCCGCCACCGGGTCTCGCAGCAGCACCGCGAGGCTCAGCGACAGGTTGGAGATGTACGGGAAGTGCCGCCCCAGCCCGATGGCCAGCGGCGTGAGCACGGGGAAGATCTGCTCGCGGAAGCGCTGATCCACCTGCGCGCGCTGCTCCGCGTCCAGCTCCTTCATGGACAGGATGCGCAGCCCCTTCTCCGCCAGCGCGGGGCGCAGGACCTTCTCGAAGCAGTCCGCGTGGCGCCGGCCCTGCTCCAGGATGCCCGTGTGCAGCTTGTCCAGCGTGTCGCCCGGGGACGCGCCGTCCGGCACCAGCCGGCCCACGCGCGCGGAGATCTGCTCGTGCAGCCGCGCCACGCGGATCATGAAGAACTCATCCAGGTTGCGCGCGTAGATGGAGGTGAACTTCAGCCGCTCCATCAGCGGCACCTCCGGCGACTCGGCCAGCTGCAGCACCCGGTCGTTGAAGGCCAGCCACGACAGCTCCCGGTTGAAGAACAGGTCGCTGTCCGGCATCTCCGTGCCCGGGGGAACCGCGTCCCGGTCCACGACCTTCTGCTGGGTGCCCTTCGCAGCGGCGCGCTTCGCCATGATGTGTGACTCCTCGAGATGAGCCCTGGGTGTGCCCGTCTAGCAGTCCCGCACCGCGCCGATTGTGAACTCGCACGTCTGGCCCGGAACCGGACATCCGGGCGTATCCCACCCCGGACGACCCGGGCAGTGGACGACGAGCCGGGCGAGCTGTGGACTCTCCGGCAGTCCACCGCTTGAATCCGCCCGGCACTGACGGCATTCAAGAAGGGTGAGCGTTCCCAATCCCCCGCTTCCCGCCGTCGAGGACAGTGCTCCCGCGGACACCTCTCCGGACGCCCTGTTCACGGCCTTCCGGGAAGGGTCCCGGAAGAAGTCCCACCGCTTCACCTTCACCTGGTTCGTGGCCGCCGCGGTGCCGGTGGTGCTCGCCCTGGGCTTCTTCGCGCTCTGGCGAGCGAACGGGACGTCCTTCTCCGTCGTCACCCCGCACGGCATCAAGGTGCTGCGCGCGGGGATGACGACCCAGGAGGTCGGCGGCCTGCTGGGCCACCCGCTCACGCTCCAGAAGCAGGGGGACCGGGACTGCTACCGCTACGGCCGGCCCAACTTCGTGAACGAGGTCTTCGTCGTGTACTCGGTCTGCTACGAGCAGGGGCAGGTGCGCGACGTCTTCACGCACCAGTACTCGGCCTGGCAGATAGACCCCGCGACGGGGGACTTCATCGCGCCCGGGCAGCCGCCCGCGCCCCAGAACCCGGCGGGGTAGCCGCCCGGCCTCCGGAGCGGGGCCGGGGGCGCCCGGCCCTCAGGCGAGCCCCTCCTCGGCGCCCTCGAAGGTGACCTTCGCCTGCGTCATCACGTGCTCCACGGCGAGCAGGTGCCACGCGACGTCCATCATCTGCGCGGAGGCGGTCGGGTCCAGCATGGACTCGCGCAGCTGCGCCTCGGTGATGCCGAAGGGCTCCGAGGACTCCTTGAGCAGCTCCAGCGCGGCCTGCGGCGTGAGCTGGAGCTTGTCCCGCTGCGCGATGGCGCGGAGCACCAGGGCGATCTTGAGGCGGCGCTCCACGTCGTCGCGGATGCCCGGGTGGTGCAGCCAGCCGTCCAGCGCCTCCTGCTGCTCCTCCAGGCTGAAGAACTTCTGCGCCAGCACCTCGCCCTCGGCCTGCTGCCAGCGGCGGCGGATCTCCTCGTCCACCAGCGGCTTGGGGACGGTGACGTCGGAGCGGGCGACGATCTCGTCCAGGGCGCGGTTGCGCGCGTCCACCCAGAGCAGGTCGGCCAGCTCGCCCTCCATCTCGTCCACGATGGAGCTCATGACCTCTTCGTGCGTGGAGCCGCGGCCCAGCAGCTTCAGGAACGCGTCCGACTCCGTGTCGGGCATGCGCACCTCGCGCGCGGCGCGCACGTCCACCAGGAAGCGCGCCGGCATGCCGCGCAGCTGCTCCGCCGGGTAGTCGTCCGGCAGCACCAGCCCCACCTCCACGCTGTCGCCCACGCTGGCCTCGGCGATGACCTCCGCGAAGCCGGGCAGCATCAGCTGCGGCGCCAGCTCCATCCAGAAGCCCACGCGCGTGCTCAGCGGGATGAGGCGGCCGTTGGCGTAGCCCAGGATGTCCAGGCACACGTCGTCGCCCATGGCCAGCGCCTCGCCCTCCGCGCGCGGCCGGGACTCCGCCTTCGCGCGGGCCAGCTCGTGGAAGCGCTCCAGGAGGTCCTCCTCCGTGAGGTCCTCGCCCTGGGGCACGCGGATGTCCAGGTTCTCCAGCGAGGGGGCCTTCACCTGCGGCAGGTCCGCCAGGTGGCCCAGGCCGGGCGCCACGGGGAGCCGCTGCACCAGCTGCCGCACGGGGGCCTCGGCGGGGGCGGGCGCTTCCGGGGGCCTGGGGCTTCCAGGGGCGGCGGCGGACTTCGCCGGCTTCGCCGGGGCGGAAGAGGGGCCGGGCGCCTTGGCGGCGGGGGCCGGAGACTTCTCGGGAGGGTTCTTCTTCGTGGCCACCGGAGGGCCTCCTGGCAGGTAGCGACCGTGGTCCCAGAGGGGATTGAAACGAGCGCGTCTCACACGGTCACGGTGCCTACCAGAAAAGGGCCCCCCGGGGACATCCCCGGGCGTCGCCGCCCGGGGCCCTGCGTCACTTCAGCGCGGACTAGCCGAACAGGCCGCCCACGAAGCTGGAGACGGCGGAGACGGCGGCGCCCACCTGGCTGACCACCGGGATGTTGGTGGCGGCGGCGATGGAGCCCACGGCGGTGATGACGCCCGTGACCTTCTTGGTGGTGCTGGCGTTCGGGTCGCGCAGGGTGGAGACCGCGTTCGCCGTGTCGAAGGCGGCGATGGCGACGTTCGCGCCCGGGGCGAAGCGGCCGGCGGCCTTGGCCAGGGTGCCCCCGGCGGCGCGGGCGGCGGCGGAAGCGCCGGCCTTGGCGGCGGCCTTGCCACCCTCGGACAGCGCGGCGCGGGCGGCGGCGCGGGTCGCGGTGCCCGTGGCGGCCTTCAGGGCCACGCCGCTCTCGCTGACGGCGGCCTTCACGGCGGTGCGCACGCCGTTCTTGATGGCGGAGGCGGCCCCACCCTCGAAGGCGGCCTTGGCGGCGGCGCCGGCGGCGGCGCGGGCCAGCTTGGGGCCGGCGCCCGGGACCGCGGCCTTGAAGGCGCTGCTGGCGGCCTTGTACGCGCTGCCGAACTTGTTCACGTCGCGGGCGATCTCGAGGCCGCCCTTGACGGTGCTGACCGCGCCCTTGCCGGCGGTGGCGACGGAGCCCAGCGCCTTGTTCCAGTCCTCGCTGCTGCCGGAGCGCACGGCGTTGCGCACGTCCTTGATGGCCGTGCCCGTCTGGCCCACCAGCTTCGCGGCGCTGGTGATGGTGCCAAAGGCCTTGCCCGCGATGCCCAGCTTGCCCTTGAGGTCGAGCTTGGTCTTCGGGTCCGTGGCCTTGGAGACCAGCTTGTCGACGTTGCCCTTCAACGTCGCCTTGAAGCCGTCCGTCTTCAGGCTCTTGACGTTGTCGAAGCCGTCCTTCACGGCCGTCTTCACCTTGTTGAAGGTGTCGTAGCCCTTCTTCGCCTGCGTCCCGATGTCCTTCGCCGCCTTGATGGGGTCCTGCTGCACGTGGCGGATGGTGTTGGTGACGGCACTGCGGGCGCGGTCGATGAAGCTCATGTGGGGCTCCCTCGTCGGAGTTCGAGGAAAATGGGAAGAGGCTGCGAACGACTTGCGGGAATTATCGCTGCGCCCGTCGATCAGTTGCGCAGCACCTCACATGGGCTGAGAAGGTGAGGGGAAGACCCAGGTTGTGGCACGGAGCGTCAACGCCGGGCCTCTTGTGTCGTGGGATGTGGGCGCACGGCGCGGCCCGGCTCCGTGCCCCGGCAGCCGGTGAGGCAGCGCGGGGCGTGGCCGGGGTTCTGGCCCGAGGCCTCGCGGCTCATGGGCACCCGGGGCAGGGGCCGCAGACGTTGGGGACGCCGCCCCCGCCGCAGGCCTGGCCCTCGGCGCACTCGCCGCAGTGCAGCGTGCCGCCGCACCCGTCGATGGCGTAGCCGCAGTCCAGCCCCTGTGACTCGCAGGTCATGGGCATGCAGAAGGACCCGTCCCACCAGTCCAGCGTGGAGGAGGCCGTGTCCTCCGGCAGCGCCCGGCCGCACGCCATCCACAGCCCCACGACGAACACCCAGCCCACCCCACCGCCCGTTCGCCCCATGCCCCGTTCCCGTCGCCCGTCATCGGCCCCAAGGGCCAGGGTGGGGAGCGGCCCCGCCCCCGCGAAGCGCCCACAAGCCGCGGTGGGTCTCCGGCGGTCGGAAAGGCGTCACTGTCCCACCCCGTCCGCCGGGGAGGCGCGCACTGGTGGACACCGCACGGACCAGGGAGGGGGTGGGCGCGGGGTCAAGGGGGCCCCACCGTGAATGGACGCGGGGGCACGGCGGGGCACGTGCGTCTGGCGGGGAAGGGACACCCATGGCAGGTCCCAGGCGCGCACGAGCGGAGGAGGGGTGGGGGCTCGGGGCGAGTCTCGGGGTGGCGCTCGTCCTGCTGCTCCTGGCGGTGGGCGCGCTCCTGCTGACGCGCGCGTCCGTGCAGTCGCGGGTGATGGAGCGCTCCCTGGACCTGCAGGAGGTGGGGCTGCTGGGGCGGGCCTTCAGCGACAAGGTGTCCCTGGCCAACAGCGCGCTGCTGGCGGGCGGGCAGTCGCTCAGCCGGGACACGGGGCAGGCCCGGCAGCGCTTCCTGGACACCGCGGAGCGGCTGCGGACCCGGCTGGCGGCCCCCGAGGACCAGGCGCTGGTGGAGGAGATCCGCATCGTGGAGCAGGCGCACGAGGACGCCCTGCGCGCGCTCCTGGACACCTCCGACGATCCGGAGGAGCAGAGGCGGGCGCGCGAGCGGCTGGCCCGGGCCCACGGGCGGGTGCGCGAGGCGCAGGCCCAGTTGGAGCGCGCGGTGCAGGCGCGCCTGGCCCGGGAGAGCCAGGCCGCGGTGCGGGTGGACCGGTGGGAGTCCGCGCTGCTGCTCGTGGCGTCCCTGCTGGGGCTGACGGTGGCGGCGGCGCTGGCGTGGGTGCTCCAGCGCCGGCTGCACCCGCTCCGGCGCGAGGCGGCGGCCAGCGCGCACCGCTTCCAGGCGCTGGTGGAGGGCGTGCGCGACTACGCCCTGGTGCTGCTGGACGCGCGCGGGCGGGTGGCCAGCTGGAACCCGGGCGCCGAGCGCATCCAGGGCTGGAGCGAGGCGGAGATCCTGGGCCGCCCCGCCTCCCGCTTCTACACGTCCGAGGAGGCGGCGGCGGGCCAGTCGGAGCGGGAGCTGTCCCGGGCGCTCCTGGAGGGGCGGCTGCGCACGGAGGGCTGGCGGCAGCGCAAGGACGGCTCGCGGTTCTGGGCGGAGGTGTCCATCACCGCGCTGCGCGACGAGGACGGCCGGCCCCAGGGCTTCTCCGTGGTGACGCGCGACATCACCGAGCAGCGGCGGCAGGAGCGGATGCAGGAGCTGCTCGCGGAGGCGGGCCGCGTCTTCCAATCCCTGGACCCCGACCTGACGGCGGCGGAGGTGGCGCGGCTGCTGGTGCCGGAGGTGGCGGACGGCTGCATCCTCTACCTGCTCACCCCGGCGGGCGAGCTGCGGCCCCGGGCGGTGACGCACGTGCAGCCCGAGCGCGAGGCGAGCCTGTGGGAGGCCCTGCGGCGCTTTCCGCCCCGCGTGGGCATG
Source organism: Corallococcus sp. RDP092CA (assembly GCF_041903675.1). Classification (NCBI taxonomy): domain Bacteria; kingdom Pseudomonadati; phylum Myxococcota; class Myxococcia; order Myxococcales; family Myxococcaceae; genus Corallococcus; species Corallococcus sp. RDP092CA. Next base: position 46,855 of record NZ_JAYESI010000006.1, on the reverse strand, counting down.
CCGCCGGCCGTCTGGGAGGCGATGCGCACCGGGCGCTCGCGGATGGACGTGGAGGTGGAGAAGGACGAGCTGGCCGCCTCCGCGGAGACGGACGAGCACCGGCTGCTCATCGAGCGCATCGGCATCGGTTCAGCGATGGTGGTGCCGCTGCGCACGGGCAGCGAGACGCTGGGCGCCTTCGTGCTGCTGACGGCCCGGGGGCACCGCCGCTTCACGCAGGCGGACCAGGTGCTGGTGGAGGAGCTGGCCGGCCGCGCGGCGCTGGCCCTGGAGAACACGCGGCTCCTGCGCGAGGCGCGCGAGGCGGTGGACCTCATCGCCGTCACCGCGCACGACCTGGGCAATCCCTTGCATGCGCTGCAATTGCTGCTCACCAAGGTGCAGCGCGCGCAGGCGGCCAGCCGGGGTGAGGACGTGCGGCAGGGGTTGGTGGCGGCGCGCGGGCAGGCGCAGCGGCTGGGGCAGCTGCTCCACAACCTGCTGGACCTGTCGCGGCTGTCCTCCGGCAAGCGGCTGCTGGACGCGGCCCCCATGGACCTGGGGGAGCTGGCGCGCGAGGTGGTGGAGCGCTTCGCGGACGCGGCCGTGGAGGCGGGCTGCGACCTGCGGCTGGCGGTGGAGGCGGGGCAGGTGGGCCAGTGGGACCGCATCCGCCTGGACCGCGTGATGACGAACCTGCTGTCCAACGCGCTGAAGTTCGGCCGGGGCCACCCGGTGACGGTGACGGTGACGGCGCTGGACGCGGACCACTCGCGGCTGCGCGTGCGGGACGAGGGCGTGGGCATCGCGCCGGAGGCCCAGCGCCGCGTCTTCGAGCGCTTCGAGCGGGAGCGCGCCGCGAAGGCGGAGGCCGGCTACGGGCTGGGGCTCTACATCGCCCGCCAGCTGGTGGAGGCGCACGGCGGCGCCATCCGCGTGGAGAGCATGCCGGGGTGCGGCTCCACCTTCACGGTGGACCTGCCGCGCGCGCCCCGGCCGGTGGAGGAGCCGCCGCCGGCGGAGTCTCCTCCGCTCCAGCAGGCTCCGCCCCCTCCCTGACGCGGGGACGGCGCGGGCCGGCTACCTCGGACCCAGCATCATGAGCACCTCGGCAACTCCGTCCGCGTGCTGCGGGGGCTCCTGGGCCACCGCGCGGAAGCCACACTTCTCGAGGACGCGCATCGACCCGACGTTGTGGACAGCGACCCACGCATGGAGCGGACGAACCGGCTCATGCACGAGGAACTCCGAGAGCGCCCGTGTCGCGACGCCCTTGCCCCAGTGCTCGCGCCCCATCCAATAGGCGACGAGGCGCTTGCCGTCCTGTTCCCAACTGCTGACGTACCCAGCGACCAGGCCGCCAACGACGATGGTGCGGGTCACGTTCTCGGGGCGGAGCACCTGCGTGCGCCAGTGGGTCAGGAAGGCATCGCGCTCCCGCGATGGGAACGCGGCCATGCGCAGCGCGGCTGCGTCCCGTTGGTGCTCGAAGAAGAGCGGGAGGTCTTCAGCTGTCACGCTGCGCAAGATCACCAAGAGAGCCGGTCTCCTCGAGCCGGGTGACGAGCCTACCGGAAGCAGGTTAGAGGTGCAGCGACGGCACGGGGGCGACGAGGCCGGGCTGGATGGGGAAGTCCTCGGGCAGCTTCTCGCGCTCCTCCAGCCGCTCGAACTCCAGCGAGTCGTGCGCGCAGAACACCGTCAGCTGGTCGCCGTGGCGCTGCACCAGCTCGCGCAGCCGGCGCAGGTTGTACCAGCGCATCCACCCGTCCTTCTGCATCAGCTTCTGGTAGGCGCGCAGGCCGGCGGTGCACCGGTAGCGGTCCAGGTCCATCTCGCCGTGGTAGAAGTACGCGTCGCCCGCGTGCAGGAGCCACCCGTCGCCGGTGTCGATGGCCACGCCCGCGTGTCCCAGCGTGTGGCCCACGAGCGGCACCAGGAGGATCTCCGGCGGCAGCCCGGTCAGCTCGCGCACGCAGTCGAAGCCGAACCAGCTCTCGCCCCGGCGCGGGACATAGGTCTCCCACCGCGTCTCCTTGGACCACTGCGGCGGGCGGAAGCGCGCGCGGTCCAGCCACGACCTCTGCGCGGTGGCCACGCGGTACTCCTCCGCCAGCACGTGCACGCGCGCGTGGGGGAAGTCATCCAGGCCGCCCGCGTGGTCGAAGTCCAGGTGCGTGAGGACGATGTCGCGCACGTCGCTGGCGTGGAACCCCTTCCGCTCCAGCTGGCGGATGGCGGTGGCCTCCTCCGCCAGGGCGGGGCGGCAGAGCAGGTCGCGGAAGAAGGGATGGAGCCGCACGCGCGGCGCGTACACGTCATTGAGGCCAAAGCCGGTGTCCACCAGCACCAGGCCGTTCGCCGTCTCCACCGCCAGACAGTGGCAGGTGAGCGCCGCCGGGCCGCTGAAGCCGCGCCGCCCATCCATGAGCCGCCGGCCGGGCGGGCACATCGTGGTGCAGTTCAGGTGGTGGATGCGCATGGCGACTCCCGCTCCTTGTGAAAGGCGGCGGCCGTCCGGCGACGGGTGGACCGACGCGGGAAGCCTCCTTCCGTTCGTTCAAGGCAAAAGTGCGCTGTGCGCCCCGTGGGAGGAATCACCGCGCTCCGGCGGGACGGGGGCTCGCCCGCCCGGGAGGCGTCAGGCCTGCGCTCAGGGGGCGGGAGACTGCCCGGCCGCCTCCCCGTCGAGCGGGGGAGCCGACATCAGCACCAGCGCCTCCGCGTCAGCGACCGGGCGGTGCTCGACGCCCCGGGGGACGATGAGCAGCTCGCCCTCCTCCAGGTCCACGGCGCGCTCGCGCAGCTCCACCCGCAGGGCGCCCCGGGTGACGAAGAACAGGGCATCACCCGCGGCGTGCCGGCACCAGGGGCCGGTGCCCGTCAGCCGCACCAGGTGCACGGGCTGGCCGTGGAGCATGCCCACGGGCCGGACCACGCCGGGCTCCGGCAGGTGGGTGGACGCGTGGGCCAGGTTCACCTTCTCCAGGGGAGGCAGGGCCGCGGGGGCGGCCGGGGCGCGGCGGCGCGAGTCCCAGCGAGGGGGACGGCCGCCGGTGAGGGGTGGGGTCCGGAGAATCGTGCTCATGTGACAGGGACTCCTTCAGGGGGACGTGGTCCCATCCCTCATGGGTTGTCTTGGTTTCTGCCAGAGACAGGGCCTGTGTTTCACCCCCCGCCACGGGGGGCCGGTCCGGTATCCGACGGATGGCGCTGGTAGGATAGGGATTGTCCCATCGGGCGGCAGGCCCGCTTCGCGGGTCCGGAGCTCCGCCGTCGGTGGCCCCGCGAGCGGAAACGGCCGCCGTGAGCCATGTCGGTTTGACTCGAAATTCAATGAAAGCTTCTTTCGCAAATATTCCGTGGTGATGTCTGATGACCGCCTTCCTCTCTCAAGGAAAGGCCGGTCCCCATGCGGTCATTGCTGCGCCGTCTGCCCCCTGTCCTGAAGTTCACGGCTGTCACCACGGCCCTGCTGTGGCTCTCCGCCTGCGGTGAGGGCGTGCTGGAGGAAGAGGAGCTGTTCGCGCAGGGCCGGCAGGCGCTGTTGAACGGCGTGGGTTCGTCCGCGGCGCGCGCGGCGCTGACGAAGCGGTGGGCGCCCATCCACTACCAGGACGTGGACGTCACGGGCTCGCACTCGCTGAGCGGCAAGTCCGACTTCATCACCCGCGTGGACTTCGACGGGGACTGGAGCGGGACGAACAACTGGGACAACACGGGCTCGCGAGCGCTCACCGCGCACGCCTACCAGTCGGTGGTGGAGACCTCCACGCACTGGTACCTGCTCTACACGTTCTTCCACCCGCGAGACTGGTCCGACTCCATCTTCGACACCGAGCACGAGAACGACGGCGAGGGCGTGCTGCTCATCGTGAAGCGCGACGGCAGCGAGTACGGCTCGCTCGTGGGCGCGGTGACGGTGGCGCACAAGGACTTCTACTCGTTCGTGCCGTCCGGCAGCCCGCTCGGGTCGGGGTCGGAGTCCATTGACGGCACGCTGTCCATGGCCTCCTTCGAGGGGGAGCTGCACCCCATCACCGCGCAGGAGGCCAAGGGCCACGGCCTCAAGGCGTGGCCGTACTACGACATCGTCGGAGACGGCGTGAAGTACTACCCGTCGCTCACGCTGGCGGAGCAGCCCTCGTCCGCGACGGATCCGGACGTGCGCTACAAGCTGCTCGACATCTACAGCCCCACCGACGGCCTGTGGCCGCGCCGAGACCTGACCTCGCTGTTCGCGTCCGATGGCACGTTCCGGGGAGACACGAGCGGAGGCTGTGGCCTGGTGGTGGGCAACTGCGGCACCAACTCCGCGAACGCGCCCTGGGGCTGGGACGACCAGAACGACGGCCCCGTCCTGCGCGGTGAAATCGCCAAGGACCCCGCGAAGCTGGCCGCGTACTACTTCAGCCCGTCGTCGCAGTTCTCCACGACGTACACGTTCAATCCCTTCCAGGGCATCGGCAATCCCAACCAGCCCTGACGCACAGGCGCACGGCCGGGGGACATGTGTTCGCGCGGGCGTTGGGGCCGCGTGACGCTGCTTCAGTCCGGGTAGAACAGCGGGTCTCGCGTGGCCACGAACGACGAGATGGCGTGCGCCACCTCCGGCGGCAGCGTGGTGAACTGCACGCCCACGCCCGGCATCAGGTCCGGCGTGCGGTCATTGCCGTCGCGCGCCCAGCGCACCACGCCGTTCACCGTCAGCGGCCGGCCTCCCGGCAGCGTGAAGTCCAGCTCCACCGCCGTGCCGCGCGGCACCGACTCCACCGTGGCGATGAAGATGCCGCCCTCGCTGATGTCCATCGAGAAGCCGGTGAAGAAGTTGGAGTCGCTGCGCGTGTCGATGGTCGTGTGCATCCGCACCCGGCCCGCCTTGCGCGCGTCGTGCTTCGCGGGCGTGGCGGCCGCGTGCGCCGGGGGGCGCTCCGCGCGGGTCGGCGTCTCCTCGGAGGCCTTCGGCGGGGACGGCCGCAGGGCCGCGGGCGGGACGACCTTCTGGGGCTCCGCCTCCGCCGCGCGGCGGGCCTTCTCCTCGGCCTCGGCGCGGGCCCTGGCGGCGTCCTCCACGCGTTTCAGGTCGGCCTCGGCGGACGTCAGCGCCTTCTCCACGCGGGCGGCGTCCTCCTTCTGCACGCGCAGCGCGGACTGGAGGTCCAGCCCGGCCTGCCGGCGCGTGTCCAGCGCGGCCTCGCGCGCGTCCAGGGCCTTCTCACGCAGGCGCGCGAGCTCCGGGGACGGCTCGGGGGACTCGGTGTCCTCCAGGCGCATGGCCCACTGGGACAGGCGCGACTCTCCGGCGTGCTCCGGCCTGGCCAGGGCCTGGCGCATGCGGACGAGCCGTTCGTTCAACGCGGCCGCGTCGGCGGTGGCGCGGGCGACCTGTTCGGCGAGCTGGGCTTCCAGCTTCGCCATGTCGGCTTCGGCGCGCGCCAGCTCGGCTTCCCGGGAGGGGGTGGGGGAGGAGGGCATGGGTGGGGCTCCAGGCGGAAGTCCATCCTACCGCCGCCCGGCCTCCCCCACGAGTCCCTTCCCGGAATACCCCGTCAGTCCGCGCCCTTGATGCAGGCCACCGGCTTGAGGCGGTGGGCCACCCGGGCGAGTCCCGCCTGCTCCACCGTCTCCAGCACGTCGTCCAGGTTCTTGTAGCAGGGCCCGGACTCGTCCAGCGGCGTGGTGCGGGTGTTGAGCAGGATGCCGGCCTCCGCCATGCGCCGGTCCGTCTCCTCCTGCTGGAGCTGCCGGCGCGCGGCGGCCCGTGACAGCCGCCGGCCGGAGCCGTGGTTCACCGAGTAGATGGACTTCTCCGCCCCCGGCTCCGCGAAGAGGATGGCGCTGCCCGTCTCCATGGAGCCCGGGATGAGGATGGGGTGCCCGGTGGACTCCCACGTCGTGCCCTGGAGGGCCGGGTGGCCGGCGGGGAAGGCCCGCGTGGCGCCCTTGCGGGCGACGAACTTCCCGCCCTCGCGCTGGATGAGGTTGTGGCTGATCTCGTAGTAGATGCTCGCGGTGCCGCCGAACACGTCCTCGAGCGCCCCGCACACGGCCTCGCCGATGAGCAGCCGGTTGGCCACGGCGAAGTTGGCCGCCATGTTGTGCAGGTTCCAGTAGCTCCGGCCCAGCGGGCTGTCCGCGTCCAGCCAGACGAAGTCCTCGCTGCGGCTCTTGAGGCCCAGCTGCGCGGCGCCCGCCACGAAGAAGTGCTTGGCGATGTTCCAGCCGAAGCCGCGGCTGCCGGTGTGGAGCATCACCCAGACGCGGCCCGTCTCATCCACCTGCATCTCGGTGAAGTGGTTGCCGCCGCCCAGGCTGCCCAGCTGTCCGCGCTTGTCGTAGGCGCGCTCGGGGATGGACACGCCGGTGTCCTCCACGGGGATGAAGTCGCGCTCGGTGACGGAATGGCCGCGGCCCAGGGCCTTGGCGCCGTGGCGAAGCACTTCCTTGAGGGTGGGCTCGCTGAGCCTGCGCTGCTTGCGCGCCCGGGTGGCGCCCACGCCCACGGCGATGCGGTCGGTCACCTCGTCGATCCACTGGCGGCGCTTCGCGGGGTCGGCGACGTCCTCCACGGTGAGGGAGGTCCGCAGCTGCACCATGCCGCAGCCGATGTCGTAGCCGGCGGCGGTGGGCAGCAGGGTGCCGTCCGTCTCCACGATGGTGCCGATGGGGACGCCGTAGCCCACGTGACAGTCGGGCGTGACGGCGACGCGGGTGACGCCGGGGAAGGTGGCGGCGTTGACGACCTGATCGAAGACGGCGTCCTCCAGCGCGGGGGCCTCCGGGTTGCCCTCCTCGCCCCAGAGGAGCTTGTCGGACAGGAAGAGGTCCGCGTGCACGCGCATGGTCTTGGTGCGCGGCAGGACGTAGTGGCCCTCGGAGACCTTCTCCAGGTGTTGCTTCCAGCTCATGGTGAATCCCCCAGGTGGATGAACCCGCGGCAGGGACGCGGTCCTCCATCATCCCTGACGGTGGAGGGCTCCGGGCAGGGGCACGGCTGCCCGCCCGGCGCGCGGCGGCGGGGGACCCCGGACGGTGGAGGGATGAACCGATCGGGAGTGCACGACATGGCATTCAGACAAGCCTGGGGGTTGCGGCGGTGGATCGGCATTCCCATTTCTGCAGCGTGCATCAAGGGGGTGGGCGATGGGGTTTTTGACGGGGATGGTGCTGGCGGTGGCGTTGCAGGCGGGGCCGGTGGAGATGACCGCGGCTCCGGTGTTCAATCCATCGCTGTGCGCCAAGAAGCGCGTGGATCCATGCGGGTGTCACCACGTGTACGGCATCCGGCACTGTCACCAGAACCGGAAGAGCAACCACTGCGAGGCGCAGGTCCGCGCCGATGAGCCGGACGTGGAGCAGCGGGAGGCCGCGAACCCGCTCCAGGGCCTCATCGACCCGGCGAAGTCCGTGTCCATGTAGGGCCGGGCTGCTCCCAAGCCAGGTGAAGACCGGGCGTCCTTCCCAGGAGCGGGGAGGGCGCCGCGGTCGTCGTGAGGGGGGCTATCCCGGGTCCAGGGACCAGGTGCCTGCGTCCCAGAGCCAGTCAGCAGGACGACCAAGATCGGAATCAACCACGCGCGCCGCATGCGGAGCCCCTCCCCGGAGCCGGGGACGCTCCGTGAGAGTCATTTGAGCATGCAATGGCAGACGAGCGCGGATGGCGCGTGAAGGACCCCGTCCCCGCCTCAATGCGCGGCGGCGAACTCGCCGGGCAATTCCTCCGAACGGCTCACCTCGAGCTCGCTCTCCGAGCGGATGATGACCCAGCGCGCTTGCGGCGACACGCGGAGGGCCACCACGTTCGGCGCCAGGCGGCGCATCTCCGGCCTGTAGGGCAGCACCGCCTGCGGCGGCACCGTCGGCGCCGGTGCATGCGGATGGCTGGCGTGCGCGTTCGGCATCGGCGCGGAAGGAGGAGGCGTCGGCTGGGCCTCGGGCGCGCGGTTCAGCAGCGCGAGGACCTTCACCGTGGGACGCTCTGGCGTCGGAGCCGGAGTCGTCATGGGCGACAAGGTGCCCGGGGGACTCCTCGGCAGCGCGGGGAGGCCCAGCGGCACCCCCGGCAGTGACTTCTGGGGCATGGCCTTGCCCGTCGTGACGGGCGCGATGCCCGGAGGCGTATTCCCCATCGGCGCCCGTGCGGTGCCCGACGCCGGTGGCTCCGCGAAGGCGGACATCGACACGATGACCTTCGGCAGGGGAGCGGGCCCCGTCGGACGCGGCGCACCCACCGCCCCCTGCGCCGCCGTCTCCGTCGCCGCGTCGCGCGCGGACGTCGCCGCGGGGCGCGGATGGGCCGCGAGCCCCTGCCGCTCTGCTGGCCCGGCTCGCGCGCTCGGTGCCTCACGGACGCTCACCGGCGCGATGGACGGCGCCACCGGCGGGCCCCCCCGGGAGGCCGGCTCCTTCGCGGCGTTGCGCACGAAAGACAGCGGCACGCTGCGCATCCGCGCGGGCGGCGGCGTCGGTGGCGGCAGCCGGTCGAAGCGGTAGAGCTCCTCTTCGTCCAGCTCCGCCGGCGTCACCGCGCCCTGACCCAGCCGCACCACCTCCAGTTGCAGCGTCGCGTCTCGCGGATCCAGCTCCAGCGCGGCCTTCAGCGCACCCCGCGCGCGGGACTCACAACCCAGTGACAGGAGGATCTGTGAGGCCTCACGGTACGCGGCGATGGCCTGCGCCTTCTGCCCCGCGCGACGGCAGGCCTCCGCCAGCCGGACGCGCACATTCGCGTCTCGCGGCAGCAGCTTCGCGAGGTGCGCGTACGTTTCCGCGCACTTCGCATATCTCCCCCGCTGGTACAGCGCGTAGGCGGCTTCCTTCAGCTCCCGCAGCTTCATCGACTCGCGCTCGCTCATGGGGGGTCTCCGCGTCGGTGTCGCTCGTCTGAGCTAGCAGGCGACGTGCCGCGCCCCCGTGACGCGCGCTCGCGTTCACTGCCTCGCCCCCACCGCGACCGCGGACCGGAACCCCTGTCCGCCACCCGGCGGACCGCGAGGCACTCCACCGTGTCCCCGTGCACGCTGTCCGCTGAAGGACCCGGAGGGGACCCTGTAGAAATGGGAGCCGCGCTGTAACAACGTCAGTCCCAGCCTTCCTGGGAATCTCCGGAGACGTCGGATACCCGCGCATGGGACACTGGGGCAGCTCCGGACTCCCCCGGAGTCGCCCGGAGGTCGCATCCATGGCTTCACGTTTCATGGCCCTGACGTTGGGAACCCTGCTGCTCGGCGCCCTGCCCGCGTGGGCAGAGGCGCCCGCGGCCCCCTCAGCGGAGGACGCGAAGGAGCTCCCGCCAGCGGACGAGACAATCACCCTGAAGAAGGGCGCGAAGCACGTGCTGACGGTCTCCGGCCTGAGCCGCGTGGCGCTGGGAGACCCGTCTGTCGCGGACGTGAAGACCACCGGAGTGGATGGCGTGGAGGTCTCCGCGCTCAAGGCGGGGACGACCACGCTGATGATCTGGAGCGGTGACGGCACGCGCCGCACCTGGCGCATCGTGGTGAAGCGCTAGCGCGAAGCCGGCGGCCCACGTCCGCGGCGGCTCACGGCTCCGACAGCAGGAACAGCGCGTGCGAGCTGGCGATGGGCCGGGTGCGGTCGTCCTGCCAGGCCTCCACGCGGACGTTGGCCACGCGCCGCCCCTGCCGCGTGATGAACGCGCGCGCGAAGGTGTCCTGCGCCTTGCCCGAGCGCAGGTAGTCCACCGTGGTGGAGATGACCTTGGGCACGCGCTCGGTGTCCGTCTGGAGCAGCAGCTCGAAGATGGCGCTCGACTCCAGGAGCGCCCCGATGGCGCCGCCGTGCAGCGCGGGCAGCAGGCTGTTGCCAATGAGGCGCGGCGCGTAGCGCATGCGGCAGAGCATCTCGCCGGCCAGGTTCTCCACGCCGATGCCCATGAAGCGCGTGTAGGGGATGGCGTCCGTGAGGCGGTGGTACTCGCGCGACTGGCGCACCTGGCGCACCAGGTCCGCGAGGGGAAGGGAAGGCGTGCCCATGGTCCTCAGTCCTCCACCCGCATGAAGGTGCCCTGCGACGACGCCACCGGCATTGACGGGTCGCCCTGGTGCACGAGCGCGCGCACGAAGGCGACCAGGCGGGTGACCTTGTAGCACTCGGCCTGCGCGGTCAGCGGCAGGCCCGGGCGCGCGGGCCGCAGGTAGTCGATGCGCAGGTCCAGCGTGACGATGGCCGCGAACGCGCCCAGCGCCGCCATCACCGCCGTGCCGCTCGTCGCGTCGATGAGCGTCGTCACCGCGCCGCCCGCCACCACCCCCGCCTCCGGGTTGCCGACGAGCACGTCCGCGTAGGGCATCACCACCGTCGCGGTCGCCTCCCCCACCGCGTCCAGCCGCAGCCCGAGCGCGTGGTTGTGGGGCACCGCCTCGGTGAACAGCACGGAGAGCTTCTCCCGCCGCGCCTCCGGGTCCGTGGGAAGACTCAAGTCCGACATAAGGGGGATGCAGTAGCAGATTCGGACCGCGCCGGGGGAACGCACCCCGCCCAGGAACACGCCCGACCGTCCGCGAGTTCACGGGCACCCTGCCAGCCCACGCATCCTGGCAGGATGCCGCGCCCCGCGTCTTCCCCGAGGACACTTCCGGTGAACCGACCCCTCTCCTCCCTCTGCTTCGCGCTGCTCGTCCCAGGCCTGCTCCTGGCGGCGCAGCCCCTGCCCAAGCCCTCGGGCGAGCCTGTCCCCGCACCGCCGGGACAGGGCGAGGCGCCGCCGCACGAACCGCCCGCGCCGCCCGCGCCCGGGGACACCGCGCGCGAGGCCGCTCGGGCCAGCGAGGGCGATGGCGGCACCCTGGCCCCCGTCGCCGCGCAGGCGCCGGCGGACGCGAAGCAGGACCCGTGGAGCGTGGACGCGCCCCCGGGCGTGGCCAGCACCCAGGTGCCCATCGACGTGCGCGAGGGCACGTGGATGAACGTGGACGTGAGCCCGCGCGGAGATGAGCTCGTCTTCGACCTGCTGGGGGACATCTACGCGCTGCCCATCGCGGGGGGCGAGGCGCGCGCGCTGACGTCCGGCGCGGCGTGGGACATGCAGCCGCGCTACAGCCCGGACGGGAAGTCCATCGCGTTCACCAGCGACCGGGGCGGCGGGGACAACGTCTGGGTGATGGATCGCGACGGCAAGAACCCCCGCGCGGTGACGCAGGAGAAGTTCCGGCTGCTCAACAGCCCGGCGTGGAGCCCGGATGGCCAGTTCCTGGTGGCGCGCAAGCACTTCACCGGCCGGCGCTCGCTGGGCGCGGGCGAGGTGTGGATGTACCACCGCGCGGGCGGCGAGGGCGTGAAGCTCACCGAGCGCGCCAACGACCAGAAGGACCTGGGCGAGCCCGCGTTCTCCCCGGACGGCCGCTACGTCTACTTCAGCCAGGACGTCACGCCGGGGAAGTCCTTCGAGTACGACAAGGACCCGAACAAGGAGCTCTACGCCATCCAGCGGTTGGACCTGGACACGAAGGAGGTGGAGCCCTTCGTCACCGGCCCGGGCGGCTCCATCCGGCCCACGCCGTCGCCGGACGGCAAGCAGCTGGCGTTCGTGCGGCGCGTGCGCGGCAGGAGCGTGCTGTACGTGGCGGACGTGAGGTCCGGGGCGGAGCGGCCGCTGTACGACGGGCTCGACCGGGACATGCAGGAGACGTGGGCCATCCACGGCGTGTCCCCGGTGATGGCGTGGACGCCGAACAGCCGGTCGCTGGTGTTCTGGGCGGGCGGGACGCTGCACCGCATCGACGTGGCCACGAAGCAGGTGACGCCCATCCCCTTCCACGTGAAGGGCACGCGCGCGGTGTTCGCGGCGGTGAGGGGCACGCGGGCCGTGGCGCCGGAGCGCTTCGACGTGAAGATGCTGCGCTGGATGCAGGTGTCACCGGATGGCAGGAGGCTGGTGTACCAGGCGCTGGGCAAGCTGTACGTGAAGGAGCTGCCGTCGGGGACGCCGCGGCGGCTGACGCGGCAGAGCACGCACCTGGAGTTCTACCCGTCGTTCTCGCGGGACGGGCGCTCCATCGTCTACACGACGTGGGACGACGACGCGCTGGGCGCGGTGCGCGTGGTGGCGGCGACGGGCGGCGAGGGCCGCGTGGTGACGACGCAGCCGGGCTACTACGTGGAGCCCGCGATGAGCCCCGACGGCAGGTGGGTGGTGTACCGGGCGACGGGCGACGGCTACCTGATGCCGGGCACGTGGAGCCGGGAGACGGGGCTGTTCGTGGTGCCGTCCACGGGCGGGGGCGTGGCGCGCAGGCTGACGCGGGAAGGGGAGCAGCCGCACTTCGGCGCGAAGTCGGACCGCGTGTACTTCCTGCACGTGGAGTCCAAGGACGTGGAGGACGTGCGCACGCTCCGCAGCATCGGGCTGGACGGGGGCGAGCCGCGCACGCACCTGACCAGCGGCGGCGCGCTGGAGATGCGCGTGTCGCCGGACGACCGATGGGTGGCCTTCCGCGAGGACTTCAACGCGTACGTGACGCCCTTCGTGCGCGGCGCGAAGGAGGCGCGGGTGGGGCCGGGCACCAAGGCGATGCCGGTGACGCAGGTGAGCCGTGACGCGGGCGAGTACCTGCACTGGTCCGGCACGCAGGGGCGGCTGTCGCTGCACTGGGCGCTGGGGCGCAAGCTCTACACGCGGGCGCTGAAGGACGCGTTCACGTTCATGGACGGGGCGCCGAAGACGCTGCCGCCGCCGGAGGCGGACGGGGTGGACGTGGGGTTCTCCCAGAAGTCGGACGTGCCGGAGGGGACGCTGGCGCTGGTGGGCGGGCGGCTGGTGACGATGAAGGGCGAGCAGGTGGTGGAGGAGGGCGTGGTGGTGGTGAGGGGCAACCGCATCGTCGCGCTGGGCCCGGTGGGGAAGGTGAACGTGCCGGCGGGGGCGAAGGTGGTGGACGTGAAGGGCAAGACGCTGATGCCGGGCCTGGTGGACGTGCACTGGCACGGGACCCTGGGCGTGGACGGGCTGATGCCGGAGCAGAGCTGGGTGCAGGCGGCGTCGCTGGCGTTCGGGGTGACGACGCTGCATGACCCGTCGAACCACTCGGAGACCATCTTCGCCGCGAGCGAGCTGGGCAAGGCGGGGATGCTCACGTCGCCGCGCATCTTCTCCACGGGCACCATCCTGTACGGGGCGGCGAGCGCGGACGCGCACGTGGAGATCGACACGCTGGACGACGCGCGCCGGCACCTGCGGCGGGTGAAGGCGCTGGGGGCGTTCAGCGTGAAGAGCTACAACCAGCCCCGGCGCGACCAGCGGCAGAAGATCCTCCAGGCGGCGCGCGAGCTGGACATGCTGGTGGTGCCCGAGGGCGGCTCGCTGCTCCAGCACAACCTGACCATGGTGGTGGACGGGCACACGAGCCTGGAGCACTCGCTGCCGGTGGCGCGCGTCTACGACGACGTGCGCCAGCTCTGGAAGGGCACGCAGGTGGACTACACGCCGACGCTGGGCGTGGCCTATGGCGGGCTCATGGGGGAGAACTACTGGTACCAGAAGACGAACGTCTGGGAGGACGCGCGCCTGCTGTCGTTCGTGCCCCGGCGCGTGGTGGACGGGCGCTCGCGGCGCCGCGTGATGATTCCGGACGAGGAGTTCAACCACCAGAACGTGGCCCGCGCGGCGAAGGAGCTGAGCGACCTGGGCGTGAGCGTGCAACTGGGCGCGCACGGACAGCGGGAAGGCCTGGCGGCGCACTGGGAGCTGGCGATGTTCGTGCAGGGCGGCATGTCGCCCATGCAGGCCCTGCGCGCGGGCACGCTCAACGGCGCGCGCCACCTGGGCATGGACAGGGACCTGGGCTCGCTGGAGGTGGGCAAGCTGGCGGACCTGGTGGTGCTGGACAAGAACCCGCTGGAGGACATCTCCAACAGCCGCACGCTCCGCTACACGATGGTGAACGGGCGGCTGTACGACGCGAACACGCTGAACGAAGTGGGCACGCGGCAGCGCACCCGCGCGAAGTTCTTCTTCGAGAAGGACGGCAACGAGGGCTGGAGCCCCCGGGCCACCACGCACGCCACCGAACAGGCCTGCGATTAGCGGGCCGTCGCGGCCACCTGGGCCAGGGCCTGCTGGAGCTGCGGCAGCGCGTAGGGCTTGGGCAGCACCACCACGCCCAGCCACTGCTGCGGGTCTCCCTCCAGCGCCGCGCGGCCGTGGCCGGACGCGATGATGATGCGCATGGCGGGCTTGCGCAGCGCCACCTCGCGCGCCAGGTCCACGCCCGACATGCCCGGCAGCGTCACGTCCGTGAAGAGCACGTCGAAGCGCTCCGCCGCCAGCGCCACCCGCGCCTCCTCCGCGCTCGCCACCGGCATCACCGCGTGCCCCAGCAAGCCCAGGAGCTCGCTGGCGGACGCGCGGATGTCCGCGTCGTCCTCCACCAGCAGCACGTGCATCCGCCGCGCGGCCTCCTGCGTGGCGGGCGTCTCCGCGCCGCGCGCCCCCTCCGGCCACGGGGGCCTCGGCGCCACCCGCCGCTGCTGCCGCTGATCCAACAGCGCCCGCACCTTGCGCGCCAGGTCCTCGCGCCGGTACGGCTTGGACAGCAGGCTCACGCCCGGGTCCAGCCGGCCGCCGTGCACGATGGCGTTCTCCGTGTAGCCGGACGTGAAGAGCACCTCGATGTCCGGCTGCAACGCCTTCGCCTGCCGCGCCAGCTCCGGGCTGCGCACCGGCCCGGGCATCACCACGTCCGTGAAGAGCAGGTCCACCGCCACGCCGCTGCGCAGGATGGACAGCGCGCTCTGCCCGTCCCCCGCGCGCAGCACCCGGTAGCCCAGCTCCGTCAGCAGCTCCACCACCGTCGCGCGGACCTCCGCGTCGTCCTCCACCGCGAGGATGGTCTCCCGCCCGCCCTCCACCGGCCCCGCCACCACCTCCGTCACCGGCGCCTCCGGCTGGTAGGCGCGCGGCAGGTACACCTTCACCGTCGTGCCGTGCCCCAGCTCGCTGTAGAGCTTCACGTGGCCGCCGGACTGCTTCACGAAGCCGTACACCATGCTCAGCCCCAGGCCCGTGCCCCGGCCCTCCGCCTTCGTCGTGAAGAAGGGCTCGAACGCGCGCTCCATCACCTCCGGCGTCATGCCCCCGCCCGTGTCCGACACCGCCAGCAGCACGTACGCCCCCGGCATCACCTCCGGGTTCGCCTGCGCGTAGTGGTCGTCCAGCGACGCGTTGCTCAACTCCAACGTCAGCTTCCCGCTGCCCCTCATCGCGTCGCGCGCGTTGATGGCCAGGTTGAGGATGACGTTCTCCAACTGGTGCGGATCCGCCAGCGTGTTCCACAGCCCGCCGCCGATGACCGTCTCCACCTCGATGTCCTCGCCCAGCGCGCGGCGCAAGAGGTCGTCCATGCCGCGCACCAGCCGGCTCAGGCTCAAGGAGCGCGGCTCCAGCGGCTGCCGCCGCGAGAACGCCAACAGCTGCCCCGACAGCCGGGCCCCTCGCTCCACCGCGCCCAACGCCGAGCGCACCCGCTGCATCCCCCGCTCGTTGCCCGCCACGTCGCGCTGGAGCAGCTGCAGGTTGCCGCCCACCACCTGGAGCAGGTTGTTGAAGTCGTGCGCCACGCCGCCCGTGAGCTTGCCCACCGCCTCCATCTTCTGCGCCTGCCGGAGCTGCTCCTCCGTCTGCCGCTGCTCGGTGACGTCGCGCCCGGCGGCGTACAGCACGCCGTCCTCCGGCACCGGCACCGCCGTCCAGGAGATGCGCCGGTAGCCGCCGTGCTTGCACCGGTAGGAACTCTCGAAGTTCAGCGTGGGCTGCCCTCCCTCCAGTCGGTACACCTCGGCGCGCGTCCGCGCGTAGTCCTCCGGGCGCTCCAGCCACTCCGACGTGCGGCCCAGCAGCTCCTCCTCCGTCCACCCCAGCATCCGCGTCCAGGCCGGGTTGACGCTGAGGAACTTCCCCTCCGACAGGCTCCCCACCACCAGCAGGTCCTGGGACACGTTCCACACGCGGTCGCGCTCCCGCGTGCGCTGGGCCACGCGCTCCTCCAGCGTCTCGTTGGCCCGCTTCAGCTCCGACAGCGCCTTGAGCCGGGACAGCGCCGCCCACACGCGGTCGGCCACGTCGCGGCACAGCTCGACCTCGTCGTCCGTCCACGGGCGCGGCTTCACGTCGTGCAGGAACAGCACCGCCACGAACCGGCCGTGCTCCAGCAGCGGGATGTGGAGCAGCGCCCGGATGCCCAGCCGCTCCAGCGCGTCCGCCTGGGGCGCCGTGCGCGGGTCCTCCCGCACGTCCGGGATGGCCACCGCCTCGCCCTGGCGCAGGTCCTCCAGGAGCACGCCGGGGTCCTGGAGCCGGTGCACACCCTCCACGCGCGCCACGTCCGCGGACGCCACCCAGTTCGGGTGTATCAACACCCGGGCATGCGTTGCGTCCACCGTGCCGTAGCCCGCGCGCGGCACGCCCAGCATCCGGCCCACCACCTCCATGGCCAGCCGCGCGGCGGCGTCCGGGGACGAGGCCTCGCGCAGCCGGTCCGCCATCTCCAGCAGCGCCGCCTGCCGCAGCTCCGTCCGCTTGCGCGCGTCGATGTCCACCAGCACGCCGGGAAAGCGCAGGGGCACGCCCCGCGCGGAGAGCTCGCAGTGGCCGCTGGCGTCCACCCACCGGTAGTCGCCGTCGGAGCGGCGCACGCGGTACTCGGCGCGGTACGCACCGCCCGTCTCCAGCGTGCGGGCGATGAGGGCCTCCACGCCGGGCCGGTCCTCCGGGTGGATGGCGGCCACGAACTGGGAGATGGGCAGCCCCTCGCGCGCCCGCGCTGGATCCAGCGAGAAGGACTGCGCGAAGCGCTCGTCCGCGACGACGCGGTTGCCGGGCACGTCCCACACCCAGGTGCCAATCATCGCCTCGGCACTGAGCGCCAGCCGCACGCGCTCGTTCGCCGCGTGCAGGGCGTCGTCGGCTTGGTGGCGCTCGGTGACATCCTGGGTGATGCCGACGAGCCGCACCGGCGCGCCGGCCGCGTCGTACACGAGCGACGCCCGCCGGTGGATCCACCGCACCTCGCCGGTGTCCCGCCGGCGGATGCGGTACTCCACCGACGGCGGGACCTGCCCGGAGGCCCGCGTGCGCGCGTTGGACACGTGCTGCCGGTCCTCCTCCAGCGCGAGCGCCTCGATCTCCGTCGCGGGCAGGGTGTCCGAGACCGGCACGCCGTACAGCCGGCAGAACTCGGGCGTCACCGTCATCTGGTGGGTGGCGATGTCCAGCGTGAACACGCCAATGCCGCCCGCCTCCTGGGCCAGCCGAAGCTGTTCGTGCTTCGCGCGCGCGTCGGCGTCGGCCGCCGAGCCCTCCGGGCCCCGGGGCGACACCGTGCCGTCGCCGTCATCCAGGCCCGCGGCGCGCAGGCGGAGTCGCAGACGTTCGACCTCGGCCCTCAGGGCCTGTTCCGCATCGGAAGGGGGCACGCTCATGAGCGGGGACCGCGGGTCCCGGGGGGGACGACCTCTCGGCCGTGGCACTGTCGCCCGGGTCATCCAGGGTGGGCAACGGAGAATTCCGGAGGAGCCATTCCCCCTGGAACCGGAGCGCCCGCTCCGGCGGCCGAGCCCGTCCGGTCCTGGAGAGGAACGCCGGGAGGCACGCGGTCAGTCCGTCGCGCCGCCACCCGCGGCACCCCCCTCCGTCGCCTTGACGCAGGGCGGCCAGGGCGTCACGGCGCGGGACAGGGACGGGGAATACCACCGACGACCGCACGGTCCGTGCGCGAGAGGACCTCAAAGAACAGCGAGAGATCGCCGCGCACCCGGTGGCGCCAGGCCGGCGGGACCCCGCGGGTCACCCGGACGCGGGGGCGTCAGGGGCTGTCCCGCGTCGCGGAGACTCGTGAACACTCACATCACCCGCGGGTCGCAATGCTCACTTCCCGCCTTGACGCTGCGAGGAATTTCTTTAAAGAATGCACGCACGTCCTCTTCTTCTTGGAAGATGGCGTATGTACCGGGCCTCGCGTTCCCCAACCGCGGAACCGGTGCGTGACGTCCCAGTTGAGCCCCGCGCGCCGCGTTCCCCCTCTCGGCGCGCGGTGGCCCCTGGGACTTCCACCCCGCTCCTCCCTCATCAGGTCCCTTCGAGGATTCGAGTGTCCACGTCCACCTGTGTCCTGCCCCTCTCGCTGGCGTTGCACCTCTTCACCTCGGCCTCACCCGCTCCCCAGAACACCGCCACCGCGCCGTCCCAGGAGCCCGCGCCGAGGTCCCCGGCCACGTCGTCGGTGAAGGCCGCGCCCCCGGCCCCGGCGAAGCCGAGCGCCGCGCAGCAGGCCACGGCGGCGAAGCTGGTGGGGCCGGCGCTCGCGGAGGGCCACGCGTACGCGCGGCTGGCGGAGCTGACGGACGGCGTGGGGCCGCGCCTGTCGGGCTCCGAGGCCGCGGAGGCCGCGGTGCAGTGGGCCCTGCGCGGTTTCCAGGCGGACGGGGTGAAGGCGTGGCGGGAGCCGGTGAAGGTGCCCCGCTGGGTGCGGGGCGAGGAGCACGGCGAGCTCCTCCCCTCCGAACGCACGCGCGGCCTGCCGCTGGCGCTGCTGGCCCTGGGTGGCAGCGCGCCCACGCCGCCGGAGGGCGTCACGGCGGAGGTGGTGGAGGTGGGCTCGCTGGAGGAGCTGGCGGCGCTGGGGGACAAGGTGAAGGGCCGCATCGTGTTCTTCAACCACACCATGTCGGAGGCGGCGGACTACGGCCGCTTCGCGGGGCTGCGCGGCCGGGGGCCCTCGGCGGCGGCGAGGCAGGGCGCGGTGGCCGCGCTGGTGCGCTCGCTGGCCACGGCGTCGCTGCGCACGCCGCACACGGGGGCCACGCGCTTCGATGAAGGCGGCCCGCGCCTGCCCGCGGCGGCGGTGTCCGTGGAGGACGCGCTCACGCTGCACCGGATGCTCCAGGGCGGGGCGGTGAAGGTGCGGCTGGTGCTGGGGTGCTCGGAGCTGCCGGACGCGGACTCGGCCAACGTGGTGGCGGAGGTGCGGGGCCGCGAGAAGCCGGACGAGGTGGTGCTGCTGGGCGCGCACCTGGACTCGTGGGACGTGGGCACGGGCGCGCACGACGACGGCGCGGGCGTGGTGATGGTGATGGAGGCCGCGCGGCTCATCGCGAAGCTGCCCCAGGCGCCCCGGCGCACGGTGCGCGTGGTGCTGTTCATGAACGAGGAGAACGGCCTGCGCGGCGGCCGCGCGTACGCGGAGGCGCACGCGAAGGAGCTGCCCAGGCACGTGGCCGCCATCGAGATGGACGCGGGCGGCGGGCGGCCCCTGGGCGTGAGCCTCCACGCCGGGCCCGGCGGCGAGGCGCTCCTGCGGCCGTGGCTCCCGCCGCTGGAGGGGCTGGGCGCGGCGCGGTTCCTGGTGGGCCACGCGACGGGCGCGGACCTGAGCCCCATGGAGCCCGCGCACGTGCCCTTCGTGGGCGTGCGGGTGGACAGCAGCCGCTACTTCGACGTGCACCACTCCATGGCGGACACGCTGGACAAGGTGGATCCGCAGGACCTGGCGCGCAGCACCGCCGCGGTGGCGTGGGTGGCCTACGCGCTGGCGGAGGCGCCCGGGGTGCTCGCGCGCCCCACCGCGCCGGAGTCGGACATGCCTCCGCCGCCGAGGAGGTAGGCCGCCGCTACGCCTCCGCCGGGGCCTTGCGCGGCGCGCCTCTGCGCAGCGGCAGCTCCGGCAGGAGCAGCGTGACGAGCAGGGCCGCCAGCGCGACGAGGATGGCGACGCGGTACACCGCCATCGTCGCGCGGGTGAAGGACTCCTTGAGCGCGCGCTCCATGCGGTCCACGGTGGACAGCGCGCGGGCCTCGTCCGCGTCCACGCGCGCGCGGGCCTCGGGGCCTTCCCGCAGGGCCTGTCGCCGCTCCTCGGAGAAGCCGTCGCGCAGCTTCGCCTTCACCTGCTCCGGCTGGAACTTCTGCCCCTGCGGCGCGCCCTCGCCGCCCGGACCTCCGGGCGCGGACGCATGCAGCTCCCGCTGGACGTCCGGAGGCAGCCCGCGCGTGAGCTGCTGGGTGCGCGCGTGCAGCTCCCGGCCCAGCGTGCCCGCGAACACGGTGCCCAGGAACGCCACGCCCACCGTCATGCCCAACTGCCGGAAGAACGTGGTCGCGGACGTGGCCACGCCGATGCGCTGGGGCGGCACGGCGTTCTGCACGGCCACCGTGTAGAGCGGGATGGACGGCCCCAGGCCCAGGCCCACCAGCACCATCTTCACGGTGACCTCGGCCTGGCTGGAGTCGGGCGTCAGCGTGAAGCCCATCACCGCGAAGCCGCCCATGAGGAACAAGAGCGCCCCCACCATCAGCCCCTTGTAGCGGCCCAGCCGCGACACCAGCTGCCCGGACAGCACGTTGCCCGCCACCACGCCCAGCGTCAGCGGCGTGAGCGTCAGCCCGGAGTGCGTCGCGGACAGCCCCACCACGTTCACCATGAACAGCGGCAGGAAGGTGACGGACGCCAGGAACACCGCGCCGATGAGGAACACCGCCGCGTTGCCCGCGGAGAACGCGCGCAGGTGGAACAGCGACGGGTCCAGCAGCGGCTCCTCCGCGCGGCGCTCCCGCCACACGAAGAGCCCCAGCCCCACCGCCGACAGCGCGAACAAGCCCAGGATGGGCGCGGAGCCCCACGCGAACCCGCCCGCCCGGGACGACGCGCCATGGCCCAGGCTGAGCGCGAGCAGCAGCGGCACCACGCCCACCGCCAGCGCCGCCGCGCCCGGCACGTCCAGCTTCCCGCCGTGCACGCCCTCGGGCCTGAGCGGCGGCATGCGCAGGAAGATGAGCGCCAGCGCGAGCGCGCCCACCGGCAGGTTGATGAAGAACACCCAGTGCCAGCCCAGCGAGTCGGTGATGAAGCCGCCGGCCAGCGGACCGATGACGCTGGACAGGCCGAACACCGCGCCGAACAGGCCCTGGTACTTGCCCCGGTCGCGCGGCGGGAACAGGTCCGCCACCACCGCCAGCGAGCCGGTGAAGAGCGCCGCGCTGCCCAGCCCCTGCACCGCGCGGCAGAGGATGAGCACGAGCGTGGAGCGGGCCGCGCCGCACAGGAAGCTGCCGGTGAGGAACACGGCGATGCCCGCCACCAGCACCGCGCGGCGGCCCAGCAGGTCCGACAGCTTGCCCCACACAGGCACCATCATCGTGGAGGCCACCAGGTACGCGGTGGTGAGCCACGGGTAGTGCTCCGGCGCGATGTGGAGGTCCGCCTGGATGGTGGGCCCCGCCGTGGCCACGATGGTCTGGTCCAGCGCCGCCAGCAGCAGCCCCAGCAGAGCCCCCGCCAGCGTGAAGGCCTTCTGCGAGCGGCTGAACCGCTCGGACGCCGGGGCGGCGCGGGAGTCCGGGGCGGTGTCGGCGGCGGTGTCGGCCATGGCTCGGGCACGCGCACGCGGGCGCGCGCATCCGCGCCAATCTGGGGATGGGCTCGGGGGCTGGCCACGCCCGCCTGCCCGGCTGCCCTCCCCTGGAAATCAACGCGCGGCTGGGGCGCGAAATGGAAGTTCATCCGGCCGGGGCCGTTCGGAGAAGGAGGCGTGCGGTCCTATCCTCCGCGCCTCTTCATGTCGGACGTCGGACAACGCCAGGGACATGGCGGCGTCCTTTCCAGGAGTGACGCATGCGCATCCATGGAGCGCTGGCCTGCGCCGGAATGGTGTTCCTGGCGGCGGGCTGCCAGGGCGACCCGAAGCCCCAGCCCGACGCGGGAGTCGCGGACGCGGGCCCCGACGGGGGCTCCCAGGACGACGCCGGCACCCGCGCCCCCTCCCTCTCGGAGACGCCGCGCTGGCAGGTGCAGGGGGATGGCCTCGTCGCGCAGGAGTGCTTCGGCCGGGGCGTGGCGCTGGGCGACCTCAACGGCGATGGCCGCCAGGACCTGGTGGTGACTTCACCGCCGTGTACGAGCGGCCCCACGCTCCCCGGCCGCGTGATGGTGTACCCGGGGCAGGCGTCCTCCTTCTCCAAGACGCCCGTCACCTCCACGCTGTCGTGGGTGCACCCCAGCCCGCGCACGTCGGGCTACCAGCTGGTGGTGGCCACGGGCGACATCGACGGGGACGCGTACGCGGACGTGCTGGTGAAGGGCTACTACGGCGTCAGCGTGTACCGGGGCGGGCCGGACCTGTCCCAGGTGTTCGCGCAGCCGGTGTTCCGCGCGCCGGACTCCACCACCCTCCGCTTCAGCAGCGCGCAGCTGCTGGACCTGGATGGCGACGGGCTGGATGACCTCGTCGTCTCCACCTTCAGCGGCAGCACCACCCTCTACCGCGCGACACCGGGGGGCGCGGAGGGCCCCTTCACCAACGCGCGCGTGCTGTCCGGCTACGTGCAGCCCGCCGGAGACACGGACGGAGATGGCGCCCAGGACCTGCTCATCTCCCTCTTCGACGAGGAGAACGGCCAGGGCCTCTTCCTGGGCTGCAAGGCGGACGGCCCGCGCGTCTGTGACGGGCCGCTCACCACGCAGCCGGTGTGGAGGGGCACGGCGGAGAGCATGAGGGGGATTCCGGACCTGGACGGGGACGGCCGCCCGGAGGCGCTCGCGTCGCTGAGGGGCAGCGTGCGCCTGCACCTGTCCGACGCCTCCGTCCAGGGCTACTCCGCCACGCCCGCGTGGACGTTGATGGACGACCCGGTGTTCCCCAGCGTGGCCGCGCAGAGCCTCGCCGTGGGGGCCATGGCGAAGGGCAGCACGGGGCACGACTTCGTCCTCACCGCGCTGGGCCGCGTGTTCCTCTTCCGCCCCCTGGAGAACGTGTCCGGCCCGCTGGCGCCCGTCTGGTCGTGGCCGCGCTCCAACCGCCTCCTGCCCCAGACGATGCTGGGCTTCAGCCTCCCCGCCGTGGCGGCTCCTGGCGACCTGGACGGGGACGGGTACGACGACCTGGTGGTGGGCCTGTCGCAGGAGAACGACGGCACGCGCGCCCCGGGCCGGGTGGTGGTGTATGGCGGCGGCCCGGTGCCGGACGTGAGCGAGCCCGCGCCCGCGCTGATGCCCACCCGGACGTGCAACCTCCAGGTGGATCCGGTGAACGGCAAGCCGGACCTCACGGTGGACCGGGACGTCATGGCCCGCTCGCTCTACATCGAGCGGCGCTCCTTCGCGCAGGACTCCTGCGAGGTGCGCGAAGGCTGCGTGCCCGCGGGCGGCGAGCGGCGCCTGCTGCGCTTCACCACGTCCATCATGAACATGGGCAGCGCCCCGGCGGTGGTGCCCTCCCCGGACGAGCGGCCGGACCTCTTCGTCTACGACGCGTGCCACCAACACCACCACCTGGTGAACTTCGCCGGCTACGACCTGAAGGACGCGTCCGGCCACACCACGGCCGTAGGGCGCAAGCAGGGCTTCTACATGGTGGACTTCACCCAGTCCTGCGCGGACGGCGTCCCGCTGTCCTGGTACGACCCGGGCACGGGCATCTCGCCTGGCTGGTCGGACGTCTACACCGCGGACACGGCCTGCCAGTGGCTGGACGTCACCGACACCCCGGACGGCGAGTACACCGTGCGCGTGGGCGTGGATGAGAACCACATCATCGACGAGGCCGACGCGCTCCCCAACGAGGCCACCGTCAAGGTGCGCTTGACCGGCGACACGGTGACCGTGCTGCCTTGAAACCCGGGAAACGCGGCCGCGGGGCGGCGCCGGGTGAAGGCCGCGTGCAATGGGTGGCCCTCCTCGGCGTAGAGTGCCTGACGCGGCCCGCCGGCCGGGGTGTCTCCCGGTGCGGTGGGCCGCGCGGCTTCCTCGCGTGAAGGGGTGGTTTCGTGAACTTCCGGGTCGACGTGTGGGAGGGCGCGCGCATCGCGCTGACCTCGCTGCGCTCCAACCGGCTGCGGACGGTGCTCACCACGGTGGGCATCGGCGTGGGCGTGTGCACCCTGCTGGCCATCGTGGGCATCATCCAGGGGCTGAACAGCTCGTTCGCGGAACAGCTCAACAAGATCGGCTCCAACACGCTCCAGGTGTCCAAGTTCCCCTGGGTGATGAACGGGGACTGGTGGGCGTACCGCAACCGCAAGGCGCTCTCGCTCGACCTGGTGGCGCCCCTGCGCGCCGCCTCCGAGCACGTGGTCGCGGTGGCCCCCATGATGTTCGTCAACGCGGAGGTGTCCTTCCAGAACCGGAAGCTCGCCTCCGTGCAGACCATGGGCACCAGCCCCGACTACGCCATGACGTCCTCCGTGGAGATGGGCCAGGGCCGCTTCCTCACGGACGCGGACGTGGACAACCGCTCCGCCGTGGTGGTGATTGGCGCGGAGGTGGGCAAGGTGCTCTTCCCGGGCATCAACCCGGTGGGCCACCGCATCCTCGTGGACCGCCGCCCCTACCGCGTCGCGGGCGTCATCGTGGAGCGCGGCACGGTGCTGGGGCAGAACGTGGACCTGGTGGTGATGCTGCCCTACACCGCGTTCCAGGGGCACTTCGGCACCCAGCGCGACGTGACCCTGGTGCTCGCGGTGGACCAGCAGGAGAACGTCCCCCGCGTGCAGGACCGGCTCACGGAGACGCTGCGCCGCGAGCGCAACACCAAGCCCGGCGCCCCGGACGACTTCGCCATCAACCGGCCGGACCAGCTGGCCAACATGTACGCGCAGCTCACCGGCGCGCTCTACGGCGCGGCCACCGGCGTGGGCCTCATCACCCTGCTCGTGGGCGGCATCGGCATCATGAACATCATGCTCGTGTCGGTGCGCGAGCGGACGCGGGAGATCGGCGTCCGGCGGGCGCTGGGCGCGCGCAAGCACACCATCATCCTCCAGTTCCTCATGGAGGCGGCCAGCGTGTCCGCGGTGGGCGGCGCCATGGGCACCGCGGTGGGCATGAGCCTCGCGTGGCTGGTGAACTACCTCACGCCCCTGGCGGCGGCGGTGCAACCCCTGACGGTGGCGCTGGGCGTGGGCTTCTCCGCGGTGGTGGGCCTCCTGTTCGGCATCTGGCCCGCGGCGCGCGCCGCGAACCTGGACCCCGTGGAAGCGCTCCGCCACGACTAGGCGCGAGCGGGAGACCTGACCATGTGGATGGCTTTCTGGGACACGGTGCGGCTGGCCTTCGGCACGTTCCGCTCCAACCCCCTGCGCTCCTTCCTGACGCTCCTGGGCATCGTCATCGGCGTCACCACGGTGGTGTCCATGATGGCCCTCATCGAGGGCCTCCGGAACCAGGTGAACGACCAGATGTCGGAGCTGGGCAGCGACTGCTTCCAGGTGCAGCGGCTGCCCTTTGGCCAGGGCCAGCTCTCCGTCGCGGAGCTCGCGCGCCGGCCGCGCTTCACCTACGCGGACCTGGACGCCATCCGCACGCAGCCCTCCATCGCGCAGGCCGCCGGCGAGGACTCCAAGGGCGGCCAGAAGGCCTCCACCGCCGACCGCGAGTCGCGCCCCAACGTGAACGTCTGGGCCGGCACGGCGGAGTACTTCCACACCAACTCGGTGGGCCTGTCCGCCGGGCGGCCCTTCACCGACGCGGAGTTCGTGGACGGCCGGCGCGTGGCGGTGATTGGCCAGGACCTGGCGGACACGCTGTGGCCCGGCCTGGATCCGCTGGGCCGCGAGTTCCGCCTGCTGGGCCGCACCTTCCAGGTGGTGGGCACGCTCAAGCGCCGGGGCGGGTTCCTGGGCGGCGGCAGCCAGGACAACCAGGCCATGATTCCGCTGTCCACCTTCGCGACCATGTTCGGCGTGCGCGACTTCCGCATCAGCATCCAGGCGAAGTCCCCGGAGCTGCTCCAGCGCGCCCAGGACGAGGTGACGCTGCTCATGCGCCGCCGCCACGCGCTCAAGGCGGACGAACCGGACGACTTCTTCCTCTACAACAACGCGTCCGCCACGGAGATGTTCAACAACCTCTCCTCGGCGGTGTCCGCCGCCAGCTTCGGCGTGTGCATCCTGTCGCTGCTGGTGGGCGGCATCGGCATCCTGAACATCATGCTGGTCGCCGTGACGGAGCGGACGCGGGAGATTGGCATCCGCAAGGCGCTGGGCGCCAAGCGCTACCGCATCCTCGCGCAGTTCGCGCTGGAGGCCGTGGTGCTGTCCCTGGTGGGCGGCGCGGTGGGCGTGGCGCTGGGCGTGGGCCTGGCGCACCTGGCGCGGTGGATGATCAACCTGCCCACGGAGGTCCCCATGTGGTCCGTGGTGGTGTCGCTGGTGATGAGCTGCGGGGTGGGGCTGGCGTTCGGCATCTACCCGGCGGCGCGCGCCGCGAAGCTGGACCCCGTGGAGGCGATGCGCACGGAGTAGCGCGCGCGCTTCGCGCATGAAGAAGGCCCCGACCCGGCATGAAGCGGGTGGGGCCTTTTTTCATCGCGGTCGTCGCCTGCCCCAGGCTACGGGCAGGGGTATGTGCAGGTGAGCTGCCCGGTGATGGGGTTCTTGAAACACTGGGGCGTGCAGTCCTGCGCGTCCGCGGAGGACGGCGTGGCGGCGATGCCCAGGCCCATCACGGTGGCCGCGGCGGCGAGGATGAAGGCGAGGCGACGGACGTTCTTGCGAGCCTGCATGTGTCTTCTCCCTGCTGGGTGTTGGCGCTGCGCGGAGCACTGTAGGAACCCGGGCTGACAACGCCAGCGCCGAGGCGTCGGGCTCGCGCGCTGGCGTGGAGGGCGGGGCGCCGAGGCGCCGCGCGCGGAAGGAAGATTGAAACGCCGGTGCGGCGAAACAGCGCGTCAATGCCTGGGAGTGGGGGTGCGGCTCCACTGATAGCCAACGGTGGCGCCGCTGCCGATGAGTGACAGCGCGAGGTAGCGGCGCAGGAGGTCCAGCCGCTCGCTGGAGCCGGCCAGGTGGCGCAGGCCTTCATGCGCGGCGATGCCCAGCAGCATTCCCGCGGCCGCGCCGCCGAGCGCGCCCAGGTACGCGCGGCCGGGCCGCTGGCTGTCGCCGAACGCGACCTCGCCCATGCCCCAGGTGCCGAGCGCGGCGACAGGAGGCGTGACGACCATCGCCGCGCCGAACGCGCCCACCTCCAGCTCGAGCCACCGGCCCTGGGGATAGGAAGGGTGGAGGAAGAGGACGCGTCCGGGGAGCGAGGCGAGCACGGTGCCCGCGGCGGCCTCCGCGGCGGTGGCGCCCAGGCGCGTGTCCCCGCCCACGCGAGTCGCGGCCCAGACCGCGCCCACGGGCAGCAGCGCGACGCCGCCGTGCGCGGCCCAGGTCCCGCCGGACAGCGAGGCCTCCGTGTCGGGCTCACCGTGCGGGATGAAGGGCCGCAGCGGGCGGGGAGGCACGGCGGGAGGCGGCGGCTCCGCGTCTCGGAACGGCGCGTCCAGCGCGGCGGGATTCAGCGGAGGCGGTGGAGGTTCCGGCGCGGCGGGCGAAGGCAGCGCCTCCTCCGGAGGAGGCGCTGCGGGGCCGGCCACGGGCGCGTCGGCTTCGCGCGGTTCATCGCGAGGCGCGGGGGCGTCCCCCTCCGCGGGCGGCTCGTCCTGCGCCCCCGTGGGAGCGGCCGCGGCGGGCGCCCCCAGCAGGACCAGCGACAGGAGCGCTCCGCGCGCTGGTGACCTCCCCCGTCGCCCCATGCCGTGTGTGTCCTCCCGCGCATCCCCTGTTCACGTCCAGCAGTGCGCATGCGACGCGCCCGGCACCACCGACCTCTTGTTTCGCCGCGCTCAACCGTCGGCGGGTGGACGGTGTTCGTGTCCGTGCACGCCCTTCCTCCACTCGAAGACATCCGGCGGATGCGGAAGGGTGGGGGCTGCCCTAGCTTCCGGACCGTGCGGCTGGTCTGGCCCATCCTGCTCGCCCTGCTCGCCGCGGGGTGCCCCTACCCGAACCACCGACAGGACCTGCGCCTGCGC
Organism: Corallococcus sp. RDP092CA; assembly: GCF_041903675.1. Classification (NCBI taxonomy): domain Bacteria; kingdom Pseudomonadati; phylum Myxococcota; class Myxococcia; order Myxococcales; family Myxococcaceae; genus Corallococcus; species Corallococcus sp. RDP092CA. Next base: position 19,072 of record NZ_JAYESI010000006.1, on the reverse strand, counting down.
GCGCTGCCGGAGGACCCGGCCGCGAGGGAACTCGCCATCGAGCAGACACTGGGCATCCCGATGGAGCCCGGCAACGCCGTGGAGCTGGTGCAGAACGGCCGCGTCTTCGACGTCATCGAGCAGGAGATCCGCGCCGCCCGCTCCAGCATCCACATCGCCAGCTACATCTGGCGTCCGGGCATCCCGTCGGACCGGGTGCTCATCGCGCTGCGCGAGCGCGCCCCTGGCGTGCAGTGCCGCGTCATCGTGGACCCGCTGGGCAGCGTGAACTTCGAGGTCGTGGCGCCGGTGCTCGCGGACGCCGGCTGTGACGTGCGCGTCTACCGTCCCTACCAGGGCGCGGTGGCGTCCCTGGACGCGGTGCGGATCCGCGCGCGCATGCACCGCAAGATGATCATCCGCGACGGCGAGGTCGCGCTGACCGGAGGCTTCGGCATCTGGCGCAGCTGGCTGGGCAACGGCGACGCGCCGGAGACCTGGCGCGACACCAACGTGCGGGTGCGAGGCCCGGTCGTGCGAGGCATGCAGCTCGCGTTCGCGCGGAACTGGCAGGAGTCCGGCGGCGACTTCCTGCCCTCGGAGTCCTTCCCGCAGCTCGCGCCCGCCGGAGCCGCGCGGGCCTGCTTCGTCGCCAGCACCGGCCACCGCTTCCTCTCGGAGGCGTCGAGGATGTGGCTGCTGTCCATCGCCTCCGCGAAGCACCGGCTGTGGATCGCCAACTCGTACTTCATTCCGTCGGAAGCCATCAGCGACATGCTCATCCTCAAGGCGCGCGAGGGCGTGGACGTGCGGGTGCTGGTGCCGGGCCGCTACCACGACGTGAAGCCCGTGCTCGCCGCGCAGCGGGCGTCCTACGCGCGGCTGCTGGAGGGCGGCGTGCGCATCTACGAGTACGAGATCTCGATGCTGCACTCCAAGACGCTGGTCGCGGACGACACGCTGAGCGTCGTGGGCTCCACCAACATGGATCCGCTGGCGCTCAGCCACACCGACGAGGGCTCGGTGGTGGTGGAGGACAAGGCGCTGGCGGAGGAGCTGGCGGCGGCCTTCGAGGAGGACCTCACGCACTCGGCGGAGGTCCACTGGCACGGCTGGAAGCGGCGCGGCCTGCTCCAGCGGCTGGGCGAGCAGCTGCCGTGGCTCATCGGCGACTTCCTGTGAGCCATCCGCTCCCGAGCCCACCTCCCGGGCCCGGGAGGACCTGTCTGCTTGCCCGTCCGGCTGACAGGAGACACCCGCCGCGGGAAGCCGGGCCGGGCCGGGGCGCGTTGCTCTCTCCATGGCCTCGACCCGACCGTTCCATGCCGCCCTGCTGTCGCTGACCCTGGCCCTGCCGGCCTTCGCGGCCGGGCCCGCGGTATGGGGCGAGGGGATGATGGTGAAGGTGCGGCCGGGGACCGCCGCCCGGAGCGCCACCGAGGTGCGGCTCACCGCCGCGCGCAACGAGTTCGTCTCCTTCCAGGTGGCGCTGCACGGCGGCGACACGGGGCTGAAGGGCGTGCGAGCGAAGCTGCCCGCGCTGGAGGGCCCCGCGACGCTGACGGGGCCGGACGTGACGCTGTACCGCGAGGCGCTGATCACCACGAAGCAGGCGTCGGTGGCGGGAGAGCCGGTGGGCGCGTGGCCGGACGGCCTGGTGCCGGACAGGGACGAGCTTGCCGGTGAGACGCGAAACGCCTTCCCCTTCGACGTGCCCGCGGGCGAGTCGCGAGCCCTCTGGGTGGACGTGCACGTGCCCCAGGGCGCGCCCGCAGGCGACTACACGGGCACGGTGACGGTGGAGGCGGACGGGGGCTTCCAGCGGCAGGTGACCGCGAGGCTGACGGTGGTGGACGCGGCGCTGCCGAGCACGTCCTCGCTGCCCTCTGCGTTCCTGCTCTGGCCGCCGCACGTGTGCCGCGCGCACATGGGGCGCGAGGACTGCACGGCGGAGGAGCTGCAACCGCTGCTGGAGCGCTACCAGCGGATGGCCCTGGAGCACCGCTTCACGCTGTCCAGCCTCTTCCCGCGCAAGCCGTGGCCGCCGGAGTGGCGCTGCTTCGACGCGACGTGGGGACCGTACATGGAAGGCACCGCGCCCACGCGGCTGCCGGGCGCGAGGATGACGAGCCTGGAGTACGTGGGGCCGCTCGACGCGGCGAACCTGAAGGACTTCACGGCGCACATGAAGGACAAGGGCTGGCTGGACCGGGCCTACGTGCAGCTGGGGGATGAGCCGCCCTACGGCACGACCTTCGCGCAGGTGCAGGCGAACGGGGACCTGGTGCGCCAGGCGGCGCCCGGCCTGCGCACGATGCTGACGACGAACTCGCGTGAGCTGAAGGCCAACGACCTGGGAGACCGGGTGGACGTGGTGGTGCCGCTGGTGAACCACCTGGACGGCACGGACGCGAACTTCCGGGGTGACCAGCGCGAGACGTACACGGCCTTCCTGAAGCGTCCGGGAACCGCGTTGTGGATGTATCAGAGCTGCATGAGCCACGGCTGTGCGTATGGGACCAACGCGCCGGAGAACAAGCCGGGCGCGGGCTGGCCGTCGTACATGCTGGACCGGTCGGCGGCGAAGGCGCGCGCCATGGAGTGGGTGACGTACCTCGAAGGCGCGACGGGCGAGCTGTACTACCAGACGGTGGGCATGCTCTCCACGGCGTGGGCGGACCAGTACCGCTACAACGGCAACGGGGACGGGACGCTCTTCTACCCGGGCACGCCCCAGGCGATTGGGGGCAAGACGGACGTGCCGGTGGCGTCGATGCGGCTCAAGCTCCTCCGCCAGGGCATGCAGGACTACGAGTGGCTCAAGGCGGTGGGTGACGCGGGAGACCCGGCCTTCGCGCGCAAGGTGGCCCGGGACCTGATTCCGGCCGCGTCGCGGGTCTCGGACGACAGCGCCGCCTTCGATGCGGCGAGGCTGAAGCTCATCCAGCGCTACGAGGAGCTGACCGCGGGCCAGAAGCCGGATGAAGGCACGCAGCCGCCGGACGCGGGCACCCAGCAGCCGGGGACGCCGACGGACGGGAGCACGCAGCAGCCGGGGACGCCGACGGACGGGAGCACGCAGCCGCCGGAGACGCCGACGGACGGGGGCACGGCGCCCACGCCGGACGAAGCCTCGGGAGGTCCATCGCAGAGGCCGTCCGATGTGACGCCAGACGCGGTCTCCGACGCCCAGTCGGGCGGATGCAGCACGGGCGGAGGCGGCACGGCGGCGATCGCGGGGGGCCTGTTGTTCGCGGCCTGGGCGCTCGGCGGCATGCGTCGTCGTCACGCTCGCGTGACCGTGCCCGCCCGGAGGCGGTAGTCGCGGGGAAGGCACGCGAGGCGTGCACGCCTGCCGCGACGCGCCATGCCGGCGGGCCCCCTGCCGGAGGCAGACCGCGAAAACCTGTCCGACAGTCGGACAGGTCTTGGAGAACCGCGGCCCGGACCCTGCCGCCCCGCTGCCGGAGGCGAACCGCACGAACCTGTCCGACAGTCGGACAGGTCTTGGAGAACCGCGGCCCGGACCCCCGGCCCTGGCGGCCAGCCTGAGCCCGTGTCGGACCGGGGAGGTACAAGCCTGGCTGCCTGCCCGGAAGCCCCGCGCAGGTCCGCGACGCCATGCTAGAGGGCGACGCATGAGCACGGACGTGGTGAAGCGCGCCGTCATCCGCGAGGCGCGGCCCGAGGACGACCAGGCGATTGGCGAGCTGTTGGTGGAGGCCTACGTCACGCAGTACGCGAAGAAGCTGCCGGAGGTCGTCTACTCCGACGAGCGCAAGGCGTTCCTGCGCGACGTCGCCTCCCGGCGGAAGGTGTGCACCCTCCTCGTGGCGGAAGTGGACGGCGAGGTCGCGGGCACGGTGGCCCTGTACCCGCCCGGCGCGCCCGGCTCCGAGGCGTGGCTTCCCCGCACGGCGGACCTGCGCGCGCTGGCCACGTCGGTGCGCTACCACGGTCAGGGGCTGGCCCAGCCGCTGCTGGCGGAGTCGGAGGTCCTGGCGAAGCGCTGGGGCGTGGACGCCATCTCCCTCCACGTGCGCCAGGGCGCGGTGGGAGTCGCGCGCATGTACCAGCGCCGGGGCTACCAGCGGGCACCCGAGGGTGACATGGACCATCGTCCGGAGGTGTTCCTGGAGGCGTACCTGCTGCCCCTGAAGTGACGCCCGTCAGGCGGGGGCGTCTTCAACCGTGGAGAGCGCATCCCGTCTGACGCCGGAGGGTCCGCGAAGGCTCGCGTGACCCGGGCACCGGAGGGGATCGCGCGCAGGCGTCGTGGCGTGCGCCCTGCCCCGGAAGGGGCGCCGGTCGGCACGCGCCGACCCCATCCCCGGTGTTCCCCTCATGATGATCCCCATTCCCGAGCAGTCGCTCGTGTTGCTCCTCGGTCCATCCGGTTCCGGCAAGTCCACGCTGGCGAACGCGCACTTCCTCCCGGAGGACGTGCTGCCCGGCACGGGCAACGAAAAGAAGCTCCACGACGAGGTGTCGCGAAGGCTCGCGCGCGGCACGCTCACCGTCATCGACGGCGTCCCGCTCAGCGCCGAAGCGCGTCGTCATTACGTGACCCTGGCGCGCGAGCACCACGTGGCCCTGGTCGCGGTGGCCATGGACACGCCGGAGGCGCTCTGCCTGGAGCGCAACCGCGCTCGCTCCGGGGCGCACGCCAGTCCCCGCGCGCTGCGCAACCAGGTGCAGCAGCTCCAGAACGCGCTGAAGGGGCTGGCGAAGGAGGGCATCCGGCACGTGCACGTGCTCACGCCGGAGACGGTGGAGGCGGTGGCGTTCGAGCACCGCCCGCTGCCCAGCCATCGCCAGGACGAGCACGGCCCCTTCGACCTCATCGGAGACATCCACGGGTGCTTCGATGAGCTGAAGGCCCTGCTGACGGAGCTGGGCTACACGGTCGCGCCGAGAGCGGACGGCAGCCCCGGCTTCGACGTGGGCACGCCCGGCGGGCGCAAGGTGGTGTTCCTGGGCGACCTGGTGGACCGGGGGCCGGGCGTGGTGGGCGTGCTGCGGCTGGTGATGGGCATGGTGGAGGCGGGCACGGCGCTGTGCGTGCCGGGCAACCATGAAATCAAGTTGCTCAAGAAGCTGCGGGGCAAGGACGTGCGCGTGGCGCGCGGGCTCGCGATGACGCTGGAGCAACTGGCGCGGGAGCCGCCCGGCTTCCCGCTTGCCGTCGCGGACTTCATCGAGGCCCGCTCGCCGCACTACGTCCTGGATGACGGCCGCCTGGTGGTGGCGCACGCGGGCCTGAAGGCGTCCATGCACGGCCGGGACACCCCCGAGGTGCGCGACTTCGCCCTCTACGGCGAGACCACGGGTGAAGCGGACGCCTACGGCCTGCCGGTGCGCGCCGACTGGGCGCGCGACTACAGCGGTGAGGCCACGGTCGTGTACGGCCACACCTCCGTGACGGAGGCCGAGTGGGTGAACAACACCCTCTGCCTGGACACGGGCTGCGTGTTCGGAGGGAAGCTGACCGCGCTGCGCTATCCGGAGCGGCAGCTCGTCTCCGTGCCCGCGCGTCGCGAGTACTGGAGGTCACGGAGCCACGCGACCGCGTGAAGGGAGACGAAGGCGGCCCGCCGCGCGGGAGGACACCGGGGGTGCGGCCCGCCGCTCCCTCGCGGTCTCGGTGAGGACCGTTGAAACACGTGAAACCCCATGGGTCTCATGTGACAGGGGCCACGCCAGCACGGTGGGAAAGGTGCATGTGCCCCGGGGCGGGCTTACCGTGTAGGGCCCATGTCCCTCCGCAAGGACTTCATCGAGCGCGCCATCGAGCAGTTCGTCGCCGCCATCGCCAGCCTCCTCAAGGCTCGGAAGGAGAAGCGGTACGGGGACGCACGCAACCTCATCCGCGACACCGCCCTCACCGTGCTGGGCATGGAGTACGGCGCGCTCGTCCTCGCGGACGCCGAGTCCACCTCGCGCCTGCTGGGCACCGCCTCGCGCGTGCGCATGCTCGCGAAGCTGGTGCGCGAGGACGGCGAGCTGATGCGCGAGCAGGGCGACCCGCTCACCGCCGACTCGCGCTTCCTGCTGTCGCTGGAGCTCTACCTGGAGGCCATCTCCATGGGCCTCAACCCGGACACAGAGGACGCCACCGCCATCGCGGAGCTGCGCGCCACCACGGACACCACCGCCATGTCGGAGCGGCACCAGCGGATGCTCTCCCAGGCTTGACGAAGCGCGGCGCGCACGTTCGCGCACCCGCGCATCGGTCCGGTTTGCGACACATCCACAGGGGGGACGCCATGGCTTCCGATCAAGCAATGACACGGTGACGCCCCCCGACTTGCCCCGGCTTCCGGCTTTGCGTCTATCCTTGCCGTCCATCTGTCACGCAACACCGGGGGGGTGCGCGTGTCCTTTGTTCGGTTACCCGAGAGCGTCGTCCCGTGTCGCAACCTCGTGGGCGGAGAGTGGCTGTCTCCGACGGAGGGTCCCTCGCAGGAGGTCCGCAGTCCCTACACCGGCGGGCTCATCGGCCGGGTGCCGCTGACCACCGCCGCGGGGGTCGCCCGGGCCGTGGAGGCCGCGAAGGCCGCCGCGCAGGGCTGGCGCGTCACCCCCCTGCGCGAGCGCACCCAGCTCCTGCAACGCTTCCGCGCGCTGCTCGAAGCAAACCTGGAGCGCCTCGCGCACCTGGCCGCGAGCGAATCCGGCAAGACGGTGGCGGAGGGCCGCGCGGGGCTGCTCAAGGGCCTGGAGGTCTGTGACTTCGCGCTGTCGCTCCAGAACCTGGACAGCGGCGCGCACCTGGAGGTGAGCCGGGGCATCACCTGTGAATACCGCCGCGAGCCCCTGGGCGTCGTCGCCGGCATCACGCCGTTCAACTTCCCCGCGATGGTGCCCCTGTGGCTGTTCCCCATCGCCGTCACGGTGGGCAACGCCTTCATCCTCAAGCCGTCGGAGAAGGTGCCGCTCACCGCGACCGCGCTGGGCGAGCTGATGGTGGAGGCGGGCTATCCGCCCGGCGTCTTCTCCGTGGTGCACGGCGCGAAGGCCGCGGTGGACGCGCTCCTGGAGCACCCGGACGTGAAGGCCGTGGCCTTCGTGGGCTCATCCCCCGTCGCGCGGCACGTCTACGTGGAGGGCAGCCGCCACGGCAAGCGCGTGCTGGCGCTGGGCGGCGCGAAGAACCACCTCATCGTCGCGCCGGACGCGGATCCGGACCTCACGCCGCAGGCGGTGGTGGACTCGTTCACGGGCTGCGCGGGCCAGCGCTGCATGGCGGCCAGCGTGCTGCTCGCGGTGGGGGACGTGCAGCCGCTGGTGGACGACATCGTCCGTCGCGCGGCCCGCCTGGAGGTCGGCCCGGGCATGGGCGCGCTCATCGACCGGGGCGCGGTGGACCGGCTGGAGACGGCCATCGCGAAGGCCCAGGCGGACGGGGCGCGCGTGCTGCTGGACGGGCGCGGCAGGCGGCCCGCGGGCGAGGCCTACGCGAACGGCCACTGGCTGGGCCCCACGGTGCTGGACGGCGTGCGCCCGGACATGGAGGCCGCGCGGCGCGAGCTGTTCGGCCCGGTGCTGTCCATCGTGCGGGTGCCCACGCTGTCGGCGGCGCTCGCCGTGGAGAACGCGTCGCCCTATGGCAACGCGGCGTCCATCTTCACCACCAGCGGCGCGGTGGCGCAGACGGTGGTGGAGGGCGCGAAGGCCGGCATGGTGGGCGTGAACGTGGGCGTGCCGGTGCCGCGCGAGCCCTTCTCCTTCGGCGGCACGGGCGACTCGAAGTTCGGCCACGGCGACGTCACTGGACCGTCGAGCCTCGACTTCTGGAGCCAGCTCAAGAAGGTGACCCGCAAGTGGTCCGCGCGCACCGACGGCTCGTGGATGAGCTGACGTCGCGGCTTCCCCCATTCCCAGACATCTGCATTTCCCGCGCGCCCCTCAAGGAGGGTGCACCCATGGCTGACAAGAAGCCCGTGAATCACATCCGCCTCACCTCCCACCCCGACGGACAGGCCCCCGGCGTCCCCCTGCGCTGGGGCGAGTCCGAGCCGCTGCGCCGCGGCCCGGTGGTGGCCACGCTCTCCGACCCCGCGAACCGCAACGTCATCGGCACGCACTCGGGCGCGTACTCCATCTACCGCGCGCTGGCGGTGTCCGCGGGCAGGCTGCCGCAGGACCACAAGGCGGACCTGACCAACACCTCGCCCGCGGCGCAGGTGGGGCCGCATCCGGCGTGGAGCGACCCCAGGCGCATCGTGTCGCTGGACCCCTGGGGCGCGGTGGCGTCGCAGGTGTTCCGCGCCTACGCCGAGCAGGGCGTGGACTACCGGCCCACCATCGCCGTCACCCGGGCCCACATCAACATGCCGGAGGTGCGCGAGGCCATCACCGCCGGCCGCCTCAAGGTGGACGGCGACCTCGTCGCGTCCAACGGCGACGTGAAGGTGGTGAAGGCCGCGGTGGAGCCCGTCTGGTACCTGCCCGGCATCGCCGAGCGCTTCGGCCTCACGGAGGGCGCGCTGCGCCGGGGCCTCTTCGAGCACACCGGCGGCATGTACCCGGAGCTCATCACCCGCCCGGACCTGCATGTCTTCCTGCCGCCCATCGGCGGGCTGTCGCTGTATGTGTTTGGGAACATCTCCGCGCTGGCGGACAGGGACGTGCCGCTGGCGGCGCGCGTGCATGACGAGTGCAACGGCTCGGACGTCTTCGGCAGCGACATCTGCACCTGCCGGCCCTACCTGGTGCACGGCATCGAGGAGTGCGTGCGGATGGCGCAGCAGGGCGGGGTGGGGCTCATCGTCTACCACCGCAAGGAGGGCCGCGCGCTGGGCGAGGTGACCAAGTTCCTGGTCTACAACGCGCGCAAGCGCCAGGAGGGCGGCGACTCCGCGGCCACGTACTTCCACCGCACGGAGTGCGTGGCGGGCGTGCAGGACATGCGCTTCCAGGAGCTGATGCCGGACGTGCTGCACTGGCTGGGCATCACGCGCATCCACCGCTTCATCTCCATGAGCGACATGAAGCACGACGCCATCGTGCGCTCGGGCATCGAGATCCTCGAGCGCGTCCCCATCCCGGACGGCCTGATTCCGGCGGACGCGAAGGTGGAGATGGAGGCGAAGAAGGCCGCGGGCTACTTCACGCGAGGGCCGGTGGCGGACGCGGGGGCGCTGGCGCAGGTGAAGGGACGGGACCTCGATGCTTGAGACGATCCGGGTGCAGGAGGTGTCTCCCACGGTGGCGTGGCTGCGCAGCCCGGCGGCCATCCGCGAGCGCTGCCATCAGGTGCTGGACCTGGGGCTCGCGGGCCGGCTGGAGTACTTCCGGGTGGAGCCGTCGAGGCTGCCCACGGTGGTGGACCGGGTGCTGGCGGTGACGCATGAGGCGTACCCCCGGCTGGACATCCCGGTGCACAGCCGCTGGAGGCACTTCGACGCGGGCGGCGTGCCCCGGCTCGCGCAGCTGGAGGAGCAGCTGGCCCCGCTGCCGCCGGAGGAGCGCGCGCGGTCCAGGGTGGACCTGGGCGTGGTGAGCGTGCTGCTGGACGCGGGCAGCGGCCCGGCGTGGCGCTACGAGGAGCCCGGGGGCGCGACATACGTGCGCTCGGAGGGGCTGGCGGTGGCGTCGCTGCGCATGTTCATGGCGGGCGCCTTCTCGTCGGATCCGGACCGGCCGCTGCGCGCGGACGCGGAGGCGCTGGGCCGGATGACGCGCGAGCAGTTGGAGCGCGGCCTCCAGGTGTCCGAGTCCAATCCCTTGCTGGGCGTGGAGGGCCGGCTGCACCTGCTGCAGGGCCTGTCGCGCGTGTTGCCCAGGCCGGGGGCGCTGTTCGACATGCTGGCCGCGCACCGCCGCAGCGTGCGCGCGGCGGAGGTGCTCGGCACGGTGCTGGAGGTGCTGGGGCCCATCTGGCCGGGGCGCACGACGGTGGACGGCGTGAACCTGGGGGACGTGTGGCCGCACCCGGCGCTCGGGCCGCCGGAGAGCGCGGACGCGCTGGTGCCCTTCCACAAGCTGTCCCAGTGGCTGGCGTACTCGCTGGTGGAGCCGCTCGCGGAGGCGGGCGTGACGGTGACGGAGCTGGACGCGCTCACCGGCCTGCCGGAGTACCGCAACGGCGGCCTCTTCGTGGACCTGGGCGTGCTGGTGCCGCAGGACCCGCGCCTGACGAGGGAGGTCCATGCGCCGGGAGACCCGCCCATCGTGGAGTGGCGGGCGCTGACGGTGGCCCTGCTGGACCGGGTGGCCGCGCTGGTGCGAGGGCGCCTGGAGATGAGCGCGGAGGAGCTGCCGCTGGCGAAGGTGCTCCAGGGCGGCACGTGGACGGCGGGGCGCCGGGTGGCGGCGGAGCTGCGCCCCGGGGGCGTGCCGCCCATCCGCATCCGCAGTGACGGCACGGTGTTCTGAAACACAATCCAGGAGGACGACGCATGGACTTCCCGAACTGCACGGTGGTGGATCACCCGCTGGTGAAGCACAAGCTGACGGTGATGCGCAGGACGGACACGAGCACGGCGTCCTTCCGGGCGCTGCTGGAGGAGATCTCCCTCCTGCTCGGGTACGAGGCGCTGCGAGACCTGAAGCTGCGCGAGGAGCAGATCGAGACGCCCATGGCCCGCACCACGGGCTGGGCGCTGGACGGCAAGAAGCTGGTGCTGGTGCCCATCCTGAGAGCGGGGCAGGGCATCCTGGACGGCCTCCTGCAACTGGTGCCCTCCGCGCGCGTGGGCCACATCGGCCTGTACCGGGACCCGGAGTCGCTGGGCGCCGTGGAGTACTACTACCGCGTGCCCTCCAACCTGGAGGACCGGGACGTCATCGTCTGTGACCCGATGCTCGCGACGGGCAACTCCGCGGTGGCGGCGCTCCAGCGCGTGAAGCGGAGCCGCCCGGGCTCCCTGCGCTTCGTGTGTCTGCTCGCGTGCCCGGAGGGCCTGCTGAACCTGCGCGAGCACCACCCCGACGTGCGCGTCTTCACCGCCGCCATCGACGAGAAGCTGGACGCGCACGGCTACATCCTGCCCGGCCTGGGCGACGCGGGAGACCGCCTCTTCGGCACGAAGTAGGCCCCGCACCGGGCCGCGACGGTTTCACGCCTTGGCTCTTGAGAACCAGGAAAAACGGATTTAAACGTTGAACGGCCTAAACGTTTTTGTCCATTTCCCGGGAGTCCAGGCATGCGCGCGTCGTGGCGGTCCACCCTGATGGCGGTGATGTTGGGCGCGGTCTTCGCGGAAGGAGCGGCGGCGGCCGAGCCCGCGCCGGAAGCGCTCCGGCGGCAGGCCGGCACGCAGCGCTGGACGGAGAACCTCTCGGAGGGAACGGGCACGTCGGAGCTCGTGGGCACGCGCGACGGGCTGCTCTACGAGCCCAACGCGGTGATGCGCCGTCCGGAGGGCCTGAGCCGGCTCACGGGCCTCTTCGAGTTCCCCGCGCGCACCCTCGCGCAGCCCGTGGACACCTTCCGTCCGAGGGTCCAGGCGACGGTGGGCCTGGGGCAGGGCGTCGAGGTGGACGTGCGCGTGCGGAGCCCCGGAGGCGCCTGGAGCGAGTGGCGCACCGCCACCGGAGACGAAGCCGTGCGCCTGCCCCGCTCGGGCACGGAGGTGCAGGTGCGCCTGGCGCTCATCGCGGACGAGCGCGGCCGGGGCCCGGCGGTGCAGGAGGTGGCGCTGGAGGGCTGGCGCGAAGGCGGCGCCGAGGAGGCGCTCCAGGCGCTCACGCCGCTGACATACCGCGTGTACGCGACCCGTGAGGGCCTGGTGGGCGGCACCACGGCGAACGGCCACGTCATCAAGAGCAACGACCGCTTCGTGGCGCTGCCCTCGCGGCGAGGGCTCGCGTCGAACGGGGGCTCCGAGTACCAGGTGCGCGTCTGCTACTCGAAGACGGCGAAGTGCGCGACGACGTCTGTCTGGGACGTGGGCCCGTGGAACACGAAGGACGACTACTGGAACCCCTCCAGCGTGCGCGAGATGTGGAAGACGCTGCCGCAGGGCAAGCCGGAGGCGCAGGCGGCGTACCAGGAGAACTTCAACGGCGGGTTGGATCAGTTCGGCCGCCGGCCGGCGAACCCTGCGGGCATCGACATCGCGGACGGGACGTTCTGGACGGACCTGGGCATGTCGAACAACGACTGGGTGGACGTCACGTACCTGTGGACGTCCGGCGGCGGTTCGTCGACGGGGCTGGTCATCGACAGCAACAACGCGAACAACGACCAGGCGAAGGGCTACATCCAGCTGGCGGGCACGAGCTGGGCCGCGTCCACGAACGTGGCGGGCTACTACGGCACCAGCTACCTGGTGTCCCCGGGCGCGGCGGTGTCGGAGCCGGCGACGTTCTGGTTCTACCTCTCCGCGGCGGCCACGAAGACGGTGGACGCGTGGTGGACGGCGGCGAGCGACCGCTCCACGGCGGCGCCCTTCATCATCACGAACGCGTCCGGCACGCAGCTGGCGAACGTGAAGGTGAACCAGACGGTCAACGGCGCCCGCTGGAACACGCTGGGCACGTGGAGCTTCCCGGCGGGGTGGAACAAGGTCCAGCTGAGCCGCTGGGTGACGGCGGGGACCTACGTGGTCGCGGACGCCATCCAGGTCCGGTGAGCCGCATGGACGCACGGGGTTCCGGGCGGTAGAACGGTCCCCCGTCTCCGAGGAAGCCACCCATGGCGTTGTTGCGCACCGTGATTCCGCCTCCCGTGGAGGAGCCCCACCTCTACACCGACCTCGCCTCCTGGTGGCCGTTGTTCTCGCCACCGGAGGAGTACGTGGAAGAGGCGGAGGATCTGCTCCCCCTGCTGCATCCGGAGGAGGGCCCGGCGCGCACGCTGCTGGAGCTGGGGTCGGGCGGTGGGAGCCTGGCCTTCCACCTGAAGAAGCACTTCACGCTGACGCTGACGGACCGCTCGCCGGAGATGGTGGCGGTGAGCCGCAAGGTGAATCCGGAGTGCGAGCACCGGGTGGGCGACATGCGCTCGCTGCGGCTGGGGCGCACGTTCGACCGGGTGATGGTGCACGACGCCATCATGTACGCGGTGGCGCGGGAGGACGCGCGGGCCACGGTCCTCACGGCGGCGGCGCACTGCCGTCCGGGGGGCCGGGTGGTGTTGTTGCCGGACTGCGTGCGGGAGACCTTCGAGCCCCTCACCGAGTCCGGAGGTCACGACGCGCCGGACGGGCGCGGCATGCGCTACCTCATGTGGACGTGGGATCCGGATCCGGACGATGAGACGTTCGAGACCGCGTTCGCCTATCTGCTGCGGGAAGCGGACGGCACGGTGAGCATGTCGCAGGAGCGCCACCGCTTCGGGCTGTTCCGGAGGGACGACTGGCTCGAGTGGATGCGGGAGGCCGGCTGTCCCGCGACGACGCACAGGGACCCCTGGAACCGGGAGGTCTTCATCGGAGTGCGGGAGCAGGGGTGATGCGAGGGTGGGGGGCCTTGCTGCTGTTCATCCCGGTGTGGGGGATGGCCGCGCCCGCGCGCGTGGAGCTCGTCTTTGGCGGAGACGTGATTCCGCACGGCGAGGTGAGGTCGGTGGCGAAGGCCCACGCGAAGGGCGGAAGCGGCGGGGCCCCGTCGCAGAACCACGAGGGGTGGGACCACGTCTTCGGGCCGCTGTCGGACGTGTTGCGCACGGCGGACGTGGGCGTGGTGAACCTGGAGACGCCGGTCACGGCGAACGACAAGGCCGTCACGAAGGAGCTGGTCTTCAACGCACCCCCAGCGCTGGTGGAGGCGCTGGTGAGCGCGGGCGTGAAGGTGGTGTCCACGGGCAACAACCACGCGAGGGATCAGCACGTGGAAGGCCTGGTGGAGACGCTGAGGCACCTGGACGCGGCGGGGCTGCGCCACGCGGGCACGGGGGCGACGCGGGACGCGGCCTGGGAGCCGGCGTTCATGGAGGTGAGGGGCATGAAGCTGGGCTTCCTCTCCTTCACGAGGAGCCTGAATGGCTTCAGCAACCCGAAGGAAGCGGACGCACCGCACGCGGCGCTGGTGCCCTATCCGGAGCACGCCTCCCGCAGGGGCCTGACGCCGGAGGAAGCGGTGGAGCGGGTGCGGGCCGCGGCGGCGAGGTGTGACGCGCTCTTCGTGCTGGGGCACTGGGGGAACGAGTACAAGGACACGCCGCATCCCCTGGACCGGGCCTTGGGCCAGGCCTTCCTGGAGGCGGGGGCCCTCGCGGTCATCGGCCATCATCCGCACGTGTTGCAGCCGTTGGAGGCATACACGACGAAGGCGGGGCGCCGGGGCTTCATCGCGTATTCGTTGGGCAACCTGGTGGCGAACCAGGCGCGCTTCTACCGGCACGTGAAGGGGCAACTGGGGAAGGATGGAGACAAGAGGGACACGCTGCTCCTGAGAGTCGGAGTGACCCGGGCGGAGCCCGGGGCCCCGGTGTCGCTGGCGGATGTTTCGGTGTTGCCGGTGTGGATTGAGAACAACGCCCAGGGCCGCCGGGCCGGAGAGAAGCGAAACATCCAACCCGTGTTCATCGACCGCGAGATTGAAGAAGTGTCGCGGAGGTTGGCCGCGCTGGCCCAGCGCGGCGCGGCACCCGACAAGGCCGCCCGAGCGGAGAAGGCCGCCCTGGAGCAGCGCCTGGCTGGCGCCCGCTACCGCCGCGAACGCATCTTGCGGATGCTGCCCGCGGAGTTCCGGGTGGCGACGCCAGAGCTCCGGAGAAGGGGCGACGGAGCCATGGGGCTGACGGCTCAGACCGTGCCGTGAACCGGCGGCACGCGAGCGATGAGCTCCGCGAGCTGTCCCCGGCAGGTGACGCAGCGCTGACGGAACTCCTCGCTGAGGTCCTGGGGGAGGGTGAGCGTGTCCCAGGACGCCAGCGCATGGCGGGCGGCATCGGCCCAGACGTCCAACAGCCGGTGGACAGGAGCGCGGGTCCCAGCCCAGGCAGTGCACGCGTCCGGGCACCCGGGCCGCCCCATCCGGCAGCCGAGTCACCCGTGGCCCGGAGCCAAAGAGACAAGGCCTGCTGCGAGCCCCCGAACTGCTCCTGAAGCCCCTCCGCCCGGACAGGCTGGAGGTGTGGGCGGATGTGCCATTCAGCTGAGCGCCAGCGTTCCCTGCCCGCCTGCCCATGGGCGCCTGTGACACTTCCGTGACCCGCCCCGGAATCCATGGTTCCGGACCTGCGGCGCTGTTACGCCAGCGGGACGCCTGGACCCTCATCCCGGCGTACACCCCACCCCAGGTCACACCCCATGAATCCTCTCCTTCGCACTGCCTCGGCCGTCGCGCTGCTGGGCGTCGGCATGCCCGCGTTCGCCGAGGACGCGCAGCCGTCCCACCCTGCCGTGAAGCCCGAGGCGCTGCCCGTCACCTTCCACCGCCTGGAGCAGGGCAACCTCCGCTTCACCAAGGGCGTGGCGCGCCATCCCGCGCAGACCATCGCGGTGCGCAACGCGCTGGCCAGTGAGCAGCACCCGCACGCCATCGTCGTCGCGTGCAGTGACTCGCGAGTGCCGCCGGAGCTCATCTTCGACCAGGGACTGGGCGAGCTCTTCGTCGTGCGCGAGGCCGGCAATGAGCTGGAGCCCCTCGCCGTCGCCAGCATCGAGTACGGCGTCGCCAACCTGGGCGTGCGCCTCATCGTCATCATGGGTCACGAGTCCTGCGGTGCCGTGAAGGCGGGCCTCGCCACGCCGGACGGCCAGAGCACCGGCTCACCCAACCTGGACGCGCTCGTCTCGTCCGTGAAGAGCAACCTCAGCGACGTCCACCTCACGGACGCGGACCGCCATGACCCGAAGGTGGTGAAGGCCGCGCACGCCAACGTGGACGCCGTCACCCGCCAGCTCACCGAGCGCTCCGCGCTCCTCAAGGCGAAGGTCGATGCGGGAGAGCTCGCGATCGTCTCCGCCATCTACTCGCTCGACACCGGGCACGTGGAGTTCTGGCACACGGAGGGGCTCGCCCCCGCGGCGAAGCCGGCCACCACCGCTACCGAAGCCGCTGGCGCCCACTGACCCCGCGCTGGCGAGGCGCCTCGGGTTCCTCCCGGGGCGCTTCACGCAGGTCGCGCAGGGCGACGACGCAGTCCAAACAGCGGCCTGCCCAGCTTCCTCCGAGCAAAGCGCTGCGACGGAGTCCCGTGAGCAGGTACGCCACCGTGGCGACGATGGCCACGTGAGGCAGCACGGAGGTGCCCACCGGTTCCACCACCCTCAACGACAGCGCGAGCGGTGGATGGGCCGCCGCCATGCCCAGTGCCGCACCCAGCGCCACCACCGCGAACGCGAGCTTCCACGCGAACGCACCCAGGGCGGCGAAGCCCCCCTCGAACGCGCGCATGATGCCGGGCATGCCCAGGCCCAGGCAGTCGCTGGTGCCCGCGAGCTTCCAGCGCCCCCAATCCATGAAACAATGCGTCATCGGGAAGCGCTGCGTCAGTGGAGGGCGCGTGACCGCTCCCCCTGACGCGACGTGGCGAAATTCATGTTCAACATGGAATACATATTGGTAAGTCAATTCTGGTCTGAGGAGTGATTCCCGAATCAGAGCCGTGTACCGTGCGCGGCCTCTCCCCATTGCCGGGGCGGGAATCCCCTACCTCTTCAGGAGCCGGTATGTCCGTTCGTCGCAGCGGGCTGTCCCTCGCCGCCGTCCTCGCCGCCACCACCCTCAGTGGCAGCGCGATGGCCAGCACCATCAATCAGAACACGTCGTGGACCATCAACCGCTCGGCGTCGCAGACGTACCGCGTGGTGGCCTACGGCGACTCCATCTTCGCCGGCTACAACGGCGGGATCACCAGCGTGGCGCGCCGTGCGGCCCCGGTGGTGGAGGGGGAGTACGCGGCGAAGACGTGGGGCTCCAACGTGGAGGTCATCCGTCGCACGAAGTCCGGCGCGAAGGCGGACGACATCTACAACAACAAGATCGTCTCCGAGCGCTCCTACATGCAGGACTCGCGCACGCGCGTCGTGATGTTCGAGATGTGCGGCAACGACTACCTGCAGGCCCGCAGCGCGTTCTCCGACCAGAAGGGGACGTGCAACTACAGCGGCCTGCAGAACGCGCTGTCGGCCTGCACCACGTACATGGAGCGGGCGATGCAGACCATCAACCAGTACGCGACCACCGCCAAGGTGAAGGTCATCTCCAACATCTATTACCCCGGCTATGACGCGGACAACGCGCTGACGTCCTGCACGGACTCGGCGACGGGCCAGAAGGTGAACAAGCAGCAGTACTTCCTGCCGCTGCTGGCGCGCAGCAACTGGCGCGCCTGCAACCTGGCGGCGAAGTATGGCTTCAAGTGCGCGGACGCGTTCGCGGAGATGATGGCCTCCGACTACGACCGTAACGGCGACGGCCAGATTGACTCCGCGGCCATCGCGTACCGCGCCGGTGAGACCGAGGACGCCTACGTGCAGCGCATCAGCGTCACCCTGCGCAGCACGCTGCGCGACGCGAACGGCCACCTGGCGAACAGCAGCACCAGCTACGACTACATCCAGTCGGACAACACGCACCCGACGTACACGGGCTCCACCATCAGCGTGAACATCTTCTCCGGTTCCGGTTCCGGCTCCGGGGCGCCGTCCTACACGGACAGCCAGGTCGTCAACGGCAAGAACCCGGACTGGAACAAGTTCGGCCACGAGCGCATGGGCTGGAGCATCTCCACGTTCGACCCCGCGACGCCGTGAGCTGAGCCGGCATCCGCGGGAAGAAAGGGCCTCCGACCTGTCACCGGGTCGGGGGCCCTTTCGTGTGTGGGCCTATGAGGCGCGGAGGGCACGGTGGACGAGGTGGATGTCGCGGAAGGAGGGGATGCGGGCCGGGGCCATCACGTGCTTCAGCGCCAGCACCATCTGCGCCGCGCACCGCCGCGCCTCGAGCCCGCCAATGCCGGTACCCAGCCCGGGACACACCAGCGTCCGGATGACCGGAGCGCCAGCGGCTTCGTTATGCCGCTTCACCGCGAGGAGCGCGGCGCGGAACGCCAGGTACGCGTTGACGGTCTGCGAGACGCTCTCGGGGATTCGCATGGTCGGCGCGGCGATGAGGAAGGGCCAGCGCGCATCCCCGGAAGGCACGACCACGGCGGCACCGACCGGGAGCTCGCCATGATGCTGGTCCACGATGGCCCGTTGGACGGCATCCTGGACCTGGAATCCCAGCGTTTCCCGGATGGCCAGATCGAGCCCGCCGTCCATGATGCCGAAGCTGTTTGCGGGGCTGACCATCGCGTCTGCGGGGACGGCGAAGAAGTCCTCCTCTCGCACGGCGACGAACTCGAACGGGTCGAAGGCCTCGTCCCAGGCCCGCACCAGCTGGGACTGGAGGTCGATGAGGTAGATCTTCTCGGGGAGCATGACCGGCTCTTTATAAGGGGACAGCCGGGCGCTCGCCTGCCCACCCGCCCGCAGCCTTGATGGGGGCACGAAGGAGCGGGTCCAGGTGACAGACCCGCGACGGCTTGGTGACGTCCGATCAACGAAGAGCTTGCACGCGAGCTCAACCTGTGCGAATTCCCGCTGCGCCTCGCACGCCGCTTCGGCGCGCTGGGCCCCGGTCGACTTCCCGGTCAACACCCTCGGCGGTTGGTTCGCCGAAGATGACCAGAAACGAGCGGTTGACAGGATGGGCGGCGCTGAAGTAGAAGCCGCCTCCCTCGAACGAAGCGGCGGAAGTCACTGGACGGCGCCGACGGATTCGAAGGACAGCAGGACGCAAAAGCGAAGTTGACGCTGACTGCGAACTGAAATAGAAGCTGCAACCCCGCCGGTTGAAGCGAAGCCGGCAAGCAACAAGGTCGCAACAAGCGGCTCGGTCTTTGAAAACCAAATAGCAAGCCCAAGAAGTAATGGATTGCGGAAACCGCAGTCAATTTTTTGAGGGTGCTTCACCTTGAGGGCAGCGCTGAAAAGCGCAGCGAGAGGGGAGCGCCGACGAATCAGCGAGCCAAGGTTCCTTAGCCGGGCCTTGGGGGACGCCGGTTCAAGCAAACCAAGAAAGCAATTGGAGAGTTTGATCCTGGCTCAGAACGAACGCTGGCGGCGTGCCTAACACATGCAAGTCGAGCGCGAATGGGGAAACCCTAGTAGAGCGGCGCACGGGTGCGTAACACGTGGATAATCTGCCT
>NZ_JAYESI010000069.1:0-5505 GCF_041903675.1 Corallococcus sp. RDP092CA | reverse complement strand
CAATTGGAGAGTTTGATCCTGGCTCAGAACGAACGCTGGCGGCGTGCCTAACACATGCAAGTCGAGCGCGAATGGGGAAACCCTAGTAGAGCGGCGCACGGGTGCGTAACACGTGGATAATCTGCCTGGATGCCTGGGATAACCAGTCGAAAGATTGGCTAATACCGGATAAGCCCACGGTTTCTTCGGAGACTGAGGGAAAAGGTGGCCTCTGTAAACAAGCTATCACAACCAGATGAGTCCGCGGCCCATCAGCTAGTTGGCGGGGTAATGGCCCACCAAGGCGACGACGGGTAGCTGGTCTGAGAGGACGATCAGCCACACTGGAACTGAGACACGGTCCAGACTCCTACGGGAGGCAGCAGTGGGGAATTTTGCGCAATGGGCGAAAGCCTGACGCAGCAACGCCGCGTGTGTGATGAAGGTCTTTGGATTGTAAAGCACTTTCGACCGGGACGAAACCGTAAAGCCTAATACGCTTTGCCTTGACGGTACCGGGAGAAGAAGCACCGGCTAACTCTGTGCCAGCAGCCGCGGTAATACAGAGGGTGCAAGCGTTGTTCGGAATTATTGGGCGTAAAGCGCGTGTAGGCGGCTTTGCAAGTCGGGTGTGAAAGCCCTCAGCTCAACTGAGGAAGTGCGCCCGAAACTGCAGAGCTTGAGTGCCGGAGAGGGTGGCGGAATTCCCCAAGTAGAGGTGAAATTCGTAGATATGGGGAGGAACACCGGTGGCGAAGGCGGCCACCTGGACGGTAACTGACGCTGAGACGCGAAAGCGTGGGTAGCAAACAGGATTAGATACCCTGGTAGTCCACGCCGTAAACGATGAGAACTAGGTGTCGTGGGAGTTGACCCCCGCGGTGCCGTAGCTAACGCATTAAGTTCTCCGCCTGGGAAGTACGGTCGCAAGACTAAAACTCAAAGGAATTGACGGGGGCCCGCACAAGCGGTGGAGCATGTGGTTTAATTCGACGCAACGCGCAGAACCTTACCTGGTCTTGACATCCTCGGAATCCTTCAGAGATGAGGGAGTGCCCGCAAGGGAACCGAGAGACAGGTGCTGCATGGCTGTCGTCAGCTCGTGTCGTGAGATGTTGGGTTAAGTCCCGCAACGAGCGCAACCCTCGCCTTTAGTTGCCACGCAAGTGGATCTCTAGAGGGACTGCCGGTGTTAAACCGGAGGAAGGTGGGGATGACGTCAAGTCCTCATGGCCTTTATGACCAGGGCTACACACGTGCTACAATGGCCGGTACAGAGCGCTGCAAACCCGCGAGGGGGAGCTAATCGCAGAAAACCGGTCTCAGTTCAGATTGGAGTCTGCAACTCGACTCCATGAAGGCGGAATCGCTAGTAATCGCAGATCAGCACGCTGCGGTGAATACGTTCCCGGGCCTTGTACACACCGCCCGTCACACCATGGGAGTCGATTGCTCCAGAAGTCATCTCACCAAGAGATGCCCAAGGAGTGCTCGGTAACTGGGGTGAAGTCGTAACAAGGTAGCCGTAGGGGAACCTGCGGCTGGATCACCTCCTTTCTAAGGAGACCGGGCATCGGGCTCACGCTTCGGCGGAGCAGGCGATGCCAGTAGCCGAAAGGCTACCGAGGTCTGACTAGGTCAAAGTTTCCGGTAAACAATCCATTATGAGCTTTGGGCTTGCTGTTTGGTTTTGAAGGACCGAGCAATGGCTCGGCTCTTTGAGAATGAAGGACGCTGTAGGGTTCTGCCGATGCTTTAGCCCCCACCTGGGCCTATAGCTCAGCTGGCTAGAGCGCGCGCCTGATAAGCGCGAGGTCGGTGGTTCAAGTCCACCTAGGCCCACCATTCTCCCTCGCTGGAGGGACGAAGGCGGTGCCGACGCGAGAGTCGGGGCTGTAGCTCAGCTGGGAGAGCGCCAGCTTTGCAAGCTGGATGTCGTCGGTTCGAACCCGATCAGCTCCACAAGTTACCTGCTTTCAAGCAGGGACGTTCTTTGACAAGTGCATACGAAGGGTAAGTTGCAATTTCTGCTGAGTGAAGTTCTCAACAGAAGTGCCGACTTCGAAATGAGTCTCACCTGGCGCCGAGAGGCGGCTGGGGGAGGCGAAAGCGAAGTCTCCCACACAAGAAGAAGCAGTGAGAAACAGCAAGAAAGAAAGTCTTCCGGGCCTGCTAGCGAAGAGCAGAGGCCTGGGCCTTGGTTTCGAGTTTCGACAATCCGCCGGGAGGCGGGCGTTGGACAAGAGATTAGGGCAAGTAAGCTACTAAGGGCGTGCGGTGGATGCCTAGGTGCCAAGAGGCGATGAAGGACGTGGGTGGCTGCGAAAAGCTTCGGGGAGTTGCCAACCAAACGTTGATCCGGAGATGTCCGAATGGGGAAACCCAGCGCGGCGAAGAGCTGCGTTACTCCGGCCTGAATCCATAGGGCCGTGAGAGCAAACCAGGGGAAGTGAAACATCTCAGTACCCTGAGGAAGAGAAAACAACGAGTGATTCCCAGAGTAGTGGCGAGCGAAATGGGAAGAGGCCAAACCAACGTCATGCAAATGGCGGTGGGGTAGCGGGTCCGCGGTAGGACTCTGGAGGGCTAGCGGAAGCGTCTGGAAAGACGCACCAAAGAGCGTGATAGTCGCGTACGCGAAAGCCGTCTGGAGCTGAGCGGGTTACCCAAGTAAGACGGGACACGTGCAATCCTGTCTGAATCTGCCGGGACCATCCGGTAAGCCTAAATACTCCTTGGCGACCGATAGTGAACAAGTACCGCGAGGGAAAGGTGAAAAGAACCCCGGTGAGGGGAGTCCAAAGAACCTGAAACCGCATGTCTACAAGCAGTTCGAGCACTACGGCGCAAGCCAGTGCGAGAGCGTACCTTTTGCATCATGATTCGGCGACTTAATATACGTAGCGAGGCTAAGCCGATAGGTGGAGCCGGAGCGAAAGCGAGTCCGAACAGGGCGATAAGTTGCGTGTATTATAACCCGAAGCGGGGTGATCTACACATGGCCAGGTTGAAGTGCGGGTAACACCGCATGGAGGACCGAACTCATGAAAGTTGAAAATTTCTGGGATGAGCTGTGTGTAGGGGTGAAAGGCCAATCAAACTCCGTGATAGCTGGTTCTCCCCGAAAGATATTTAGGTATCGGCTCGGGTAATTCAATGCCGGAGGTAGAGCACTGAAACGGCTAGGGGTCTCACCAGATTACCAAACCGTATCAAACTCCGAATGCCGGCAATTGTTATCCCGGGACGCAGTCAGTGGGTGATAACGTCCATTGGCAAGAGGGGAATAACCCAGACCGACAGCTAAGGCCCCCAAATCTAGTCTAAGTGAACACTAGAAAGGATGTGGCAGGTCATTGACAACCAGGAGGTTGGCTTAGAAGCAGCCATCCTTTAAAGAAAGCGTAATAGCTCACTGGTCAAGACAGGCCGCGCCGAAAATGTAACGGGGCTCAAGACTAGTGCCGAAGCTTCGGGTCATGCGCGTCAGGCGCGCATGGCGGTAGGGGAGCGTCCCAGTTGCAGCGAAGGTGGACCGAAAGGGCCGCTGGAGCGACTGGGAGTGCTGATGCCGAAATGAGTAGCGATAAAGGGGGTGAGAAACCCCCTCGCCGTAAACCCAAGGTTTCCTGGGTCAAGTTAATCTTCCCAGGGTTAGCCGGGTCCTAAGCCGAGGCCGAAAGGCGTAGGTGATGGCAAGCAGGTTAATATTCCTGCGCCATCTTGCAGACGTTGAACTGAGGGAGGACGGAGAAAGCTAGGCGAGCTGACCGGTGGTTGTGTCAGTCTAAAGGCGTAGGGGTGTCGCGTACGAATAAAGGCGCGGCAGTCATCCCCGAGACCCCATGGCGCCCCGCAAGGGGTAAGTCGCTGATGCTCGGCTTCCAAGAAAAGTCCCGCAGGGAGTCTGTAGGGTGTCCGTACCGCAAACCGACACAGGTGGGTGAGGAGAAAATCCTAAGGCGCTTGAGAGAACTCTCCTCCAAGGAACTAGGCAAATTTCCACCGTAACTTCGGAAGAAGGTGGGCCTCTGGTAGGTGTAGGCGTACAGCCGAAGCCGAGAGAGGTTGCAGAGAAATGGCGGTAGCGACTGTTTACCAAAAACACAGGACTCTGCGAAGGCGACAAGCCGACGTATAGGGTCTGACTCCTGCCCGGTGCTGGAAGGTTAAGGGGATTCGTCAGCCGCAAGGCGAAGCGATGATCCGAAGCCCCAGTAAACGGCGGCCGTAACTATAACGGTCCTAAGGTAGCGAAATTCCTTGTCGGGTAAGTTCCGACCTGCACGAATGGAGTAACGACTTCCGCACTGTCTCGGAGAGGGACTCAGCGAAATTGAAATAGCTGTGCCGATGCAGTTTACCCGCAGCAAGACGGAAAGACCCCGTGAACCTTTACTACAACTTGACAGTGACACTAGGGATTGACTGTGTAGGATAGGTGGGAGCCTTTGAAGCCGGGCCGCTAGGTTCGGTGGAGGCAACGGTGAAATACCACCCTGTTGATTTCTGGTGTCTAACCATGTCTCGTCAGCCGGGACTGGGACACTGTCTGGTGGGTAGTTTGACTGGGGCGGTCGCCTCCCAAAAAGTAACGGAGGCGCGCGATGGTTCCCTCAGCCCGATTGGAAACCGGGCGTCGAGTGCAATGGCATAAGGGAGCTTGACTGCGAGACCGACAGGTCGAGCAGGTGCGAAAGCAGGTCATAGTGATCCGGTGGTCCTGAATGGAAGGGCCATCGCTCAACGGATAAAAGGTACTCCGGGGATAACAGGCTTATCTCCCCCAAGAGTTCACATCGACGGGGAGGTTTGGCACCTCGATGTCGGCTCATCGCATCCTGGGGCTGGAGCAGGTCCCAAGGGTTTGGCTGTTCGCCAATTAAAGCGGTACGCGAGCTGGGTTCAAAACGTCGTGAGACAGTTTGGTCCCTATCTGCTGTGGGCGTAGGATACTTGAGAGGCTCTGACCTTAGTACGAGAGGACCGGGTTGGAGGCACCGCTGGTGTACCAGTTGTCTCGCCAGAGGCATCGCTGGGTAGCCATGTGCCGATTGGATAACCGCTGAAAGCATCTAAGCGGGAAACCGACCTCAAGACCAGGTATCCCGGGCGCAAGCCCCTGAAGACTCGTGGAAGACTACCACGTTGATAGGCTGGGTGTGTAAGCGCGGTAACGCGTTCAGCTAACCAGTACTAATAAGTCGAGCGGCTTACTTCCCCCCTTCTCTTGCATGCCCCCTCGTGGGGAGTAAGGGACTCGGGGCCAAGGCCGAGGCCATGGACGCCGTGCGCGTCCGCCCGGAAGACAGCTGTTTCAACTCTTCTTCAAGGTGAAGAGGCTTCACCAGGCAGAAACCTTGCAACTTACCCTTCGTATGCACCGTCATTCGCTTTTCCGGTGGCAATGTCGGAGGGGTCACACCCGTTCCCATCCCGAACACGGAAGTTAAGCCCTCCAGAGCCGATGGTACTCCGCGGGAAACCGCGTGGGAGAGTAGGTCGCTGCCGGATTCTTTTCTTGAA
>NZ_JAYESI010000068.1:0-7288 GCF_041903675.1 Corallococcus sp. RDP092CA | reverse complement strand
CGTCACCGTGTCGCTGCCGGACTTGATGGTCAGCCCGCCGTCCTTCCCCTGCGACACCGTCGCCGTGTTGTTCCCCGCCCCCAGGTCCACCACCGTGCGCCCGTCCGCGTTCGTGCTCACCTGCGGCCCGGCGATAGCGCTGGCCACGCGGCCCGCGGCCTGACCCGCCGCGGCCCCGAGGCTGCCAGTGGCCGCCTTGCCCGCGGCCTGACCCGCCGCGGCCCTGAGGCTGCCGGTGGCCGCCTTGCCCGCGGCCTGACCCGCCGCGGCCCCGATGCCCGCCGCGCCCTCACCGGAGCGGAGCTCCGCGGACAGCACCGGCCGGGACGCGCTGCCCGTCCGCGGGGCCGCGTCGAAGCCGTCCTTCATCCGCTGGGCGACGGCGGTCTTCACCGCGCTGGGCTTCGCCGTGGCGGGCGCCTTCGCCGGCTGCGCGCTCACGGGGGACGAGGGGGTGCGCGAACCGGGCTTTCCAATCGTGGTCATGTCGCTTCTCTCGGGTGACGGGGACACCCGGTGCGGGCCCGGGCGGACGGCGACCGGGGAGCGGACGAACGCCGCTCGAGGGGGATTGTCGCGGGCGCGTCACGCCGGTTGCCTCGCCCCGCTGATTCCGGGCCAACCCCGTGAAATGACTCGGTAGAGGGGGTCACGAATGTGTGACGTGATTCGCTCGTTCCCGTGACAGGGCGACCGCGCCGGTGACGGCGTCGCAACATCCGGGGGCGCTGTGTGGCGGTTGGCCGCGCTCTTCTGTAACGGGGGTGTCACCTTGGGACCGGGCGGGTCCCTCCCCGTTCCCCGCCCGGTTCCGCCGACCCATGACCTTCGCCTCGTCCCACCGCTCCGTCCTTCAGGCCCTGCTGGCTGGTACCGCGCTGTTCTTCTCCTCCTCCGCCCTGGCGCTGGCCCAGGAGACTCCGCCCGGGTCCGCCCCCACCGGGGAAGCCCCGCCGCCCGCGGAGCCCTCCACGCCCGTGCCCGCCGCCGCGCTGCCGCCTCCCGAGGAGGAAAAGAAGGACAAGCCCTGGTACGAGACGCTCCGCCTCCGGGGCTACACGCAGGTCCGCTACAACCGGCTGCCCAGCTTCCGGGTGAACGACTCGCTCATCAACGAGCAGGGCGACCGCTTCCTGGGCAAGGACACCGGCTTTGGCATCCGCCGCGCGCGGCTGGTCATCTCCGGGGACGTGCACCCGCACGTGTCCGTCTACCTTCAGCCGGACTTCGCCTCCGTCATCGGTGACCAGTACAACGTCACCCTCATGCGGGACTGGTACGCGGACATCTTCGTCGACACGGCGAAGGAGTTCCGCTTCCGCGTGGGCCAGTCGAAGGTGCCCTTCGGCTTCGAGAACCTCCAGTCCAGCCAGAACCGCCTGGCGTTGGATCGCAACGACGCCATCAACAGCGCGCTGAAGGACGAGCGCGACCTGGGCGTGTTCTTCTACTGGGCGCCCGCGCACATCCGCGAGCGCTTCCAGTTCCTCGTCGACAGCGGCCTCAAGGGCTCTGGCGACTATGGTGTCGTCGGCCTGGGCGTCTACAACGGCCAGACGGCCAACCGCGCCGAGCGCAACAACAGCCCCCACGCCGTCGCGCGCGTCACCTGGCCGTTCCTCTTCGGCTCCCAGTACGTGGAGGTCGGCGCGGGCGGCTACTACGGCCGCTTCAACCTCGGCGCGTCCCCGCGCGACGAAGCGGCCTATGCGCTCGCGCGCGGCCCCAACCTGGTGGATGCCCGCGCCATCGTCAGCCTGATGATCTACCCGCAGCCCCTGGGCTTCCTGGCGGAATACAACCTGGGGCGTGGGCCGTCGCTGGGCTCGGGTCCGGACGAGGCGCTGCGCATCGACAGCCGCGACCTCCAGGGCGGCTACGCGCAGCTCATGTACAAGCTGGATGGGGTGGTGGGCGTGTCGCTCATCCCCTACGTGCGCGGCACGCTCTACCAGGGCGGCAAGAAGTTCGAGACCAACGCGCCCCGCTACGACGTGCGCGAGCTGGAGCTGGGCGCGGAGTGGCAGCCCTGGAAGGCCCTGGAGCTGACGGCGGCCTACGTCATCGCGGACCGCACCTCCTCGCGCTACCCGTATGAACAGGAGCAGGGACACGTGACGCGCCTCCAGCTCCAGTTCAATTACTGAGTCACCGCCGCGGGTCCACCGGCTCGCTCTCCAGGGCGAGCACGCCGAAGACGCACCCGTGCCCGCGGCGCAGGAACTCCTTTTCCCCGCCTACCCTCCGACCACCTGATCGATGGCGCCGAAGATGCTGGCCCCCGCGTCGTCCCGCATCTCGATGCGCACCCGGTTGCCGCGCTTGAGGAAGGGCGTCCGGGGCGCGCCGTCGCGCAGCGTCTCCACCACGCGCACCTCCGCGATGCACGAGTAGCCCGCGCCGCCGTCCCGCACGGGCTTGCCGGGGCCGCCGTCCGGTCCCCGGTTGGACACGGTGCCGGAGCCGATGAGGCTGCCCGCGCCCAGCGAGCGCGTCTTCGCCGCGTGCGCCACCAGCGCGCCGAAGTCGAAGGTCATGTCCACGCCCGCGTCCGCGCGGCCGAAGGGCTCGCCGTCGAGGAAGACCTCCAGGCGCCGGTGCAGCTTGCCCTCCCGCCACGCGGGGCCCAGCTCGTCCGGTGTGACGAACACCGGCGAGAGCGCCGACGCGGGCTTGGACTGGAAGAAGCCGAAGCCCTTCGCCAGCTCCCCCGGGATGAGGTTGCGCAGCGACACGTCGTTGACCAGCCCCACCAGCACGACCGCGCCCAGCGCCTGCTCGCGCGTGGCGCCCAGCGGCACGTCGCGCGTCACCACCACGACCTCGCCCTCCAGGTCGCAGCCCCACGCCTCGTCGGCGAGCGGGATGGGCTGGCACGGCCCCAGGAAGCCGTCGGAGCCGCCCTGGTACATCAAGGGGTCGGTCCAGAAGGAGGGCGGGAGCTCCGCGCCACGCGCCTTGCGCACCAGCTCCACGTGGTTCACGTACGCGGAGCCGTCCGCCCACTGGTAGGCGCGGGGCAGGGGCGCCGCGCACCGGGTGGGGTCGAAGAGCGCTCCCGGTACCTCGCCGCGCTCCAGCCGCTCCGACAGCGCTCGCAGGGCCGGCGCGTGGCGGTCCCAGTCATCCAGCGCGGCCTGGAGCGTGGGCGCGATGGCGGACGCGTCCGCCTGCCGGGACAGGTCCCTCGTCACGACGACGAGCCGCCCGTCCCTTCCCGCGTGGAGTGAGGCGAGCTTCACGGCTGGCCGCCCCCCGTGGAGGACAGGTTCGCCTTGGGCAGGTCCGCCCAGCACGCGTCGTAGTCCTTCTGGAGGGCGGCGCTCTCCATGGCCTGGCGCGTGGGCGCGATGACCCAGCGGGTCTCGAACATGAAGGCGAGCGTGTTGTCGATCTTCTTCGGCGTCAGCTCCGCGGCGACGGCCGCCTCGTACGTCTTGCGGTCGGGGCCGTGGGCGCTCATGCAGTTGTGCAGCGACGCACCGCCGGGCAGGAACGCGTCCGCCTTGGCGTCGTAGACGCCGTGGACCAGGCCCATCAGCTCGCTCATCACGTTGCGGTGGAACCAGGGCGGCCGGAAGGTGTGCTCCGCGACCATCCACCGGGGCGGGAAGATGACGAAGTCGCAGTTCGCCGTCCCCGGCGTGTCGCTGGGCGACGTGAGCACGGTGAAGATGGACGGATCCGGGTGGTCGAAGCTCACCGTGTTGAGGGTGTTGAAGCGCGCCAGGTCGTACGTGTACGGCACGTTGTTGCCGTGCCAGGCCACGACGTCGAACGGCGAGTGGTCCAGCGTCGTCTCCCAGAGGTTCCCCTGGAACTTCTGCACCAGGCGGGTGGGGCGCTCCACGTCTTCATACGCCGCGTGCGGCGCCACGAAGTCGCGCGGGTTGGCCAGGCCGTTGGACCCGATGGGCCCCAGCTCCGGGAGCCGGAACCCCGCGCCGTAGTTCTCACAGACGTAGCCGCGCGAGGGGCCCCCGGGCAGCTCCACCCGCATGCGCATGCCGCGGGGGATCAGCGCGACGTAGCCGGGCGGGACCTCCAGCACGCCCAGCTCCGTGACGATGCGCAGCGCCCCCGTCTGCGGGACGATGAGCAGCTCGCCGTCCGCGTTGAAGAACGCCGTGTCCGTCATGGACACCGTCGCCGCGTAGAGGTGCACCGCCGCGCCCGCGCCCTCGGATGGGGAGCCGTTGCCGCCCAGCGTGAACAGGCCGTCCACGAACGGGGTGGGCGTGGTGGGCAGCGGGGTGGGGCTCCAGCGCAGGCGGTTGGGCGAGGGCGGCACCTCCCGGAACGGTCCGCTCTTCAGCGTGCGGGCGTCCACCTGCCGGTACGCCGGGTGGCCCGCGCTGGGCCGCAGCCGGTACAGCCACGTGCGCCGGTTCACGCCGCGCGGCGCGGTGAACGCGGTGCCGGAGAGCTGCTCGGCGTAGAGGCCGAACGCGACGCGCTGGGGCGTGTTCTGGCCCACTGGAAGCGCACCGGGGACAGCCTCCGATGCGTGCTCGTTCCCAAAGCCTGTCAGGTGGCGGACGTTTTCCATGGCGCCCGAAATAGTAACAGATGTAACCAACGCGGCAAGGCTCAGGGGCCAGGCTTGAGCGCCCGGATGGCGGCGCGCTCCACGCGCTCCAGCAGCGAGCGCAGCACCGCGCGTTCAGCGGACGACAGCTCCGCGAGCACCTCCGCCTCCGCGTCGAGCGCGGCGGGGGCCACCCGCTGGTAGAGCCTGCGCCCCGAGGCGGTCAGCGTCAGGCGCCGCGAGCGGGCGTCGCTCTGGCTCGTGGCGCGCCGCACCAGGCCGCGCTCCTCCAACGAGCGCGCGGCGCGGCTCACCGGCACCTTGTCCATCCGCGTGCGCCGGACGAGCTCCAACTGCGAGCGCTCCCCGTCCTCGCCCAGCACGGCGATGAGGCGCCACTCCTGGGTGGAGAGGCCGTCCTCGGCCGCGTAGACGCGCGCGATGCGCTGGCTCACGACGTTGTCCGCGACCGACAGGCGATAGGGGAGGAAGTCATCCAGGGTGAGGCGCGCGGCGCGTGCTTTCTTCATCGGGCGGGGGACTATAGCCAGCGCGGTGCCCGCGAATGATGGCTGTCTGGGGGGCCAGCGCTCCGGAGGTGGCACCGGCGAACGCCGACATCGCGCTCACCCGCACCGCGCCCTGACCTCAGCGCGCCCCGGCGCGGCGGAAGCCATACACCCACGCGCCAGCGGCGACGAGCGCGGGGAGCACCACCGACACCGTGAGCGCGCCGAACACGGCGTCGTTGGTGGGCTGTCCGATGAGGTCCACGCCGGACACGCGCAGCCACGCCTTCACGCAGGTGATGCCCCAGTTGGCCCAGTTGGCCACGATGACCGCCCAGGCCAGGCGCCGCTGGCCCGCGGGGCCATAGCGCAGCATGGGCAGGGTCCACGCGACGCCCAGGAGGAAGAACGTGCCCATCAGCGCGTTCAGGTGCGCGGCGAGCGCCATGTGCGGATCCGCGGGCACCTTGCCCGTCATGGCCGCGGAGACGTAGCCGCCGGTGAGCAGGCCCACCAGCATCAGCCACGCCGCCGCGTGGGCCATGAGCCGGGCGGCGGGCTGGACGAGCGGGACGACGGGGGCGTCGGTCGCGACGGCCTCGGGGAGGGGACGGGGGGAAGCAGGGGGCATGGTGGGCAGAGCGCCATCCTCGCACCCAGTCGCGCGCGGACGCCAATCGCCCCCGTCCTGACTTCCAGCGTCAGAAGCGCGCTTGGAGCAGCACGTTGGCGCCCACGGCGTTCGCGGGCTGGCGAACGGGCTGGGCCATGCCCGTGACGTCATCCTCGAAGAGGGTCCGGTTCGGGTCGTGCGCGTAGGAGACCTCCGCCAGCACGCCGACGATGGCCCCCAGGTCCCAGCGGGCCGTGGCCTTCACGGTCACCACCAGCCCCGGGTCGTCGCCTTCGGGCAGGAGGCTGATCACGTTGGGCCGCTGGAACACAGCGGTGTAGTGGCGGTCCGTGGGGAGCACCGGCGCGTTCCGAAGTGAGGCGGGGCGGGTGATGCGCACGAGCAGCCCGGGCGTCAGCCCCCAGTCCTGGAGGTGGTAGTCGCTGCTCAGGGTGGCGGACACCTCCGCGCGGGTCTCCGAGTCGCGCGGGAAGTCCCGGTACGGAGGGAACCCGGGGACGTCCCCCTGGATGAAGGAGAGCGTGCGGACATAGGCCAGCGCGTGCGCGCGCCAGAAGCCCTGCTTCACCCGCGCCTCCAAGGCTCCCGCGCCCCCCGTCTGCATGGTCCGCTCCATGAAGCCGTCCGGATTCAACAGCCCCTGGGATACGAGGCTGCCCTCCAGCGACACCGACGCGCCGAAGCCTCCCGGGTACGTCTCCGGCTGGAAGAAGCGCTCGAAGAAGGTCGGGTCGTCCTGGTACAGCGCGAGGTCCACGTTGTTCCCCACGGGCGCACCCCGGTGCCAGGCCGCGCCCAGCGAAGCTCCGTACACGGGAGCGTGCACTTCGTAGCCGACCTCCGCGGCGGAGGGGATCGGTCCCCGGTTGAACGCGGTCCCCTTCGCGGCCAGTCGCAGCTCGGGCGCGACGTCCACGAAGCCGCCCGCGAGCAGGGCGTAGCGGCGTGAGACGTTCAGGCTCAGGTCATCGAGCATGTTGGCGGACTTGAGTGCCACGAAGGCATCCCAGTGCCGCCGGGACAGGCGCAGCTCCAGCGCGGACTCGCTCCCGGTCGGAACCCCGGAGCGGCGGGGAAAGGCCTGCCGTTCCCAGGTGACCGGCCAGGTGAAGCCCATATGGAGCCGCGACGTGCTCACGGGGTGGACCGCCACGACGAGGCCCTCTCCGCTCTCCCAGCCCGAGGGCCGGTAGCGCAGCCGCAGGTTGCTGCCGAAGTCCTGCAAGACGATGCCCGGGGTGTACGGCGTGGAGAGGAAGAACGACAGCGTGGCCTCCGCGCGCAGGCCCGACGCGAGCTCCGGCGTGTGTCCTTCCAGTGCCGCGTGGAAGGCCGTGCTCGAGCCCTCCGCATCGACGTCCTCGTCGGCGGCCTGGAAGGACAGGCGCGCCTGGAAGGGCGGCTCGGTGGACGTGGTGGCTTCAAGGGCCTGGCCCAGGAGGAGCAGGAGGGGAAGCGTCAGGAGTTGAGCCGTCATGAGGGCCGCGCGTCTAGGGCGTGTCCGCAAATAAATCGAGCGCAGCCGGGTGTTAGAAGGGCATGAGCCGAGGAGAGCTGACGGACGCCCAATGGGAGCGGCTGGCCGGACTGCTGCCGCCCCAGAAACCCGCGCGGGGG
>NZ_JAYESI010000067.1:0-7616 GCF_041903675.1 Corallococcus sp. RDP092CA | reverse complement strand
ACCGCGGTGCGCAAGAACCCCTGGCTGCGCCGCTTCTACGAGGGCCTGCGAGCACGTGGAAAGCTGCCCAAGCAGGCCCTCGTCGCCGCCATGCGCAAGCTGCTCGCCGCCGTCTACTCCGTCGCCAGACGGCGGCAGCCCTTCACTCCGCTGCTGCCTGCAGCCCCCTCCCCGATCCCCTCCCCATGCGCAAACGCTTGACTGAAACTCACGGCATCTCAGCGCTCCTTCACGAGCGCGTCCACCTTCTTCTCCAGCGGCTTCGCGTCGTCGAAGAACGCATCCAGGGAGCGCGCCGGGGCCACGCGCAGCACCGGCGGCAGGAGCGAGCGGGGGAACTCCAGCGCCTCGCTGAAGTCCTCGTTGCCCAGCACCTCCGAGACGTTGGTGAGGACCAGCACGCCCACCGACGCGATGACGAGCCCGCGCACCACCCGCTTGCCGCTCCAGCGCGTCACGTAGCGCAGGTGCCAGTAGATCCCCCACCCCACCAGCCCCAACACGGCCAGGGTGCGCACGAAGCTCAGCCACGCGCCCAGCGAGAAGCTGAAGCCCAGGAGCGCGAACACGGGCGGCGACAGCGAGAAGCCCAGCAGCACCAGCGCGGCGATGGTGGTGTGCACCCGGAAGTAGAAGCGCTTGCGCGCGATGCGGCTCGCCAGCGACCAGCCGCCCGCCCACAGGAGCGCCAGGCCCAGGGGCACCACGGTGGACATCAGCAGGTCGCCCCAGTCCGTCTTGCGGAACTGGGTCACCCGCTCGGAGAGGAAGGACATCACGACCAGCGCCTGGAGCGACAGCGCGAAGGCCCGGGGGCGCTCGAGCAGGCGCTCGCTGGGCGCGGCGGGGGCTTCGTTGACGACGGTGTCCTCCACCGCGAAGGAGCGCGGCCGGAAGCGCAGCACCGTGTCCCCCACGGACACGCGCACGTCCGGGGTGAGCACCAGCTCCTTCAGCGCCACCCACGGCTCCACGCTGAAGGTGCCGTTGACGCTGCCCACGTCGCGCAGCACCACCGCGCCGTCCTCGCGCCGCTCCAGGCGCAGGTGCTCCGCGGAGACCTTCGGGTCGTCCAGGATGACATCGTTGGCGTAGCCGCGCCCCACCGTCACCGGCCACCGCTCCAGCCGGTGGCGGGCCTGGACGGCGTCCCCTTCCAGCACCTCCAGGAAGATCACTTCGTCCACGACAGGCCCTCCAGGTAGCGGCGCGCCAGCTTGCGCGCGTTCTCCGCGGAGAAGCCGCCCAGCGTGAGGCTGGTGTCCACGCCGCGCGTGGACGCGTTCACCGTGGCCGCGCGCAGCACCAGGTCATAGAGGCCCGGGAAGCGGCGGTAGGCGCGCAGGCACAGCGCCGCGCGCACCGTGAGGCCCTTCACGTCCACGAACTCCGACGTGCAGCGGAAGTTGGTGACGTCCTCGCGCGTGGCGGGCACCGCGTCCGGGTCCTGGGAGAAGAGCGTGCTGTAGAGCGCGGAGAAGCGCATCGCGCCCAGCTTCTGGCTCTCGACGTGCTGGTGCAGGTAGGTCACCACGCCCGTGCGGTGGCTGGAGGACAGGAAGATGTCCTCCTCCGAGGAGCACTGGTAGCTCGTCACCGTGTAGGGCGTCTCCGGATCGTGCGGCGTGTCGCCCCAGCACTTGAGGAACGGGCTCCAGCGGCCGGGGACGCGGTAGTCGCCCAGCGCCTGCTTCGGCAGGTCCGTGGCCAGCAGCCGGTCGGTGATGCGCTGCTGGTTGGTCATCAGCTGCTCCTTCACGGACGCCAGCAGCGTCGCCGGCTCCGGAGGCGCCCCCCGCGCCAGCGCCTGGTCGAGCAGGGAGCGCGCGCGGGCCACCGGCACCAGGAAGCCCACCTGGTTGCCCATGGTGGCCACGTTGACGCCCACGACGCCGCCTTCGCCGCTGAGCGTGGGCCCGCCGCTCATGCCGGGGTTGATGGCGCCGGTGAAGTGCACGCGCTCGTAGAGGGCGTCGCGCACCAGGCCGTTGTAGGTGCCCTCCACGATGGTGGTGCCCAGGTCGCGCGGGTTGCCCATGGCGAACAGGCGCGTGCCCTGCGGCGGCTCTTGCTCCTCCAGCTTGAAGTAGTCGCTGATGGGCGAGTCCACCTGGATGACGGCCAGGTCGCTCACCACGTCCACCGCGAGCAGGCGCACCGGCACCGTCGCGTCGCCCCGGTCCAGCTCCGCGGTGTAGTCCTCCGGGTGGAGCACCAGGTCGGACACGACGTGGTAGTTCGTGAGGGCGTGGCCCTTCGCGCTCACGAAGAACGCGGAGCCGATGGAGGACTTCGTTCCGGAGCGGCGCTCGATGATGCGCACCTGCGCGACGCGGCCCTGGATGCGGCGGAACAGCTCGTGCGTGGCCGGAGGCAGCGAGGCCACCGGAAGGGGGGGCACCACCGCGTCCGCGACGCCAGCGTCCGGCGCGGGGAGGACCGGCGGGGCCGGGGACGCCGAGGGCTCCGGAGGGGCGGCGGGCCCCTGCGCGAGCACGGCGACAAGGAGAAGGGAGAACATGGGCGGCGGCACCGTATCCCACCGCGAGCCCCCCGGGGGGACACCGTCACCGTCCCCGCACCCAGCCCTACGATGAGGCCGGCCCCTCCCCCTGCCGGCGGCGCCGCCAGGCCGCGTAGGACACCACCAGGGCGCCGGCCAGGGTGCCCGCCAGCGCCCCCGCGAGCCTCCGGGACACGACCCCCGCCACCGGGGCCTCCATCCGGAAGGTCTCCAGCGAGGCGCGCACCCCGGGGGCCAGGGCATCCCAGCGGGCGGCGGGCGCGCTGACCGTCACCACGGCGTGGCGGCCCTCGGAGGCCAGCCCCGCCACCAGCACCGTGCGCACCTGTCCGGCTTCACGCAGCGTCCCCAACACCTCCACCCGGGGCACCGGTCCGCCCACGCGGTCCACCCGCTCCGGCGTCAGCGCCACGCCCAGCTCGCGCTGGAAGTGCTGCACCACGGCGGTGGAGAACGCGTCCCGCTCCGAGGGGCTGGCGGAGAAGTCCCCGTCCACCACGGCGATGAGGAACGTGGCCGCGTCCGGGCCCTCGCCGTCCGCCAGCGCCGCGGACAGGCCGCGCGCGCGCACGCCGTCCTCCGACACCGCGCCCACCTGCGAGCCCGTGTAGCGCTCCCAGCGCGTCATCCGGAACACGTCCGGCGGCCGGAAGCTGTAGCCGTCCCGCCGCAGCTCCGTGCCGAGCGCGCCGGACA
Organism: Corallococcus sp. RDP092CA; assembly: GCF_041903675.1. Taxonomy (NCBI): domain Bacteria; kingdom Pseudomonadati; phylum Myxococcota; class Myxococcia; order Myxococcales; family Myxococcaceae; genus Corallococcus; species Corallococcus sp. RDP092CA. Next base: position 4,396 of record NZ_JAYESI010000067.1, on the reverse strand, counting down.
GCGCCAGCCAGACACCGGTGAGCACGAACAGGCGCATGTGCCCATCCTAGCGCGTCTCACGTTGACGCGAGCGCCACCGCCCCGTGGCCCTGACCCGCGCGCCCCTCTTCGACCACGCGTTCTTCCAGGCGGCCCGCCCAGCGGGCTCCCAGGGTGCCCCCGGAGCCCGCCCGGCCCCGCTACCCGAGCTTCTTCTTCGGGTCGTCCACGGGCGCCGTCCAGGAGCCGATGCGGGCCTGGAGCTCCTTCGCCACGTTGGCGATGAGCGGCTTGCGCATCATCGTCATGTGCGAGCCCGGCATGTCCACGACCTCCACGCCGCCGGAGACGAGCCCCTCCCAGCCGTGGTCCTCGCGCGTGTCGGGCCGCTGGCTGGCGCGCAGCAGCACGAGCTTCCCGTCGAGCGGCTTCGCGTCGTACGACGTGAAGGCGCGCGACGTGAACTCGAACACCCGGTACAGGTTGCGCACGCGGTCCACGCCCACCTCGGCGATCTGCGAGTCGCTCTGGCTGCCCACTTCGTAGAAGTAGTTCACGCGCTCCGCTTGCGTCATGCGGGAGATGCGCTCGCGCAGCTCCATGGGGTCACCGCCGGTGGTGGTGGCCAGCATGAAGGTGAGCTCGGAGGTGAGCATCTCCTCCAGCACCTGCTCCGGCTGCTTGTCCGGCACCATGTGCTGCACGGTGTAGGCGTCGATGCTCGCGAGCAGCGCGACCTCCTCGCCCTCCGCGCGAAGCTGCCGCGCCATCTCGAAGGCGATGATGCCGCCCAGCGACCAGCCCGCCAGGTGGTAGGGCCCGTGCGGCTGCACCTGGCGCACGGACGCCAGGTACAGCGCGGCCATCTCCGCCACGGTTCCCAGGGGCTCCTCGCCCTCGGTGCCCCGGGCCTGGAGGCCGTAGCAGGGCTGATCCGCGTCCAGCTCGCGCGCCAGGTCCACGTAGCAGAGGACGCCGCCGCCCGCCGGGTGGACGCAGAACAGCGGCGGCCTGGTGCCCTCCGGCTTCAGCGCCACCAGCGGCGACCACGCGCGCGCCTCCTGCTCCAGCAGCGCGGCGAGCTGCTCCACCGTCGACGCCTGGAACAGCGACGCCAGGGGCAGGTTGCGGCCGGTGGCCTGCTGGATGCGGCCCATCAGCTGCACCGCCAGCATGGAGTGGCCGCCCAGGTCGAAGAAGTCGTCGCGGATGCCAATGGGCGACACCCCCAGCGTCTCCTCCCAGATGCGGACCAGCTGGAGCTGGAGCGGCGTGCGCGCCACCACCCGCGTGGAGGCCTCCGTGCGGGTGGTGTCCGGCGCGGGCAGCGCGCGCCGGTCCACCTTGCCATTGGACGTGAGCGGCAGCGCGTCCAGCGTGACGAAGGCCGCCGGCACCATGTACTCCGGCAGCGTGCGCCGCAGCTGCTCGCGCAGCTCCTGGGCTCCCGCCACGGCCTGGCCCGGAGCGCCCACGAGGTACGCCACCAGGCGCTTGTCGCCCGGCACGTCCTCGCGCACCAGCGCCACGGCCTCGCGCACGCTCGGGTGCGAGAGCAGGCCCGCCTCGATTTCGCCCAGCTCGATGCGGAAGCCGCGCACCTTCACCTGGAAGTCCGCACGGCCCAGGTACTCCAGCGTGCCGTTGGGGCGCCACCGCGCCAGGTCGCCGGAGCGGTAGAGCCGCGCGCCGGGCCGCCTGCTGAACGGATCCGGGATGAAGCGCTGCGCGGTCAGCTCCGGCCGGCCCAGGTAGCCACGGCCCAGGCCGTCGCCGCCCACGTACAGCTCCCCCGTGACGCCCGGAGGCACCGGCTGGCCGTGCGCGTCGAGCACGTACACCTGGAGGTCCGGGATGGGCTGACCCACCTCGCTGCCGCGTCCGCCCTCCGCGTCCGCCGCCTTCAGCGCCCGGTAGGTGACGTGCACCGTCGTCTCGGTGATGCCGTACATGTTGACGAGCACCGGCGCGTCGTCCGCGTGGCGCGCGTACCACGGCCGCAGGCTGCCGAACTCCAGCGCCTCGCCGCCGAACACCACCGTGCGCAGCGACAGGCCCTCAGGGTCCCCCGCGCGCTCCTCGTGCTGGATGAGCTGACGGAAGGCGGACGGCGTCTGGTTGAGCACCGTGACGCCCTCGCGCTTGAGCAGCGCGTGGAAGTCCGCCGGCGCGCGGCTGACCTCGTAGGGCACCACCACCAGCCTGCCGCCGTACAGCAGCGCGCCCCACATCTCCCAGACGGAGAAGTCGAACGCGTACGAGTGGAACAGCGTCCACACGTCCTTCGCGCCGAAGTCGAACCAGTGCTTCGTGCCGTCGAAGAGGCGCACCACCTGGGCGTGTTCGATCTGCGCGCCCTTGGGCCGCCCCGTGGAGCCGGACGTGTAGATGACGTAGGCCAGGTGATGCGGGGCCACGCCGCTGTCCGGCGGGGTGGTGGGCGCGGAGGCCCACTGCGCCGCGTCCGAGTCCAGGCACAGGCGCTTCGCCGCGCCCGACGGCACCACGTCCAGCAGGTGCTGCTGGGTGAGCACCACCGGCACGCGCGCGTCCTCCACCATGAACTCCAGGCGCTCCCGCGGGTACGCGGGATCCATGGGCAGGTACGCGCCGCCGGCCTTGAGGATGGCGAGCAGGCCGACCATCAGCTCCAGCGAGCGCTCCACCGCGAGGCCCACCAGGACCTCCGGCCCCACGCCCAGCGAGCGCAGGTGATGCGCCAGCTGGTTCGCCCGCCTGTCCAGCTCGCGGTACGTGAGGCGCTGTTCGCCGTAGGTGACGGCGACGGCGCCCGGGGTGCGCGCCACCTGCGCCTCGAAGATCGAGTGCAGGCACGCGTCCACCGGGAAGCGCTCGTGGGTGTTCCATCCCGCCACCACCTGCGCGCGGTCCTCCGGCGTGAGCAGCGGCAGCTGGTGCAGGCGCGCATCCGGGTTCGCCGCGATGCCCTCCAGCAGCACACCCAGGTGCCGGGCGATCCGCTCGGCGGTGCTCGCGTCGAACAGGTCGGTGTTGAACTCGAGCCCACCCTCCAGGCCGTTCGCCGTCTCCCCGAGGCCCAGCGCCAGGTCGAACTTCGCGGTGCGGTGCTCCACCTCCACGCCTTCCAGCGTGAGGTCGGTCAGCGGGAGCGCCGCCTCCGGCGCGTTCTGTAGCGTCATGGACACCTGGAACAGCGGCGTGCGGCTGGTGTCGCGCGTGGGCGCCAGCGCCTCCACCAGCTTCTCGAACGGCACCTCCTGGTGCGCGTACGCGCCCAGCGTCGTCTCGCGCACGCGCCCCAGGAGCTCGCGGAACGTGGGGTCGCCGTCCAGCGTCGTGCGCAGCACCAGCGTGTTGACGAAGAAGCCGATGAGGCCTTCGGTCTCCGCGCGCTGGCGGCCCGCGATGGGCGTGCCCACGCTGATGTCGTCCTGGCCGGAGTAGCGCGACAGCAGCGTCTGCCACGCTGCCAGGAGGACCATGAAGGGCGTGGTGCCCTCCTTCAGCGCCAGGGTCTTCAGCGCCTCCGTCAGCTCCCGGCCCAGCTTCACCGGGACGCTGCCGCCGTTCGACGTCTGCACCGCCGGACGCGGCCGGTCCGTGGGCAGCTCCAGCGCGGAAGGTGCGCCGGTCAGCTGCCGCTTCCAGTATCCGAGCTGCTTCTCCAGCACCTCGCCCTGGAGCCAGCCGCGCTGCCAGCCCGCGTAGTCCGCGTACTGCACCGGCAGCTCCGGCAGGACCGGTGTGCGGCCGTTGGCGAAGGACTCGTAGAAGGCCGCCATCTCCCGCACCAGCACGCCCATGGACCAGCCGTCCGAGACGATGTGGTGCATGACGAGCAGGAGGATGTGCTCCTCCTCGTCCAGCTTGAGCAGCTTCACGCGCAGCAGCGGGCCGGTGGCCAGTTGGAACGGGTGCACGGCCTCCTCGTCCGCGAGCCGGCGGACCTCCTCATGGCGCTCCGGCTCCGGGATGTCGGAGAGGTTGATCACCGCGAGCGGCAGCGACACCGCCAGGTGGATGACCTGCGTGGCCTGCCCGTTCACCACGTGGAAGGACGTGCGCAGCGATTCATGCCGACGCACCAGCTCCGTGAAGCTCTGCTCCAGCGCCATCACGTCCAGCGAGCCCTTCAAGCGAAGGACCATGGGCACGTTGTAGGCCGGACTGGATGCGTCCAGCTGGTGCAGGAACCACAGGCGCTGCTGGGCGAACGACAGCGGCAGTTGGCCCTCGCGGGGCAGCGGCACGATGGCGGGCGCCTGCGTGCCCGCGCCGGCCTGGAGCGCCTGGTCGATGAGGACGGACAGCTTCTCCACCGTCGGAGCGTTGAAGACGTCCCGCAGCTGAAGGTCCACGCGGAAGAGGCTTCGCACGCGCGACAGCACCTGCGTCGCCAAGAGCGAGTGGCCCCCCAGCTCGAAGAAGTCGTCCG
>NZ_JAYESI010000066.1:0-7972 GCF_041903675.1 Corallococcus sp. RDP092CA | reverse complement strand
GAGCAGCTCCGCGAGCCGGGCCCAGTCCTCCAGGTCGCGCAGCACGCGCTGCAACGCGAGCGTGGCCTCCTCGTGGCGCGGCGCCAGGGCGAGCGCGGCCTCCAGGTCGCTCGCGGCGGCCTCGCGGGCGCCCTGCCCTTCGAGCAGCGAGGCGCGCAGCAGGAGCGCCTCCACGCGGCGGGCGGTGGGGCCCTGGCGCGCGGCCTCCGCCAGCGCGGCGGCTTCGTCCGCGGGCTCGCCGTCGCGGCGGGCCAGCTCCGCGAGCTGGAAGAAGGCGTCGCACCGCGCGTCGGCGGGCGGCTCCAGCGCGATGGCGGCGCGCAGCGCGTCCCCCGCGGAGGCGCGCGCGTCCTTCTCCAGCAGCACGGTGGCCAGGGCCAGCAGCCGCTCCCGGGCGCGGGCGCCCAGGCTGGCGTCGGCGGCGACGGCGCGGCGCCAGGCATCGAGCTCGGCGGGCGCGTCCGACGCCTCGCGCGCCAGCTCCGCCAGCATCAGCAGCAGCGGCGCGGGACGGCGCGACAGCTTCGCGGCCTGGGCGCAGTCGTCGCGAGCAGGCCCCGCGCGGCCGGCGCTCCGGTGCAGCGCGGCCCGGCGCGCGAGCAGCTCCGCGCGGGCCTCGCCCGACGCGGCGGACACCAGGGTGCCCAGCAGCTCCAGCCGCTCGGACTCCTCTTCCGGCGTGCCCGTGCCGGGCGGAGGCAGCAGCTCCAGCAGCGCCTGCGCCGCCCACGCGTCCTGCGGCTCCTCCGCCAGCAGGCTGCGCAGCGAGTCCGCCGCGGCGCCCGCGCGGCCCAGGGCGAGGCACAGCTCGGCCAGCTCGCGGCGGGCCTGACGGCGGGCGTCTCCGGAGAGGCGCGGCCACAGCTCCACCAGCAGGTCCGCAAGGGCCTCGCGGGCGCCGGCCTTGCGGTGCAGCGCGGCCAGCTCCAGCCGCGCGTCCAGGTCCTCCGGCGTGCGCGCGCAGAACTCCGCGAGCAGGCGCCGGGCCGCGTCCGTGCGGTTCGCGCGCACCGCGGCGGTGGCGGCCTTGCGCGTGAGGGCCACGCGCTCCGCCTCGCGCGGCGCGTCCACGTCCGCGGGCGGCAGCGCCAGCACCGCCTCGAAGTCCTCCAGCGCGGCGCGGGCGTCCGTGGGCAGCCGCAGCTCGCCCCGGCGGATGCGCGCGGGCGCGAACGTCGCGTCGCGCTCCAGCGCCTCGGCGAGGAAGGCCTCTTCGCGGCTCGTGCCCGCGGCCAGCAGCGACGCGCGGAAGAGCAGCTTCGCGCCCGCCCGCGCGTCCGGCACCAGCGTGGCCCGCCGCGCGTACAGCCGCGCCGCCTCCAGCTTCTCGCCGCGCTCCAGCTCCAGCTCGGCCAGCGCCTCCAGCACCTCCGCGGCGAGCGGGCCCTCGGGGCTGGCCTCCAGCGCGGAGGCCAGGCGCATCAGCGCGGCGGCCTTCTCCCCGCGCTCCAGCAGGGCTCGAGCGCTCTGGAGGAACAGGGGCGCCGCCTCCTCCGCCCGGTCCGCGCCCGCCAGCGCCTGCGCGCGCGTGGCCCACAGCTCGGCCAGGGCCTGCGTCTCGCCGGCCTCCGTGTAGAGGGCCTCCAGCCGCGTTGCGAGCACGTCGTCCAGCCGCCGCAGCGGGAACGCCTGCGCGTACGCGGCGATGGCGCCCTCGCGGTCTCCCAGCAGCTCGCACGCGCGGCCCAGCCGCGCGCGCACGTCCGCCAGCTTCTCCGGCGCCGCGGTGCGCGGCAGCGTGGCCAGCAGCGACTCCAGCGCGCGCCGGGCGTGCTCGGGCCGCTCGCAGCGCAGGCTCAGGTCCGCCAGGTCCAGCAGCACCGCCGCGTCCGGAGCCAGCCGCGCGGCCTTCTCCAGCGCCACCAGCGCGTCGCCCACGCGGCCCAGCCGCGCCTCCAGCACGCCGGCCAGCTCGCGCAGCGCCGCCGCCGCCAGCCGCTTGTCGCCCTGGGCCTCCGCCACGCGCGCGCGGTCCTCCAGCGCCGTCGCCAGGCCCGCCAGGTCGGAGCGCTTGCGCTGCAGCGCGCACAGCTCGCCCAGCGCCGGCAGGTCGTCCGGCTCCGCGCGCAGCACCTCCTGCAGCGCGTGCACGGCGAGGTCCAGGTCGAACGCGAGGTCGCGCGCGGCCACCGCGAGCCGGCGGTACTTCTGCGCCCGCTCCTTCGGCTCCGCCGTCAGCCGCGCCAGCGCCGCGAGGCAGCGGGTGAGCTGCGCGCCGTCGCGGCGGGCCTCGGCCAGCGCGAGCAGCGACTCCAGCGCGGGCCGGTGGTCGCCGTCCGCCTCCAGCGCGAGCGTGAGCAGCCTGTCGGCCTTGTCCGCCTGCTGGAGCTTGCCCCGGTACAGCTCGCCGGCCTCGGCCCACAGCGCGGCGCGGGCCTTCGGCTCCTCCTTCAGGGCGGCGGCCTTCTCCAGCGCCTCGGCCAGCTCCTGCGAGCGGCCGGTGACGCGGAAGTAGGGGATCAGCTCGTCCAGCGCCACCGCGTCGCGCGGATCCAACGCGAGCGCCGCCTCCAGGTGCTCTCTCGCGCGCGCCGGGTCCCCCAGCTTCGTGCGCGACAGCCGCGCCAGCGCGTGGTGGCTCTCGTGCGCCGCGTGACGCACGCCCTCCGAGCGCGGCGCCGGCCCCGCCAGCTCCAGCGCCTGCTGATAGCCGCTCAGGGCCTCCTGCAGCCGGCCCAGGCCCTCCGCCACGCGCGCGGAGGCGAACAGCGGCTCCGGCTCGCCGGGCAGCAGCGACACCGCCTCGCGGTAGCGCAGCAGCGCGTTCTCCGGTTGCTTCAGGCCCTCTTCCCACACCCGGCCCGCGAGCAGGTCCGCCTGTCCCACGCGGTCCAGCTCATGGCGCGCCATGGACACCTCCCGCAGCCGGTCCAGCGCCTTGAGCGCGCGCAGGTGCTCGCCGCCGCGGTGGCACAGCTCGCCGAGCAGTAGCAGCGCGTCCGGCTGGTCCGGCGACAGGCGCAGCGCGGCCTCGCAGTGCAGCCGGGCCCCGGCGATGTCGTCCTCCGTCTGCGCGCACAGCCGGGCCAGGTGCACGTGCGCGTCCGCGGCCTCCAGCGGGTCGCGAGCCAGCGCCGCGAGCCGCCGGTACGCCCGCACCGCGCCAGCCCGGTCGCGCGCCTGGTCCGACGCGCGCGCCAGCGCCTTCAGCGACGGCAGGTGGTCCGGCTTGAGGCCCAGCAGCTCGTGCAGCGCCTTCACCGCCACCTGGGGCGCGGTGTCGCGCGAGGAGCGCGCGGCGGCCTCGGCGGCGAAGAACGCGGCGGCCTCCTCCGACGTGCGGCGGGCCAGCGCGCACAGCGCCAGGTAGCGCTCCGCCGCGCGCGCCCCCTCGCCCCGGCGCTCGCGCACCACGGCCTCGCCCCACAGCGCCGCGGGGCTGCGGTCCCGACGCCGCGACAGCGTGGCCGCCACGTCCAGCGCCAGGTCATGCGCCTGCGGATCCGCCACGAGCAGCGCCAGCAAGCGCTCCGCCGCGAACGGGTGCGCGTCCTGCGCGTCCCCGGCCTGGAGGTACGCCTGCCGCGCCTCCGCGAGCCGCCCCTGCGCGACCAGCCCCTCCGCGTCCGCGAAGGCCCGCGCGCCCTCCAGCGCCAGCATCAGCTCCTCGTCCGGCGCGGCGGGCGGCGGCAGCCCTCCGGCGGCGAAGCGCAGGCGCAGGCCGGTGCTGGAGACCTCCGCCGCGGACAGGCGCGCGGTGTCCAGCGTGGGCACCTTGTAGCCCCGGCTCAGCGCGGCCAGCTCGCACAGCGCGGGCAGCACGCGCGTGGAGAAGCCGGTGGCGCCGCGCACCTCCACGTCCGGCAGCAGGCCCAGCGCGCCCACGGCCTCCGACAGCAGGCCCGGCAGCTGCACCGACGGCGTGGCGGAGAAGCCATACAGCCGCACGTCGTAGAGGTAGACGGCCAGCCGGTCCCCGTCCGCGTCGAAGGCGATCTTGAACGTGAACGGCGTGCGCTCCGGCGCGGGCAGCCGCCCCTGGCCCTCCAGGTAGCCGGGGCGGAAGTGCAGCCGCAGCTCCTCCACGCCCGCGAGCCGCCCCGCCAGCTCCGCCACCTTGCGCGTGACCAGGTCCGCGTCGACCGTCAGCTCCAGGAAGCCGAAGAGCAGCTTCTTGCGCTGGTAGCGCGTGGCGCCCGCGCTGACGTTGAACGGGAAGCTGACGTCCGGAATCTGGAGCGCGAAGTCGGCGATGCGCAGCCCGGGCTGGACCTCCAAGGCCGGAAAGCCCACGAACGCGCGCCGATCCAACAGGCGCAGCTCGGGGGCGGCGCCGGATGCGGGCGCGGCGGGCTTGGGGGACTCGCTATCGGTGGCCATCGGTGGAGGTCGCAGAGGCTACCATGCCCCCTAAGCCCTGGAATTTTTAGGCAATCCCTCGGCTGGGAAGCAGGCGGCGGGGCACGACATACCCAGGCGTCTTCCAGGTGATTCCGTCATGGAGGAACGTCATGCGCCCAAGGCGGAAGCCGTGCAAGATGCCGCGCCGTGCTGGCCCCCGACGCACTGGTTCTGGACGGCCGTTTCCGGGTCCTCAAGCCCCTGGGCTCTGGGGGCATGGGTGAGGTGTACCTGGGCGAGCAGGTCTCCCTGGGCCGCAAGGTCGCCATCAAGGTCCTGCACCACGATCTGCACGCGCAGGCCGGAATGGCCGAGCGCTTCAAGCGGGAGGCGCGCCTCCTCTCCGCGGTGGAGCACCCGGCGGTGGTGCGCATCGTGGACTTCGGCCAGTCCGGCGACGCCGCGTGCCTCGTCATGGAGTTCGTGGAGGGGCAGAGCCTCCATGACGCGCTCCAGGGCGGCCCGCTGTTCGCGCCCCGGGCGCTGGCGCTGCTCCAGCAGCTGGCGGAGGGCCTGGCGGCCATCCACGACAAGGGCATCATCCACCGCGACCTGAAGCCGGAGAACGTCCTCATCTCCCCGTCCGCGCGCGGGGAGCAGGCGCGGCTGCTGGACTTCGGCATCGCGCGGCTGGTGGAGCCGGAGGCGGGCAGCGCGCTCAGCCAGGTGGGCGTGGTGCTGGGCACGCCGGAGTACCTGTCCCCGGAGCAGGCCGTGGGCGCGAAGGTGGACACGCGCAGCGACCTGTACTCCTTCGGGGTGCTGGCCTACCGCGTGCTGTCCGGGCGGCTGCCGTTCGACGGGCCCTCGCCGCGCCACTTCCTGTCGCAGCACGCCTCCGCGGCGCCGCTGCCCCTGGATCGCGCGGCCCCGCAGCTGTCGCGCTACGTGGGGTTGCTGTCGCTGGTGATGCGGCTGTTGGACAAGGATCCGGCGAAGCGTCCGCAGACCGCGAGCGAGCTGGCGGACGCGCTGGGCCTGGCGCACACGGCGCTGGTGGCGTTCACGCCCAGCCAGGGCACGCCGGTGGTCCACGCGAACCTGACGCCCACCAGCGGGACGGCGGCGTTCGGGGTGAACCCGGAGGCGCCGGCCCTCCCGGGCTCGGGCACGGCGGCGTTCGGGGTGAACCCCGCGCCCGCGGGCCCGGCCTCCGGCACGGCGGCGTTCGGCGCGGTGCAGGTGCCGGCAGGCCCCTCCGTGACGGCGCCCCCGGCCCAGAACGTGCCGCGCACGGGCACGGCGGCGTTCGGCACGACGGCCCGGCTCCCGGGCCCGCTGGGGGCGGTGACGGGCGGCGCGGCCGTGGCGAAGGCGCAGAACGTGACGGTGATGCTCACCGACATCCAGGGCTTCACCGACCGGATGAGCCGGCAGACGCACGAGGAGAACGCGCGGATGCTGGACACGCACGACCGGCTGTTGATGCCGCTGGTGCGCGAGCACGACGGGAAGCTGGTGCAGAAGCGCGGCGACGCGCTGCTCGCCGTCTTCCGCGCGCCTTCCGCCTCCATCCGCTGCGGCATGGCGATGCAGGAGGCGCTGTGGCGCTACAACCAGACGGTGCCGGAGGAGCACCAGCTCCACATCCGCGTGTGCCTGCACTCCGGCGAGGTGCTGCTGACGAACGACGCGGTGCTCGGCGAGCCGATGGAGGTGGTGAAGGCCGTGGAGCACGTGGCCGCCGCGGACGAGGTGACCTTCACCGAGGCCGTGAACATGGTGCGAAACCGCGCCGAGGCCCCCGCCGAGCCTTGCGGCACCATTCCCCTGCCCGGGCGCGAGGAGAAGGTGCAGCTGTACCGGGTGACGCGCGCGGCGGAGGGCTCGCCGTTCGGCGCGGTGCTGAACAGCGCCGAGCCCGGGGCGAAGCAGTCACCGCTGGCGGGACTGCGCGCGACGACGCGCCGGGGCCTGGCCTTCCTGCGTCAGCATCCGCGAGCGGTATTGGGGGCCCTGGCGTTGGTGGCCGCGAGCGCCGCCTGGACGGTGCACGCGAGTGATCCGCTGGTGCAGGCGCGCGGGCTGATGAAGGACGGCAAGCCCAGGGAGGCGCTCCAGCGGTTGGATGCGCCGGACGCGCCGGATGACGCGGAGGCGACGCGGCTGCGCGCGGTGCTGAAGCACGCGCTGAACAAGCACAACGATGAGCACAACCTCATCCTGGGCCTGGACAAGGAGGGCACCCAGGAGCCGGAGGACGAGCTGCTGGACGGGCTGGCCGAGGACTACGGGGACAACGAGAAGGACCTCTCCGCGCGCCAGGCCCTGGAGGCGCTGCCCGCCACGACGGTGCGCGCACACCTCGAGTCCCTGGCCCGGGGAGCGCCCACGACGAAGCAATGGGGCGCGCTGCGCTACCTGGACGGGAAGGACCCCAAGGGACTGGACCTGGTGGGGCTCTACTCCGCGTCGTTGGCGTCCAGCGACTGCGGCGTGCGCACGAAGGCGGCCTTGCGGCTGGCGAGCCTGGGGGACGCCTCCGCCCTGCCCGCCCTCACGCGCGCGGCGGAAAAACCTCCGGGCGGCAAGGCCTGCAACCCCCAGACGTTCAACCGGGCCATCGAGGAGCTGAAGAAGAAGTCCGCGCCCTGAGCGCTCGGGCCGGGCGTGGCTCCACGGACGCGTGCGTGTCACGGAGGCCGCGCGCTCGCATGCGCTTCAGGTCGGAGGCGCGGCGGAGCCGGTGTGCATACCGTTTGCAGTCGGGGCGAACCTCCCTCGCGGTCCCCCATGAGCCCCATGAGCCCCATGAGCCCCCTTCGCAGCGGCATCCTCCTCCTGCTCCTCCTCACGGCCTGTGCCTCCACGCCCTCCGTGCCCCCGCCCCTCTCTCCGGAGGAGCTCGTGCTCGCGAAGGGCGTGCGTGTGAAGCGCATGGCCCCTGGCGTGTGGATGCACGTCACGGAAGCGGGCGGGGACTGGGCGGGGGTGACCGCGAACGGGCTCCTCGTGGAGGACGGTGACACGTCCATCCTCGTCGACACGGGCTGGACGCCGGAGCACGCCCAGGCGCTGCTCACCTGGGCCCGGGACACGCTCCACCACCCGGTGCGCGCCGCGGTGGTGACGCACTTCCACCTCGACCGGACCGGCGGCATCCCCACGCTCGACGCGCAGGGCATCCCCGTCCACGCTCGCGAGGACACGGCGCTCCGCGCGGGCAGGCAGGGCAACCCCGTTCCCTCCAAGCGGCTGGCGGATGCGCAGGACTTCGGACCGCTGTCGGTGTTCTTCCCCGGCGCGGGGCACTCGCCCGACAACCTCGTCGTCATGCACCCGGCCTCGGGCATCCTCTATGGCGGCTGTTTCATCAAGGATGCCAGGGCGAAGACCCTGGGCAACCTGGAGGACGCGGACGTCGCCGCGTGGCCCTCGAGTCTCCAGCGCGAGCGCGAGCACTTCCCCAACGCCCGCATCATCATCCCCGGCCACGAGCAGCCCGGTGGAACAGAGCTGCTCGACCACACCGAGGCCCTGCTGAAGGAGGCCTCGCGCTGATGCGCCTTGTATGAACTCCACCAGCCTGACGGTTCCGGTATAGAGCGGGGCCGGAAGGTACCGGGAGAGGGTCGCCGTGTTCGCCTTGGGGCTACGTCCTCGGGACTGAGATTGGCGCCCTCGACCGGTG
>NZ_JAYESI010000065.1:0-9043 GCF_041903675.1 Corallococcus sp. RDP092CA | reverse complement strand
ACGAGAGAAGCGGTGGAGTAGGTGGTGTCCTCGGAAGGCCCGTAGAGGTTGTAGAGCTTCCGCACCGTGGGCACGGCGTAGACCTGCTTGGCGAGTGTCTCCGGCAGGGCTTCACCGGCGAGGTTGATGACACGCACGGAGGGAGGCACGGCGCCCAGGCGCAGCAGTTGCGCCATGGCGGAAGGGACGGTGTTGACGAGGGTGACGAGCGAAGCGGTGGGTAGCTCCGCCAGGTGCAGGGCGTTGCGAGCCACCACCACCGCACCACCACTGCACAACGGGGCGAAGAGCTCGAAGACGGAGAGGTCGAAGTTGAGGCTCGTGGCGGCGAGGGTGCCCTTCAAGTCCTCCGGGGAGAAGGTCTCCAGGGCCCAGTGGAGGAAGGAGACGGCGTTGCCATGGGAGATGGCGACGCCCTTGGGGCGGCCGGTGCTGCCGGAGGTGTAGATGAGGTAGGCGAGGTGGCCGGGGTGGATGGCCACGTCCGGTGACGCCGTCGGCTGTCTGGCCAGCTCGGAGTCCGAGTCGAGGCACACGGGCGTGGCGGAGGTTTCTGGCAGGGCGGCAAGCAGGTGGGAGTGGGCGACGAGGGCAGGGCCCTGGGCGTCCTCCAGCAGCCAGCCGAGGCGCTCACGCGGGTAGCTGGGGTCGAGGGGGACGTAGGCACCACCGGCCTTGAGGATGCCGAGGGCGCCGATGAGAAGGTCCTCGGAGCGCTCGACACAGAGGCCGACGCGGACTTCGGGCCCGACGCCGAGGCCGCGCAGACGGTGGGCCAGTTGGTTGGCCTTCGCGTCCAGCTCCCGGTACGTCAGCTGCCGCTCGGGGGTGATGACGGCGACGGCGTCCGGCGTGCGGTGCACCTGGGCCTCCACCATCGCGGGGATGCTGGACTCACGAATCGTCGGTGCCGTCTCCGGGTTCCACTCGACGAGCAGTTGATGGCGTTCGGCGTCGGTGAGCAGCGGCAGGTCGCCCAGCCGGGTGTCGGGCTGCTTCGCGATGGCCTCCAGCAGGGTGCTGAAGTGAGCGGCCATGCGCTGGATGGTGGCGGCGTCGAAGAGGTCCGTCGCGTAGTCGAACGCTCCCGCGAAGCCATCCGGGCCCTCACGCAAGCCCAGGGAGAGATCGAACTTGGCGAAGTGCGCCTCCAGCGGGAGGGACTGGAAGGAGATGCCCGGCAGGCGCAGCGCCTCGGTGGGCGTGTTCTGCAGGACGAACATGGCCTGGAAGAGCGGGCTGCGGCTCAGGTCGCGTACAGGCTGCAAGGCTTCGACGATCTTCTCGAAGGGGACGTGCTGGTGGTCGTAGGCCGCGAGCGTCGTGTCGCGCACCTGCGCCAACAGCTCGCGGAACGTCGAGCGGGGGTTCAGCTGGGCGCGCAAGACGAGCGTGTTGACGAAGAAGCCGATGAGGCCTTCGGTCTCCGCCTGGGTGCGGCCGGCGATGGGAGTGCCCACGCTGATGTCGTCTTGAGCGGAGTAGCGTGACAACAACACCTGGAAGGCCGCCAGCAGCGTCATGAAGGGTGTGGCCCCTTCACGCTGAGAGAGCACCTTGAGCGCGTGAGCAACCTCCGAGGAGATGCTTACGTCCACCGTGGCGCCCCGGTGCGACTGCACCGGAGGCCGAGGATGGTCCGTGGGCAGCTCCAGGGCGGCCGGGGCGCCGGAGAGCTGCTGCTTCCAGTAACCCAGTTGCGCCTCCAGGGTCTCCCCCTGGAGCCAGTTGCGCTGCCAGGCCGCGAAGTCCGTGTACTGCACGGGCAGCGGAGCCAGCGTCGGCGTGGTGCCGGAGGAGAAGGCCGCGTAGAAGGCAGCCACCTCCCGCACGAGCACGCCCATGGACCAGCCGTCGGAGACGATGTGGTGCATCGTCACCAGCAGCAGGTGCGACTCGTCAGTCAGGCGCACGAGGGTGCTGCGCAGCAGCGGGCCCCTGGCGAGGTCGAACGGCCGCCGCGCCTCTTCGTCCGCCAGCCGCCGCGCCTCCTCCTCACGCAGCGCCTCCGGAGAGGCGGAGAGGTCCACGAGCGGCAGCGTCCACTCACCAGCGGCATGGACGGTCTGGAAGGGCTGGTCCTGGTGCTGGTGGAAGGTGGTGCGCAGGGCCTCATGGCGCTGGAGGAGGGACTGGAAGGAACGGCGCAGGGCCTCGACGTCGAGGCGCCCGGTGAGCTGGAGGGCGGTGGGGATGTTGTAGGAGGCATCCCCGGGCTGGAGTTGATCCAGCAGCCACAGGCGCTGCTGGGCGAAGGAGAGCGGAACCGGGCCGCCATGAGTGGCGAGGGGGAGCTTCGGCGCAAGGGAGCTCGCGCTTCCGTGGAGCCGTCCGGCCAGGGCCTCCACGGTGGGGGACTCGAAGAGGGCGCGGAGTGGCAGCTCCACTCGGAAGGTGGAGCGCACGCGGGAGACGAGCTGGGTGGCCAGCAGGGAGTGGCCGCCGAGCGCGAAGAAGTCGTCGAGGATGCCCACGCGCTCCACGCGCAGGACCTGGGAGAAGAGGGCCGCGAGCTGCTCCTCTTCGGGAGTGCGGGGTGCGACGAAGGAGGAGGCGGGAGCGGTGCCCTGGGGCGCGGGCAGGGCCTTGCGGTCCACCTTGCCGTTGGTGTTCAGCGGCAGGGACTCCAGCACCAGCAGCGCGGAGGGCACCATGTACTCGGGCAGGTGCTGCTTGAGGAAGGCACGCACCTCCGTGTCATCGAGGGACTGGCCAGCCTCGGGGACGAGGTACGCGACGAGCCGCTTGTCTCCGGGCACATCCTCACGGGCGAGGACGACAGCCTGATGCACGGCGGGATGCCGCAGCAGGCAGGACTCGATCTCGCCCAGCTCGATGCGGAAGCCGCGGACCTTCACCTGGAAGTCGGCGCGGCCCAGGTAGTCGAGCATCCCGTCCGCGCGCCAGCGCACCACGTCGCCAGTGCGGTAGAGGCGTGCACCCGGGGAGGAGGAGAAGGCATCCGGGATGAAGCGGTCGGCCGTCAGCTCGGGACGGTGGAGGTAGCCGCGAGCGACGCCCTCGCCGCCGATGAAGAGCTCCCCGGCGACCCCGACGGGGACGGGGCGCAGCGTCTTGTCCAGCACGTAGGCACGGACGTTGGGCAGGGGCTTGCCGATGGTGGGGGTGGAGGAGGCGTCGAAGGCGCAGGCGGTGGCGTCGACGGTGCACTCGGTGGGGCCGTAGACGTTGAAGACGCGAGGACGCGGAGCCTGGGCCAGGTGGCGCCAGGTGGCGGGGTCCATGGCCTCACCACCGACGAGGACGCGGCTGGGAATGGCGGTGCGCTCCAGCAGGCCCTCATCCACCAGCAGGCGCAGGTGGGCCGGAGAGCAGTCGAGGACGTCCAGCGCGTCCTGGCCGATGCGCTTCACCAGCTCGCCGACGTCGGCGCGGGCCTCATCGGGGACGATGCAGAGGGTGTGGCCGTCGAGCACCTGGACGAGCTGCTTGACCGACGCGTCGAAGGAGAGAGGCGCGTTGACGCTGACGCGCTCCCCCGGCCGGGCCTCCGCGTGGACGGTGGAGGCGAGGGCTGCACGCAGGTTCAGCACGGAGCGGTGCTGGATCATCACGCCCTTGGGGCGGCCGGTGCTGCCAGAGGTGTAGATGATGTAGGCGAGGTGCTCCGGCGAGACGGAGGTGGAGGGGGCGTGGGAGGGCTCGCGAGAGAGGAACTCGGAGTCGGAGTCGAGGAAGAGGGTGTGTGCGGAGTGAGGTGGCAGGGAGTCGCGCAGGCGCTGCTGGGTGAGGACGAGCGGGGCGGCGGTGTCGGCCAGGACGTGGGCAAGCCAGTCACGGGGGTAGCTGGGGTCGATGGGGACGTAGGCGCCGCCGGCCTTGAGGATGCCGAGGATGCCGACGAGGGCCTCGACGGAGCGCTCCACGCAGAGCACGACGAGGACGTCGGGGCGGACGCCGAGCTTCACCAGGCGGTGAGCGAGCTGGTTGGAGCGGACGTCGAGCTCGCGGAAGGAGAGGTGCTGGTCGCGGCAGATGACGGCGAGGGCGTCTGGGGTGAGGAGGGCCTGGGCGGAGAAGGCGTCATGGAAGCAGAGGTCGCGAGGGAAGTCCGCGCGGGGGCCGCTCCAGTCGACGAGGAGCTGCTGGCGCTCCGGAGCCGTGAGCAGGGGGAGGCTGGCGAGCGACGAGTCGGGCTGCGCGGCGATGGCCTCCAGCAGCACGCCCAGGTGGCCCGCCATGCGCTGCACGGTCGGGGCCTCGAAGAGATCCGTGGCGTACGTCAGGCTTCCGACGAAGCCCTGGCTGGACTCCGCCAGCGTCAACGTCAGGTCGAACTTGGAGGTGCTCGAATCCACCGGGACGTTCTGGAAGGACAGGCCCGGCAGACGCAGCGCCTCCGTGGGCGCGTTCTGCAGGGAGAACATCGCCTGGAAGAGCGCGCTGCGGCTCAGGTCGCGCGAGGGCTGGAGGACCTCCACCAGCTTCTCGAACGGCAGGTGCTGGTGCTCATAGGCCGCGAGCGTCGTGCCGCGCACCTGCGCGAGGAACTCACGGAAGGTCGCGCGCGGCTCCACCCGGCCGCGCAGCACCAGCGTGTTGACGAAGAAGCCGATGAGCCCTTCCGTCTCCGCGTGGGTGCGGCCCGCGATGGGCGTGCCCACGCTGATGTCGTCCTGGCCGGAGTAGCGCGACAACAGCAGCTGCCACACCGCGAGCAGCACCATGAAGGGCGTGGCGCCCTCCTGCTGGGCCAGGGCCTTGAGGGACTCGGAGAGCTCCGCGGAGACACGCAGGTCCACCGTCGCGCCCCGGCGTGACTGCACCGGTGGGCGCGGGCGGTCCGTGGGCAGCTCCAGCGCGGCAGGCGCGCCCGCGAGCTGCTGCTTCCAGTAGCCGAGCTGCGCGTCCAGGGCCTCGCCCTGGAGCCAGCCCCGCTGCCACATCGAGAAGTCCGCGTACTGCACGGGCAGCGGAGCCAGCGTCGGCGTGGTGCCGGAGGAGAAGGCCGCGTAGAAGGCAGCCACCTCCCGCACGAGCACGCCCATGGACCAGCCGTCGGAGACGATGTGGTGCATCGTCACCAGCAGCAGGTGCGACTCGTCGGTCAGGCGCACCAGGGTGCTGCGCAGCAGCGGGCCCCTGGCGAGGTCGAACGGCCGCCGCGCCTCCGTGGCCGCGGCGCGCTGGGCCTCCTCTTCACGCCGCGACTCCGGGAGCGTCGTCAGGTCGATGAGGGGCAGCTCCCAGCCGGAGGGCTCCTGGATGCACTGCGACGGCTCCTCCTGGGCCGCGGAGAGCGTCGTGCGCAGCGACTCGTGGCGCTCCACCAGCGCTTCGAAGGCGCGGCGCAGCGACTCCATGTCCACCTGGCCCGTCAGCCGGAGCGCGATGGGGATGTTGTACGAGATGTCTCCCGGCTGGAGCTGATCCAGCAGCCACAGGCGCTGCTGGGCGAAGGACAGCGGAACGACGCCGTCGCGCGGCATGGGCCGCAGGGGCGGTCCCCGGAGCGCGGCGGACCGTGCATCCGCGAGCTTCGGCGCGAGCGCCTCGACGGTGGGTGCCTCGAAGAGGGCCCGCAGCGGCAGCTCCACACGGAACGTGGAGCGCACGCGCGAGACGAGCTGCGTGGCCAGCAGCGAGTGGCCTCCCATGGCGAAGAAGTCGTCCCGCACGCCGATGCGCTCCACCCGGAGGATCTCGGCGAAGAGCGCGGCCAGCTGCTCCTCGGTGGGGGTGCTCGGCGCGACGTAGTCGGCGCTCCGCGGCGCGCTTCCAGGCTCCGGCAGGGCCTTGCGGTCCACCTTGCCATTGGCGTTGAGCGGCAGCGCGGCCAGCACCACGAAGGCCGACGGCACCATGTACTCCGGCAGCCGCTGCTTGAGGCTCGCCCTGAGGGCGTCGGGCGTCAGCGAGTGGCCCGCGCGCTCGGTGACGTAGCCCACGAGGCGCTTGTCCACACCGGTGCCCCGGGCCACGACGACCGCTTCGTTGACGCCGGTGGTGGCGCGCAGCGCGGCCTCGACCTCACCCAGCTCGATGCGGAAGCCACGCACCTTCACCTGGAAGTCAGCGCGGCCCAGGAAGTCGATCGTGCCGTCCTCCCGCCAGCGAGCCTGGTCTCCCGTGCGGTAGAGGCGCTCGCCCGGCGTGGCGGCGAACGGGTGCGGGACGAAGCGCTCCGCGGTCAGGTCCGGACGGTGCAGATAGCCCCAGGCGAGGCCCGGGCCGCCGACGAAGACCTCGCCGGCGATGCCCACCGGCACTGGGTGCAGGCGCGCGTCGAGCACGTAGACCGTGGAGTTGGACAGCGGTCGGCCAATGGGGATCGCGCCCTCCTCGCTCGCGCCGTGCCGCAGCGTGAAGGTGGAGGAGAAGGTGGTGTTCTCCGTGGGGCCGTAGCCGTTGACGAAGGTGGCCCCTTCCGGGATGCGGGCGAGGTGCTCGCGCACGCGGTCCGCGGGCGCCACGTCGCCACCGGAGAGGAGCTGCCGCACGCCCGCGAGCGCCTCGCCCTGGTGGAGGACCATCTGCTCGAAGAGCGCGGTCGTGAGGAACGTCGAGCTGATCCGGTGCTGGCGCAGCAGGGCGGCCAGCTCCTCCAACGAGAAGGCGTGGGGCGGCGCGAGGACGAGCTTCGAGCCGTGGAGGAGTGCGCCCCAGATTTCGAGGGTGGAGGCGTCGAAGGCGATGGGCGCGGCATGGAGCCAGACTTCGTCGGGCCCGAAGCGCATGAAGGAGCTGCCGAGCACCAGCCGGGAGATGCCGCGGTGAGGCACGCAGACGCCCTTGGGGCGGCCGGTGCTGCCGGAGGTGAACATGACGTAGGCGAGGGCTTCACCATCCACGCGGACCTCCGGCGCGTGCGTGGGCCGCGTGGCGATGACCTCGCGCTGCTCATCCAGCCACACGCGCGCGCCGGTGGCGGGCAGCAGGGACGCGAAGGGCTGGTGGGTGATGATGAAGTGGACGTCGGCGTCCTCCAGCAGGGAGGCGATGCGGTCCACTGGGGCGTTGCGGTCCACGGGGACGAAGGCGGCGCCCACCTTGAGGATGGAGAGGAGGGCGGTTACCAGCTCGAAGGAGCGCTCGAGGGCGAGGCCGACGCGAGCGCCCGGGGCAATGCCGAGGGCGAGCAGGTGATGGGCGAGCTGGTTGGCGCGGGAGTCGAGTTGGGCATACGTCAGGGTCGAGTCCCCCAGGACGAGGGCCACGGCGTCGGGCGTGCGCTGGGCCTGCCGGGCGAAGTGGACGTGGACGGGGACGTCGGTGGGGCAGGCGACAGCGGTGTCGTTCCACTCCACGAGGACGCGCTGCCGCTCCTCAGGGGAGAGGAGGGGCAGCTCGGCCACGGGCTGCTCGGGCTTCGCGGCCACGGCCTCCAGCAGGGTGTGGAGGTGGCGGGCCATCCGCTCGATGGTGCTCCGCTTGAAGAGGGCGGTGCTGTACTCCAGCAAGCCCACGAAGCCCTGGGGCGTGTCCTGCATCCCCAGGTTGAGGTCGAACTTGGCGGTGCGCCCTTCGGTGAGCACCTGCTGGAAGGTGAGGCCGCGAACGCGCAGGTCCCCCGCGGGGGCGTTCTGGAGCGCGAACATCACCTGGAACAGCGGGCTGCGGCTCGTGTCCCGCACGGGCTGGAGGACCTCCACCAGCTTCTCGAAGGGGACGTGCTGATGCTCGTAGGCCGCGAGCGTCGTGCCGCGCACCTGGGCGAGCAACGTCCGGAACGAAGCCTCCGGCGTCACGCGCGCGCGCAGGACGAGCGTGTTGACGAAGAAGCCGATGAGGCCCTCCGTCTCCGCCTGCGTGCGGCCCGCGATGGGTGAGCCCACGGTGAGGTCTTCCTGCGCGGAGTAGCGCGACAGGAGCACCTGGAACGCCGCGAGCAGCACCATGAAGGGCGTGGCGCCCTCGCGCTGGGCCAGGGCCTTGAGCGCGTCGGACGTCGCCTGGGAGACCTGGACGGAGATGGCCGCGCCCTGGTGGGACTGGATGGCCGGCCGCGGATGGTCGGTCGGTAGCTCCAGGGCGAACGCCGCGCCCGCGAGCTGCTGCTTCCAGTAGCCCAGCTGCGCGTCCAGCGTCTCTCCCTGGAGCCACTGGCGCTGCCGCTCCGCGAAGTCCGCGTACTGCACCGGCAGCGGGGCGAGCGCGGGCGTCTGCCCGGCGCTGTAGGCCTCGTAGAAGGCCACCAGGTCACGGACGAGCACGCCCATGGACCAGCCGTCGGAGACGATGTGGTGCATCGTCACGAGCAACAGGTGGTCCTCGTCCCCCAGCCGCACCAGCGTCGTGCGCAGGAGCGGGCCCCGCTCCAGGTGGAAGGGTTGGTTCGCCTCCCTGGAGATCCGGCGCAGGGCCTCGGCTTCGCGCTGCACGTCGGGCAGCGAGGCCAGGTCCACCTGGGGCAGCGTCCACGTGTCCGGCGCGTGGATGTGCTGCGTGGCCTGTCCTTCATGCTCGTGGAAGGTCGTGCGCAGGGATTCGTGGCGGGCGACCAGGGACTCGAAGGCGCGTCGCAGCGACTCGACGTCCACGGGCCCCTTCAGCCGGAGCGCGGTGGCGATGTTGTACGACGCGTCCCCCGGCGTGAGCTGATCCAGGAACCAGAGGCGCTGCTGGGCGAAGGAGAGCGGAATGGCTCCCGAGCGTGACGCGGACCGGAGGGGCGGCGCCTCCCAGAGCGCCGCCGGCCGAGAGTCGGTGAGCTTCAGCGCGAGAGCGCCCACGGTCGGTGCATCGAAGAGCATCCGAAGGGGCAGCTCCCGCCCGAGCGTGGCCCGCACGCGCGAGACGAGCTGCGTGGCCAGCAGCGAGTGGCCTCCCAGCGCGAAGAAGTCATCGTGGAGACCCACCTGCTCCACCCGGAGGACCTCGGCGAAGAGGGCCGCGAGCTGCTTCTCGGTGGCGGTGCTCGGCGCGACGTAGGCGGCAGTGCGCGAGGCCTCCTCCGGCTCTGGCAGGGCCTTGCGGTCGACCTTGCCGTTGGCGTTGAGGGGCAGGGCGTCGAGCACGAGGAGGGAGGAGGGGACCATGTACTCGGGAAGCCGCTGCTTGAGGTGCGCCTTGAGGGCATCCG
>NZ_JAYESI010000064.1:0-10855 GCF_041903675.1 Corallococcus sp. RDP092CA | reverse complement strand
GGCGGGGCGGGCGACGACCGGGCCGTCGGTGGCGAAGGAGTTGACCAGGTCATCGGCGGCCGGGGCAACGACACGCTGTCGGGTGGCGCGGGCAACGACGCGGTGGCGGGCGGCGCGGGCGAGGACACGGTCCGGGGCGGCGCGGGCACGGACAAGCTCTACGTGGAGGAGAACGAGACCACCGCCGACGCGGCCGAGGGCGAGCGTGAGATCGTGGACATGACGGACGCGGATCAGCGCGGGCGTTCGGTGACGGTCTCGGGCAGCGCGGACTTCCAGGCGCGGGCGCAGTCGGACCTGGACGCGCTGCGGTCGCTGCCTTCGGGGCAGGAGCTGCTGCGCACGCTGGATGACAGCGGCCACACCGCGACCATCCAGGAGACGCTCAGCGGCAACTCCGCGTCCGCGCAGAACAAGGACGACGCCTGGTTCAACACGGACGGCACGCCGGGCAAGGGCACCAACGGCACGGTGAACTACAACACCACGCGCATCTCGCTGGGCAACGAGGACTGGCAGAACCGTCCGCCCGTCGTGGGCCTGTTCCACGAGCTGGTGCACGCCTCGGACTACGCCAACGGCACGCTGGCGCGCGGTGCGAAGAACGGCGTGAACAACCGCGAGACGTCCGCGGTGGGCCTGCCCATCGACCTGGACCAGGACCCGTCCACGCCGGACGTGGTGCAGGGCGGCCGCCCCGGGGAGAACGTCCTCCGCGACGACCTGAACCTCCCCACCCGCCCGCGCTACTAACCTCCAGGGGCCCTATCGCTGCTCCCGCTGGGCCTCCTGGATGAGGCCCAGCAGGGCGCGCAGGTGCGGCTCCTGCACCGGCTCCACCAGCCGGACCGAGTGCCTCCTCCCGTCGTCATCCTCGATGGTGACGGTGTAGCTCGTCCGGTCCGCGCCCGCGGTGGGGCCACCGCCCACGGTCGCCGGCTGCTCGAAGAAGCGGGCCTCCCGCACCTCCCGCTGGAGGGCCTCCGCCGTGGCGGGAGGCAGTGCCGTCAGGTCCACGGAGCGGGGCCTGGCCAAGCCCGGGAAGTAGGCGAGGCCTCCCTCCTGCTTGAGCTCGATTCGCATCTCAAGCCCTCCAGGCCCTAGTTCTTGCGCTGTACCGGCTGCGCGGCCTGCTTCTGCAGCGGCGGCGTCCAGGCCGGCGCGGCGGCCCGCTCCTTGGAGACGCTGATGCCCACCTGGTTCCAGGCGTCGCGGACGATCTGCTCCTCGTCGCCGCTCCCGTAGAGCCGGGCGGCCGCCGTCACGGTGAGCCGGGCGAAGGAGAGGAACGAGGCGTTGGCCTTGAGCCTCGGGTCGCGCAGCGCCTCCAGCCAGATGAGGCCGGCCTTGTCCCACGCGTAGCCCTTGAGGTTCGTGGCCGCGACGCAGAAGGCCTTGTTGGGGATGCCGGAGTTGATGTGCACGCCGCCGTTGTCCTCCGTCGTCCTCACGAAGTCCTTCATGTGGGCCGGCTGCGGGTCCTTGCCCAGCACCGGGTCGTCGAACGCGGTGCCCGGCTCCTTCATGGAGCGCAGGGCCTTGCCCTGGACCTGTGTCGTGAGGAGCCCCGCGCCGATGAGCCAGTCGGCCTGCTCCACCGTCTGGTTCAAGAGGCGCTGCTTCACGATCGACCCGAAGCAGTCCGACAGCGACTCGTTGAGCGCGCCCGCCTGGAGGAAGTAGGCAAGAGGCCCCTCGTGCTCCGTCACGCCGTGGGTCAGCTCGTGCCCGATGACGTCCGCCGAGATGGTGAAGCGGTTGAACAGCTCGCCATCGCCGTCGCCGAACACCATGCGCTCGCCGTCCCAGAAGGCATTGTCGTAGCCGCTGCCATAGTGGACGTGCCCGAGCAGCGGCATGCCGTTGCCGTCAATGGAGTTGCGCCCGTAGACCTCCCAGTAGAGGTCATACGTCGCGCCCAGGCCGGTATAGGCCTCGTCCACCGCCGCGTCGCCGGTGTCGTCCTGTCCCTCGTGGCGGGCCTCGTCACCTGGAAGGGCCTCGGTGTTCTTCACGTTGTAGATGGTGCGCTGCTTGTGGCTCTCCACGACCATGGGGCCGGGGATGAGGCGCTTCGCCGCCTGGGGCGCGCCGCTGGTGGACAAGCGGATGGAGCGCAGCGTGCTGTCGACGGCGAGCGTCCGCAGGGCCCGCGCCCGCTGCTGCGGCGAGCCGTTCTGGGCAATCTGACGGCTGACGTACGGCGGCAGGATGCAGTGGTGGGAATGCCAGAGTCGTGTGTTGCAACACATCACCATTCTCCTTCTGGAGGGGGTACCAGGAGACGATGGTGATGACCGCGGGCCGCGCTCGGGGCCCGGGATGGAAGGGGCTCCCCGGTCGCCAGGGGAGCCCTGCGGCGATGCACGCTCAGGCCTGCTCGCGCGCCTTCGCGCGGCGGGCCGGGGTCAGGGCCGGTGCAGGACCGCCGTGTCCCCCACGAGCCACAGCTCCGAGGAGGACGGCGCCCACACGCCCCGGAGGACGCGGCGGGTGCCCGTGGTCTCCGCGTTCCACCGGCTCCCGTCGAAGCGCAGCAGCGTGCCGTTGTCGCCCACCGCCCAGACCTCGGAGGAGGAGCGCCCCATCAGCCCGTTGAGCTGGGACGAGGTGCCGCTGGCCACCGGAAGCCAGCGCGCGCCGTCGTAGCGCAGCAGCGTGCCGCCCGCCCCCGCCGCCCAGACGTCGTTCGGCCCGCTGCCCCACACGGCCTTCAGGGACTGGCTGGTGCCGGAGGTCATCGTGCTCCAGGCCGCGCCGTCCCAGCGCACGATGGTGCCGGAGTCGCCCACCGCGATGGCGAGCGAGGGCCCCTGCACCTAGACGGCGTTGAGCGACGCGTCGCCCCCCGTGGGCTGCGGTGTCCAGGTGGTGCCGTCGGAGTGGACGGCCTGCCCGGCCTTGCCCACCGCCCAGAGGTCCGTCGCCGACGCGCCGTGGATGCCATACAGGTCCACCGAGCCCGTGCTGAACGCCTCGACGAAGCCGGCCCCGTCGAACCGGTAGATGGCGTCATGGAACGAGCTGGTCACCCAGACCTCCGTCGGCGAGGCCGCGTAGACGCCCGTAACGTCGTCGGAGAGCGAGGTGCCCATCTTGGGCTCGAACCAGCCGCCGCCGTTCCAGTGCAGGACGCCCGTGTCCGTCGCCACCCAGATGTCCGAGGGCCCGGTGCCATGGATGGCCTGCGCCTCCCCCAGCGTGCGCAGCGGCGCCCTCGCCTTCCACGCCTGCCCGTTCCACTGCTGCATCCGCCCACCCCGGCCAAAGGACCACACGTTGTCGGGTCCGCTGCCGACAATGGGGCCCACGGCGTCCTCGTCCACCACAGACGTTGTTCTGGCCAGCCCCCCCACTGGCGGCGGGCGCCGCGCAGGTGCCGCAGTCGAGCGAGTGGCCACAGCCATCCGTCGTGGCACCGCAGTTGAAGCCCCGCGACTCGCAGGTCCTGGGAACGCAGTCCTCCACATCGTCGTCATCGCCAGGAGCGGCACCACCGCCTCCACAGCCGGCGGCGAGGGACGCCATGAACAGGGCCGCGACCAGGTGCGAAGTCCGCACCGCACATACCGCGAAGGAGCTGTCACGTGACATGGGCATCTCCAGACCGGACGCAGGCGTGAACCCCGCGAAATCACGTGGGGCGCGGCGCCGGTGCGCAAGGAGACTGCAATTGGCGGTCCGGGTGGATCGCCCCGCCGTCCACGTGTCTGGCGTTCGCGACCGCGTCAAGGCCGACGTGTGGCGTCAATCCAGCGTGGTGCGTGAGCGCGCGAGCGCCACGCCCGCCACCGCGATGACGAAGAGCCCCAGCGCGAGCAGGTCATTCCCCATGTCCGCCAGCACCTGGTCCTTGAGCAGCGAGCCCCGGACGATGCGCAGGAAGTGCGTCACGGGGATGACTTCGCCCAGGCCCCGCGCCCACGGCGGCAGCCCCAGGAAGGGGAAGGCGAAGCCGGAGAGGAAGATGGACGGCAGCATGTAGAACATGGACATCTGCATCGCCTGGAGCTGGCTCTGCGCCACGGTGGAGATGAGGTAGCCCAGCGACAGGTTGCCCACGATGAACAGCACGATGCCGCACGACAGCGCCAGCCAGCCGGCGGGCGTGCGCGCCATGGGCACCGAGAACAGCCCCCGCGCCATGCCCAGCACCACGCCGGTCTGCACCAGGCCCACGACGACGTAGGGCGTGAGCTTGCCCACCATGATCTCCGCCGGGGTTGCGGGCGTGGACAGGAGCGTCTCCATGGTGCCGCGCTCGCGCTCGCGGGTGACGGCCATGGCGGTCATCATCACCAGCGTCATGGACAGGATGATGCCCAGCAGGCCCGGCACGATGTGGAACGGCGAGCGGCCCTCCGGGTTGTAGCGCCGGTGCACCACCACCTCGAAGGCGGGCGCGGTGGACCGGGGCGGGCCCAGCCCCACCCGCTCGTTGCGCAGCGCCTCCGTGGGCAGCACGCTCACCGCGGCGAGCGCCCCCGCCGCCGCCTGCGGGTCGGACGCGTCCGCCTCCGCGAGGATTTGCGCGCGCTCCCCCTTGAGCACCCGCCGGGTGAAGTCTGGCGGGATGGTGATGCCGAGCATCACCTGTCCCCGGCGGATGAGCTGCTCCAGCTCCGCGTCGGAGCGCGGCAGGTAGCGCACGTCCACGTAGCCGGTGCGCTCCAGCGCGGCGACGACGGAGTCCGCCAGGGTGCTGGTGTCGTGGGACAGCACCGCGGCGGGCAGGTGCCGGGGGTCCATGTTGATGGCGTAGCCGAAGATGAGCAGCTGCATCACCGGCATCACGAGGATCATCGCGTAGGTGATGCGGTCGCGCCGCAGCTGCGTGAACTCCTTGAGCAGCACGGCCAGGATGCGCGGCAGCGGGCCCGTCATGACGTGTACCGTTCGTCGCGCTCGCGACCCATGAGCTGGATGAAGACGTCCTCCAGGGAGGGCTCCACCTCGCGCCACCGGTAGGGCTCCTTGCGCCAGGGGACGAGCGCGGCCTCCAGGGCCTCGCGCCTCAAGCCGCTGACGTGCACGGAGGCGCCGAACGCGGAGGCGCTGAGCACGCCGTCCGCCTGGGCCAGCAGGTGCGCCACGTGGTCGACGCCGGGCCCCTCGCCCAGGAACGTCACCAGGCCGGAGTCGCGGATGAGCGCGTCCGCCGTGCCCCGCGCGATGAGGCGGCCGTACAGGATGTAGCCGATGTCGTGGCAGCGCTCGGCCTCGTCCATGTAGTGCGTGGACACCAGCACCGTGAGGCCGCCCGCGGCGAGCGTGTGGATTTCGTCCCAGAACTCGCGGCGGGCCTTGGGGTCCACGCCCGCGGTGGGCTCGTCCAGCAGCAGCAGGCGGGGGTCGTGCAGCGTCGCGGCGGCCAGGGCCAGGCGCTGCTTCCAGCCGCCGGAGAGCGCGCCCGCCAGCTGCCGGCGCCGGTCGAAGAGGCCCAGCCGGTGGAGCGTGTCGTCCACCCGCTCCCGCCGCCGGTCCAGGCCGTAGATGCGCGCGACGAAGGCCAGGTTCTCCTCCAGCGTCATGTCCTCGTAGAGGGAGAACTTCTGCGTCATGTAGCCCGTCTGGCGCTTGATGGCGTCGCCCCGGACGCGGAAGTCCATGCCCAGCACGGTGCCCTCGCCGCTGTCGGGCGTGAGCAGGCCGCACAGGAGCCGCAGCGTCGTCGTCTTCCCGGAGCCGTTGGGCCCCAGGAAGCCGGTGATGCGCCCGGCGTCCACGGCGATGGAGACGTCCCGCACGACATGCCGGTCTCCGAAGGACTTGTTGAGGCCGCGCACGTCGATGGCTCGCGCGTTCATCGCTCCACCTCCACCGGTGCCTGCTTCAGGGGGGTCACGTCGATGGGCTGCCCGGGCAGCAGCCGCGTGGGCGCGGAGGGCACCGCCTCCAGCAGGAACACCAGCTTCTGCCGCGTCTCCAGGCTGTAGATGATGGGCGGCGTGTACTCCGGGCGCGGGGCGACGTAGTCCACGCGGGCGGTCATCCCGGTGTCGCAGCCGTCGCAGGCGATGGCCACCTCGGTGCCCGGCGGAAAGGACGCCACGCGGCCCTGCGGCACGTAGAAGCGCACCTTCAGCTTCGCGTCCGGGATGATGCTGACGACGGGGGCGTTGGGCATGGCCCACTCGCCCTGCTGGAAGAGGACGTCCTCCACGCGGCCCGCGACGGGGGACACGGGCGCCAGCTCCACGACCTGCTGCTCCGCGGCGGTGACGCCCGCGCGTCCGCTGGCGAGTTGGGCGCGGACCACCTCCAGCTGCGCGTTCGCCGCCGCCACGTCCGTGCGGGCCGCGTCGCGCTGGGCGTGGGCCCGCGTCGCGGTCGCGCGCAGCAGGTCCAGCTGCTGGGGCGTCACGGCGCCCTCCATCGCCTGCTGGACGGCGACGAGCCTGGCCAGCTCCGCGTCCGCGCGCTCCGCCTCCGCCTGCGCGGCGACCAGCGCGGCGCGGGCGCGGGCCACGTCCGACTGGCGGGCGAGCAGCTGGGCTTCGGTCTGCCCCACCTGTGCCCGCGCCTGGTCGGCCCGCGCCCCCAGCGACGTGGGGTCCATGCGGAACAGCGGCGTGCCCACCTCCACGCGCTGGCCGCGCACCACCGACACGGACGCCACCATGCCGGCCACCGGCGAGGACAGGTAGACGTTGTCGCTGACGACGAAGCCGGTGAAGCGCGGTGGGGGCTCGGGGGTCGGCCGCCGCAGCCACAGGATGCCGCTCACGACGACGGCCACCACCACCGCCCCCGCGACGATGCCCCGCTTCGAGTGTTTCGACTTCCTGCCCGATCCCGACACCCGTGCCTCCTGGCGCGGCCTCGCCGCGAATGGAGCGCCCCCCGAGCGCGGCGGGGCCACGCTACGCCCGCCTCGCCCGAGGGGTCCGCGTCTGGCGCACGGGCAGGTCCTGAACCCGTGTCCTGTCGTCACCTTGAGCACTCGACGTGCCAGCACTGAACGCCAGGGGGGCCCTCGGGGGCAGGGCCCTCGCTTGTTCGGCGTTCCGGCGCCGGACGCCGGTTCGCCGAACAGGTAGACGCGGCGCGGAATGGCCCCAGGGGCATCCAGGCTGGGGCATCCGGCTTGCTTGGGCATAGGGTTGACACCCCGGTCCAGGAGGACGCGCCTTGCATTCCCTACCCCAGCCCACGGCCGCCGGAGTCGAGCAGGTCCAGCGCGAGGCGTTCTCGCGGATGTTCCGGCAGGTGACGAAGGTGATGGCGTTCCTGAGCCCGCTGCCGGTGGCGATGGTGTCGCTGGGCCTCATCGGGGACACGTCCACCTGGCGCCGGTGGTGCGTGGCGCTCGCGCTGGGGATCGTGCTGGTGGGGCTGGCGGTCGTCGCGTCGTGGCGGCGACAGCCGGTGGTGTCGCACGAGTCGGGCACGGTGTTGCCGCTGGTGGCGTTCCCGCTCTTCACCGTGGTGAACCTGTCGCTGGGGGGACTGGAGAGCCCGCTCATTCCGCTGGTGCTGCCAGCGACCCTGGCCACGGCGATCCTCTTCCCTCCGGACCGCGCTCGCAGGTGGATGGGCTACCTGCTCGCGCTGGTGGGCGTGCAGGCGGCGGTGACGTTGACGGGCGCGGTGGATGACCTGGTGCCTGCCCTCTTCGGGGGCGGCCGGCGCG
This sequence comes from Corallococcus sp. RDP092CA, assembly GCF_041903675.1. Taxonomy (NCBI): domain Bacteria; kingdom Pseudomonadati; phylum Myxococcota; class Myxococcia; order Myxococcales; family Myxococcaceae; genus Corallococcus; species Corallococcus sp. RDP092CA. The sequence goes on along the minus strand of NZ_JAYESI010000064.1, from coordinate 3,222 downwards.
CGGGGCACAACGACGCGCTGCTCGTGACGATGCTCGCGGTGACGGCGTTCCTGATGATGTGGGTGAACTTCATCGGCACGACGCTGCGGCACACGTTCCGGGGCATGGTGCGCACCGCGCTGGACGCGCGGGATGAGGCCCTGAAGGCGCACGAGGAGCGGGTGCGCTCGCTCACCACGCTGTCGGGAGAGATCGCGCACGAGCTGAAGAACCCGCTCGCGAGCGTGAAGGGGCTGGCCGCGATGGTGGCCCGCGAGGTGGAGGGACGGCCCGCGGAGCGGCTGGCGGTGCTGCGCCGGGAGGTGGACCGGATGCAGGAGATCCTCGAAGGGTTCCTCAACTTCTCCCGGCCGCTGCTCCCCCTCAACGAGGCGCCCGTGCCGCTGGAGGGGTTGTGCCGGCAGGTGGCGGAGCTGCACGAAGGCATGGCGGGAGAACGGGGCGTGGCGTTGAAGGTCGCGGACGGGCCGCCGGTGGAGGCGTGGTGCGATGCGCGCAAGGTGCGGCAGGTGTTGATCGACGTGGTGCAGAACGCGCTGGACGCCGCGCCGAGGGGCACCACGGTGGAGCTCCAGGCCTGGGCGACGCCGGAGGGCGAAGGCCGCGTGGAGGTGCGCGACCGGGGCCCCGGGCTCGCGGAGGAGGTGCGCGAGCGCGTCTTCGAGCCGGGCATCACCACGAAGCCCCACGGCTCCGGCCTGGGGCTGGCGCTGTCGCGGGCCTTGATGCGCCAGCACGGCGGAGAGCTGAGCCTGCGCGCTCGCGAGGGCGGAGGCTGCGTGGCGGAGCTGAGCCTGCCCGCCGCGCCCCCCACGACGGAAGCGCCGCGAAGGGAGGCCCTGCCATGAAGGCCCGCGTGCTGGTGGCGGATGACGACGCGGGCGTGCGCTACACGCTGCGCGGGTTGCTGGAGGACGACGGGCTCGAAGTCGAGGAGGCGGTGGACGGAGAGGCCGCGCTCGCGCGCCTGGACGCGGAGCCGCCCGTGGACCTGGTGCTCAGCGACCTGCGCATGCCGCGCATGGATGGCATGGAGCTGCTCCGCCGGGTTCACGCGCGCCCGCGTGCGCCCCGGGTCATCCTCATCACCGCGCACGGCTCTGAACGTCACGCCGTGGAGGCCATGAAGCTGGGCGCGCTGGACTACTTCCGCAAACCGTTCGACGTGGACGACGTGCTGGCCGTGGTGCGCCGGGCGCTCGGGATGGTCCACCTGGAGGCGGAGAACGAGCGGCTGTCCGGCGAGGTGAACCTGCTGCGCTCGCTGGTCTTCGTGTCGCCTTCGATGGCGCGGCTCGCCCTGCTCATCCAGCGCGTGGGGCCTCGCGACGTCACGGTGCTGATCACCGGAGAGAGTGGCACCGGCAAGGAGCGCGTCGCCGAGGCCCTGGTGCGCGCCTCTCCGCGCGCGGACAAGCCCTACGTGCGCTTCAACTGCGCCGCGCTCACGCCGGAGCTCGCGGAGGCGGAGCTCTTCGGACATGCGCGGGGTGCGTTCACCGGCGCCGTGCGCGCCCGGCCGGGCCTCTTCCGTGAGGCCTCCGGAGGCACCCTGCTGCTGGACGAAATCGGAGAGCTCGCCCTGCCCCTCCAGGCGAAGCTCCTGCGCGTCCTACAGGAGGGCGAAGTGCGGCCAGTGGGCGAGGACCGCCCGTTCCCGGTGGACGTCCGCGTCCTGGCCGCCACCCACCGTGACCTGCCGCGGTGCGTGGCGGAGGGCCGCTTCCGCGAGGACCTCTACTACCGGCTCAAGGTCGTGACGCTCCAGGTGCCTCCACTGCGCAGCCGCCCGGAGGACATCGCCGCGCTCGCGAAGCACTTCCTCGCGCGCCACACCGAACGGTTTCGCATGCCGCCGGTGCCCGTGACGCCCGCCCTCCTGGAGCGGCTCACGGCCTACTCCTGGCCCGGCAACGTGCGTGAGCTGGAGAACGCCCTGGAGAGCGCCGTGGTGCTGTCCGCCGACGGCGCCCTGGACCTGGAGCTGTTGCCTGGAGGCGCCAGCCCCCCCGCGCCGCAGCCGGCATCCAACGCGGGAGGCACCCTGAGAGAGCAACTGGACGCGCACGAGCGGGCGCTCATCCTCGCGGCGCTCGCGGCCTCCAAGGGACAGCGCACGGAGGCGGCCCGGGCACTGGGCATCGGCCGCGCCACGCTGCACGACAAGCTCCGCAAGCACGGCCTCCTGAACGAGGACGAAGAACCAGCGCGCTGAGTGCTCACGGCTCCGGGGAGATGCGCTCCGGCGCGGTCTTCACCTCACAGACATAGGCGCCGGAGCCCGCTCCCGGTTCCAGGGCATGACAGGCCAGGACCGGCAAGACCGGGCTGCCCGAGGGAAAGGGGAAGCGGGCCTCGGCCAGATAGCAGGAGGGCGCATCGGGCTTGTTCCAGCGACAGGCTCCAGGAGGAAGCCGCTCCATCGGCAGCCATTGCATCTTCCGACTCGGCTGCTCGTCGCAGACGTCCTGGGGCTCCCCCGGCTCGACACAGCGGAAGACCGACGAGGACTGCCCCTTGTTCTGGAACTCCAATCGCTTGCACCAACGGAGCTGGATCCGCCGTTCGCAGACCCTGCGCGCGGAGGACTCATGAGAGGCATCGGTCAGCAAGAAGGCACGCCCCTCACGGGACACTCCGACCACCACGTCCTCCCCCATTCCCGCATACGCGAAGAACGGTTGGCCCGCCCTCCATCGCGCCTGCACTTCCCCATCCCCCCACCTGGAGCGACTGGCCGGAGGCATTCCCGGGGAGACCAGCAGGCGTCCTCCAATCGCTTCGAGCTCACACACCTCGCAGCTCGCGACCTCGCGCTGGAGTGATACAGGCACTGGCGGCAGGACACCCGTGCGAAGCCAGGTCAATTCGCTGTCATCCGGGAGGACCGGCCGGCTTCTCGAACAGAGATTGACCTCCGTCGGGCTGGCGCCGTGGGCATAGAGCAACCACGTCTGGCCCGGAGGCACGACCAGGCGGCAGTCCCCGCTCCAGCCGTAGGAAAGCTGCAAGACTTCACCTGCCTTGACGTCACCCTTGAAGGCCTCCAGGACCTCCACGGTGGCGAAGCCTCTGGATGGTTCCTTCGAGTCACGGGCGTGCGCCAGATAGATGAAGTCGGCCTGAAACCGGGCCTCCTCCAACGCGCTGACGAGTCCCTGGTCGCGAAAAATACACGAGCAAGCCCACGCTGACGCAGGCAGCACCAGCCACCCCACCAGC
>NZ_JAYESI010000063.1:0-12853 GCF_041903675.1 Corallococcus sp. RDP092CA | reverse complement strand
TGCTCTTCGTCAATGGCCACCTTGCGCGTCATGGTGGCCTCCTCTTGGCGCGGGTGCCAGCACCTTCGCACGCTGCGGCCAAGCAAGCGTGTGCTGATCAACTCGCTAAATGAGGGGACCCTTCAGGATGCCGTCCGGGCCGCGCTGACCACCCCCTGGAGCAACGCGCAGTCCGAAGGCCACATCACGAAACTCAAACTCCTGAAGCGGCAGATGTATGGGCGAGCCAGCTTCGACCTGCTGCGCCGTCGCGCGCTGCTTGCCTCCTGAGCTTGCGCGTCACACAAACTGCGGGAGAGCCACCAAACCCGGGCAAGCTCATCCCTCGCGCACGACTCAATCAGCCGAGGCGTGAATGAGACAGGACAGCCGGTTCAGGCCTGATGAGCCAGTACGCCTCGTGAAGCATCACCCCAGGCCTCTCGTCCGAGCAACCAGCTATTCCGAACTCTTGGGCTTCTCAAATTGCTTCATCACCCTGTCACGCACCTCGGACAGATTAAAATGAACAGCACAGTGCCTGGCATCCACCGAACAGAAGATACCCGGATGAGTTCCCAACCTCCTCGCATCCTCCAAAGTGGTAGCAATCTTCAACACTGAGCAACATCTCGGGCAAAGCACCCTACCTCCAGACTTAGCGATTTCTATCGCAGCCCGCACATCCCCGGCAAACACAACCTCATCCATACTCACAACCCCTCAAACAACGCAGGAACCTTCCCCATCTCAAGATGACCATAGTCCTCCATCACACCACGCCAAATCTTCAACCGCTCAGTAAAATTCGGCCGGCGAAGGTACTTGGCCAAGAATTCCCGCCTGAAAGCCATGTATTCATCATGAATCGTATTCGTCGGACGGCCCAACTGAAGACTTCGAACATGACTTGACTCATGAACGATCGTCGCAACCGCATCGTCCACGCTGCCAATATTCCTCATGTAAACATTCGCCTGTTGCGTAAACGGGTTCGTGAGCCCCAGGAGCCCCTTATTCGGAGCGCTTCCGTAACCATAATCCAGCACCACATCGAAAAACGCCTTCTGCATCTGGGAATACGACTTCATTGCAACTGAATTCTCGGCAACCCCCAGACCAACCTGGCGAGCGATTATTGGATCAAGCTCCTCCGCCGAATCCTTCAAGGCAATTCGTCTTACCGCCAGGGGGCTATTGGAACTTCCAGCACTTGGCAATGGACCCTGCTGAGTTACAAGTGCCACAGTTCCGCCTTCTGCGGACTCGACGACCACTGACTCTGAAGCAGTAGCGGTGCGACCAAACGGATTGGCGGCGGCTCCCAACTCGCCCAACTCTGCCTTCGGCAGTCGACTCGCCACAGCATTCAGGACTCGCCCGCCCAGCGCACCAGCTCGCGCCATCGCTGCCGTGCCTCCAGGCACCTTGCTGGTGACCCATACTGCCCCAGCACCGACCACTGGCAGCGCCTTTCCGAGTCCATAGCCAAGAACAGCCCCCTTGGTTCCTTCGATGACCTGGTCGTCGGCGTGCTGCTGCCAGCTCTTTGCCGAACCATCAAACGTCAGTGAATCGAACCCCGCGTTCCCGAGCGCGCCGCCAACAAGGTACCCCGTTCCACCCGAAAGCACCGTGGCGTCGATGCTCAGGCCCAGTTCGGCTCCACCGATGGTGTTCTGCGCCACGATAGAAGCGTAGTCGCCAAGACTCCTGCGCTGTCCCCAGAGCAGGTCGTTGCCCCCCGCTCCAATGGCTTGGCCTACGCCCCACGCGAAGCCCAGAGCAGTGCCAACGGCTGTAGCAGAGTGGCCATCGTCATCGTGGTAGCTGAGTGGATTTCCGTGCGCGTATGTATACCGGTGCAGGCTTGGCGCATCGTCCAACTGTCCCTCGTACGAATCCCTTGAAATGAACTGCCCCAGCTCGCTGTCATAGTACCGGGCTCGTGCATAGGTGAGCCCCGTCTCCACATCGTACTGGTGTCCCGTATAACCGAGCTTGAACTCACTGGCCGTGGGCGCTGAGCCACTTCGGTAACTGCCCCAGGCGTCGTATTGCCGGGCCGCGGTGACGGTACCACTCGTAGACAGTGCGTCCGTCACACTCCCCAGCGCATCCGTCCCCAGGAAGTTCGTCGCTGCGGAGCCCACTTCGCTGACGGCCAACGGCCCCCCGCCATAGTGATAGCGCCGCTTCGACGGATGCGTGACTTGGGCCCCATCCAGTTCCTGTAGGATGAAGCCATCATCCAGCACATATGCGACGTCTTCAGACGCCGTGCTCCTTTGCGTCCGCTGGAGGTTGTTATCGTAGTCGTATCGCCCCACCTCCTGCTCGTTGTCATAGACGGCGGTGAGGGTGTTGCGGATGTCCCAGGCGAAGGTGCGGGTCCCCTCTTGTGTCACCTTCTCCACCAGGTTGCCCATGAGGTCGTAGTTCAGCACCGTGTTCCGCGAGGCATCCTTCGCATCCACGAACCCGCTCAGCCAGTCCACCCGGTTGAAGGTTCCGGTGACATCGCGCGTGAGCCACTGGGGAATCAGTGTGGTGTAGGCATCGGGACCAAGCCCCGCCGCAAATCTAGATGGAATCCGACGCTCACCCGTGCGGTTACCCACGGCATCCAGCCGATACAACGTACATTGTCCGTCAGACGAGCCCACTCCTGTGAGCCGATTCAAGACGTCGTAGCCGTACCCGGTCCTCACACTGGCACCCAGCACCTGCGTTGAGGGGGACGTGCGCGTCTCCACCTGCGAGGATCGATTCCCGTTGGCGTCGTAGGTGTAGGCGAACCGGCTGACCACAGGTCCACTCGCTTGACACGTATCGCTGACCGCGCCCCGGACAGTGACAACCTCAACCAACCGCCCGGCCGCGTCATAGCAGCGCCCTTCCGACAAGCCGTTGGGCCACACCACCCCCTTGGGCAAGGAGTCCGGCCAGGACCGGTACTCCACGACGCCGACCGGAAGAGTCGTCTGCCGCAGGCGCCCCAAGGCATCGTACGCATACCCCGTTACAACTCCGTCCGAGTCCGTCACGCTCGTACGGTGCCCCATGGCGTCGTATCCAAAGGAGAGTTGCTTTCCGTCCTGCTCCCTCAGCCGCGTCTTCACACGATCGAGCGTGTCATATGTGTATGCCGTCGCATCCTCTACCACGCCACCCGGCGTCTGCTTGAGCAGCGATTCACGCAGGAGGTTCCCGTTACCGTCATACGCGAAACCCTCCGCGTTCACCGACGGTAGCTCTCGCGGCTGCACATGCTGCGAGTAAACGCGTGACTCCAGCCGGTCGAGGAGCCCATACCCAGACACCGTCACCTGCCCCTTCGGGTCGGTCATGGAGTCCAGGTTCCCGTTCGCGTCATACGTGTGGAACCACGTCAGCGTGCCCACGCTGCCCGACGGCGTCGCGCCGGCTTCGAACAGCGGCACCTGACTCCGCTGATCCGCCGTCATCCGCACATGCGAGTCCAGGTGCTGATGCTCGGCCGTGCGCAGGTTGCGCGCATCATACTCGTAGGTCGTGAGGCTCCCATTCGCGTCCTGCTTCGCCACCAGGTTGCGGTTCGCGTCATAGACATAGGACGTGAGCCCACCTGCGGCATCCGTGACGGACAGCAGCTTGCTCTGCTCGTCATAGGCGTACCGCGTCACGTACGTACCCGTGCAGACCTGCTCCTCCACCTGCTCCAGCGTCAGCCCGACCGCACCATCATGTAAGAGCACGGGAGCGCCGAGCGGTTGCTGCATGCACACACGGTTGCCCACGGCGTCATGGGCCCACGCCGTGACCTGCCCGAGCGCATCCTCCTCGCGCACGCGCCGCCCCAGGTCGTCGTAGGTGTAGCGCGCATCGAAGAGAACACCCGTGGCGCGAGGTCCCTTCTTCTGCGTCAGCTGGCCGGCGGCGTCGTACTGGAACACGGTCGTCGCCGCTTCCGCCGTTCCGGAGCCCTGCGTCTCCTCCACCAGACGCGCCGCTCCATCGTAGAGCCGGGTGGTCGCGTAGCCATTCGCGTCCACTGCCCGCACCACCTGCCCCGCGGCGTTATAGGTCCAGGACTCCTCCGCCACATCCTGGCCCTGCCCCCGCGAGGAGTGCACCTTGCGCCCCAGGCCATCCTCCCGGTGTGTCTCAGGCACCTGGCGCCGGTCCCAATGTGTCTGCTCGCGGGTCGCATCTCCGTACTGCCAGCTCTGGCCGTAGACCGCCGGGCCGCTCACCGATGCGGCTTCGGACTGGCTCAACACCCGGCCCACGGCGTCGTAGGCGAAGCGAGTGAGGTGCCCCTTCGCGTTCCTCTCCACGCGCTTGTAGAGAGCATCGAACCAAGTGTCCGAGGCATATCCCGCAGCATCCGTGTAGCGGACGACACGCTGGAGTCCGTCACGATACGTCACAGTGAGTTGCCCTCGTGCGTCCAATACCTGCTCGCGCGTCAGGGCCTCCGTGTCCGGGACATCCACATACGTCCGCTCGCTCACCGTCAGGGCCTGCCCCCCTTGGGACAAACTCTCCATCAGGGCCTCGCTTCGCAGCCGCCCCAACGCGTCGTAGGTGAAGCGCCGTTCCACGCCGCGCCCGTCGACGGAGCGGATGACATGACCTTCCCCGTCATGCGCCTGGCTCTCGGAGACCCCCATGGGGCGGTGCACCTCCAGCAGCCGGCCCAGCGCGTCGTGTACCGTCTCCGTCCGCCGGCCCAGAGCATCTACCCGCGCGGACTCATGGCCGTACCGGTCGTACTCCACGGTGTGGACCAGGTTGAGCGCGGGCCCAACCCTTGAATCGTCCGGCTGGCGCGCCAGCGGTCCATTCGCGGCGTCCTCCACCACGTTGAAGACGCGTCCCAGCCCATCCAGGTGCCGAGCCTGAACGAAGCCCCGTGCATCGCGCGTCCACTCGACACGCGCCACGTCGTCATGGACAGTCTGCGTCGTGTAGACTAACTCCTCGGCCTCCGTCGCCACCCGCTCCGTTACCGAGAGCACCCGGCTCAAGCCGTCATACGCCGTGGTCTGTTTGTGATGCTGGACGCCTCCCGCTTCCCAGCGAACCTCTGTCACATTGCCGCGCCCATCGTATTCGCGCCGCTCGACCCGGCCGGCGGCGTCCGTCTGGACGATGGCACGTCCCAACAGGTCGTACTCCACCGTCTGGGCGTGGCCGTTCCCATCCACCTGCCGTACCCGATGGCTGGTCAGGTCATATGCGAATGTCTGCGTATAGCGTACGAGCGGTGCATCAAGGTCCGCGCCCCGAACATTCGGGCTCTGCTCTTCCACGACCCGATAGAGCGAGTCCAGCCGGTAATGCCTGTCGAATCCAGACAGGTCCTCTTCCGCCACCTTATTGTCAGCGGCGTCGTAGGCCACATGGGAGAGCGTGTAGATCCGACTCACGTCGCCGCTGTCGCCCCCCTGGGCCATGAACCGTGACGCATCCGCCACGGACACCTTCACCTCCACCGGACGATCCGCGAAGTCATACATCGTGGTTGTGCGGACACCGCGGCGGTCCACGACAGACGTACGGTTGCCCGCGTCGTCATAGCCATAGCGGGTCTCCAGCGAGGCAACGAGGCCTCCTCCGGACTCGACCGTCACAGCCCGCCGGCCCGCGGCATCCAGCCAATGCTCACGGGTGAAGTCCCCGCCCAGGGTCTCGTACTGGAGCTGGCCGCCCGGGTAGTACAGCGCCGTGCGCACCTGTCCTTCACCGTGAGGATTCACCCACTCCTCGCGCTTGACCCGGTCCAGTCCGTCCCACTGCTGGCTCCGATGGCGTCCCAGCCCATCCTGCTCATCCTCCAGGCGCCCGCGGGCGTCGTAGAGGGTCTGCACCGTCACCGTGGATGTGCCGCCCACCTGGAGCGTCTTGGTCCGCAGCTGCCCGTAGACGTCGTACGCGGTGGCCCACTCCCAGTGCCCGTCCGCCCCTACGCTCTCTACCCAGTCACCAGTGACAGCCAATGGCGGGCAGGTCGCGCCTTCAACTCCGCAGTAGCGCCAGCTCAGCACGACGTCCCGAGGGGACTCCTGCAGCGAAGCCACGGCCTCCTCACAGGTCGCGGCGGAGGTCAGCATGACGCGCGGCACCCGGTTCACGTAGCGCCGTGTCTCCAACAGGCGTCCCGTCCCCTCCGGGGGCACGTCCTCGGGTGCATCTCCGGAGGAGTCCACCCGCGAGACCGTGGCGTACCCTTCCGCGTCCACATGGCAGACCTGCGCGTTGAAGCCCGCCTCGTAGCCCCACTTCTCCACCACCTCCGAGACAGGCTGCCCCTGCGCGTCAAGCACGGGCAACGTGGCCGCCACGGTCTCCATGGACGGTAGCGCCGTTCCCTCGATGCGGCGCTCCACCAGGTTGCCACGCGCGTCGTAGGCCAGATGCGTGACGCGTCCGCGAGCGTCCACCTCTGTCTCGCGCACTCGGTGGACCGAGTCCCAGAGCGCTCCTGCCCGCGCCACCACGCCAGCAGACAGGGGCTTTTCCGTCTCCACCACAGCCCCCGTTGTCATCATCCAATAGTGGGTTGCGGGAACCTCGGTCCGAGGGCCCTTCACCGACGTGCGGTACGTGGTGAGTGACTGCCCCAGCACCGTTCGCGGTTCAGGGGCGATGCTGTAGGTGAACGAGGTGATGGCCTCCCGCAGCGGGGCGGTCTCCAAGACCTCCACCACCTGCTTCACCCGTTCGTCCTTGCCCATCAGCAGCAGGAAGTCGTCCTCGCCTGGCATCGACTCCGCGCGGCCATAGTAGATGTAGCGAGTCACCTCACCATCAGGTCCCGTGTATCGGGCCAGTCGCGTCCGCCCCGCTTCCGACGCGCCGTCCTCATAGGCGTACGACTCGGTCCTCAATGGGCTTCCACTGCCGCAGGCGCCGTCGTAGCGCGACACGGAGGCCAGGCGTTGCTGGCTGTCGTAGGCGTACTGGATGCAAACGTTGAGGAAGGTCATGGACGTCGCATCCACCTCAGTGGCGTGGTGCAGTTCCACCGTGTGGAGCCGCAGATGGCCTCCCTCGCGGACGTGGTCCAACTTCAGCAGTCGCCCACTCGCCTCATCGAACACCCGGGTCAGCGCACCGTCGACGGAGGCATCCCCATATCGCATCAACGCCCGGTGCCCCGTGGGCGCAACAATGGAGGTGAGGCGGTACTTCACGGGGAAGCTCGCGCTGTCGAGCCGGCCGTGGCGGTACTCCGTCCCATCCTTCGCGCGGAAGATGTACTCCCGCGCGGCCCCCACGCCCTCCACACGCAGCGTGCCGTGGTATCCGCGCTGGGCCACGCAGTCCGTGCCATCCCCCGTGCAGGTGAAGACCTGCCCACCCCCCTCACCGCTGGTGACCGCGTAACGGAACCCGCCTCCGAGCAACGGCTGCACAGCGCCTTCGTACGCGTGCGTCCAGCCCAACCCCAACACGCCCTCGTCGGAATAACCGCTGGCATATGCACGCTGCCACGAGAGTCCCAGACCCCGGCTGGGAGTCTCCACGTCCACAGCCTGTTTCACCAGGTGGCCGTCCACCACGCTGACGCCCTTCACGAAGGTATGGGCCACAGGCAACCTGCCCACCGTTCCCACGGTCGTCGTGAGCACGGCCTCCCGGTTCAGGGCAGCCTGATTGGGATTGTCCGAGATAAACGTAACCCGAATCGCCTCCTGCCCCACCGCTCCAGGTGGGACCTCCATCACCGCGAAGCCTTCCTGTCCCAGCGCGATAGCAGCACCTCCGAGCCAGGAGACCTGCGTGATGCCTGTGGCATTCGCCAGCACCTGCGCGCTCGCGATCTCCGTCTCTCCTCGGCGAACCTCCAGCCGTCCGTTCGCGAAGACCTTCATGCCCAGCGGCGCGCCGTAGGCAATGGGCAACTGTGCGTCGTCTGGCGGCGGCTCACCGGGCGCCAGCTTCCGCGCGGACACGAAGTCCCACACCGGCAGCACCCAACGCGCCCGCAGTGGAAGCCCCGCCACGAAGAGGTCGGGATCCGGCGGTCGCACATCCACGTCCTCCGTGGTCTGCAGCACCTTCACAGAAGACGTCGCGGAATAATCCTTCGCATACAGCTCGAAGCGGACTCGTCCGCCTTGCGTTCCAGCCGCCAGCGGAAATATCTGTCGCGTGTTGGAGGACTTGGGAAGCACGATGTCCCCATCAGCATCCCGGGACACATTGGAGGGCAGGACTAGGATGCTGTCTCCTGGCACATGGGGCTGAATCGTCAGCCGGACATACAAACTGTCCGAACTGCTATTCACCACCAGCGACCCCAGCCCCGAATCCGACGTCGACGCTTGTCCGCCAGCCTGGACCACCGCCCCCCCCTGCACCTGCCGGAGGGGCTCCAGGGTGGGGATGGTTGAGTACTGCCAGCCGAAGAGGTCTCGATTGCAACACACCTGCACGAGTTGTCCGTTCGCACGACGCTCAAAGGCCCGACCCGCGAACCACAGCCTCTGCCATCCCTCAGCCACCAGATATCTGGGGCGGAATGCCACCGACGCCTGATCATCCAGGGGCTCCGGTCCCACCGAAACCGGGGTCGCCATGGTGAAAGCGAGTTCGGTTCCATCCTCCGCCTCCGTCCAGATGCCCACCGCCACATCCTCCAATCCCTCCTCGTCACCCCGCACGGGCACCCAGCCCGTCTCTCCCACAGGCCACCGCAGAACCTGTGCGACCGTCACTTCCGGACCCGACGTCTGGTAGACACCGTTGAAATCGCTATTGTGTGTCATCCGGAACGTGTAGCGCGCGCTGGGGACGGAGGCCCACACACTGAACTGGTGCGACAAGGCGCCGACCGTGGCAGTCACGAGGTAGTAACCGACTGTTGTTCCTGGGATGTACCCAGCATCCAGCCATCCATCCAGGTCAGACCATTGCTGAAGCGTATGCAGCTGCATGGGACTGTTGGGATCCAACACCTGAGGGGCGGTGATGTCAGCATAGCGGTAGAACCGCCCGGTCGCCGGGGACTGAGTCCATGTCACCTGCTGATTGGCCAAGGCATTTCCGTATTGATCCAGTACCTTCGCCGCGAAGGGGGCAATCATCTGCAGTCCCGCTTCGGTCTCAGCGGGAACACTGCCTTGGGGCTGAATCTGAAAGGGCACATCTGGCAACCCCACCTCGACAAAGGGCGCATCCAGCACAAGGGTCTGGGTCCCGTTGGAGGTTTCTGCCGTCACGGCGTTGTAGCCCAGCCGTTCAGGGTAGTGCGTTCCCTGCCGCAAGAACGACAAGCGTGGGATGTTTGTGTCAGGCACCACCTGGACCGCGGCAATGCCGTTCTCATCCGTCGCCGCCTGCAACTGGGCCTGGGACTGCCCCGTGTCTCCGACAGGCAGGAAGCCCGGTTGAGAGCCGAGCGCACGCTTGAAAGTCACGACCGCGCCGAGCACCGGGTCTCCGTTGGCGGTCGTCACGCGCACCGCCACGGGTTGGGGAAGGGGCTGTCCAACCACACCCTCCTGCAGGTCAGTCATCACCACCTTCTCGATATTGGCGACCTGTGTCACGTCCTCCACGACGAGGTCCGTCTCCAGGTGAGACAAACTCTCTTGCAGATGCACCATCCCCTCTTGAGGGAACCGCCCCAGGGCCAGTTCCCAGGCCCGTGAGAAGACGCCATCCCTCAAAGTTTCGAGCAGTTCCTCCTGCCGCTCAAACGCCAGCAATAGCCGCTGCCCGCGAGTTCGGGCCTCTTCATCTACGAGCTTGACCTTCTTGATCAGCGTCTTGGCTCTCAGCAATTCTTCCCTGGAGCGTTCGAGGGCGGCCTTCTCTGCTTCACCCACGACCGGGGAGTGCCAGAACCGCTCCCACCAAGCGGAGCCAGGTCCGAGTTCGGCGCGAGCCTTCGCCAGCGATTGCGCTAACTGTTCCTGGGGAGCATCCCGCTTCGCTTCCCATGCGAGGCGGGCAGCCTCGAAGGCTTGCGTCTGATCGGTGGGGATGACCGCACAGGAGCGCTGCGACGGACTGAAGCGCTCATGCAGCGGTGTCGTCTCCCAGGAGGACGCCCGGCTCCGCCCCCCGGAGGCATCGTCTTCCGCCTTGGATACCCATGCCCCAAGCAATACCAGAACAACGACCACCCATCGGCCCGCTTGCATCAAACGCTCCTGCATGCGCCTTGACTCAAGGCACCTGTATAGACTTTCCGCGAGTCGTCCACTACTGCAAGCTCCCTGCCTGCATTGAATGGCGCCCTCGCCCACACTCCAGAAAACGCTGCCTGCGGTGATGGGCGGAGACCCGCAGTTGCTGGATGAGGCGGGCTTCGTCTTCGAAGAGTCCGAAGATCCGGACCCCCTGTCCACCAATCAGGATGCGCCCGGATTCCCCTGGCAATCGCCGGCACTATACTCCCCCAAGAGTCCATTGCAGCCGCTCATCGCAACGCTCCCTCAGCTCCACAGCGCCCCCTCTGGTCTTTCCAGCGCCAGTTGGGCTCGCCTACGAAGAGCTCACATTCCTCGCACCTGGAGGCTGGATGCGTCACCGTTGACTCGTCGTCGCGTTGCTCTGGATATCGGCGGGCTGCGCCCACTCGAAGCGGGCCCCCGCGTCGGAGCCGCCCAGGTACGCGCACGTCCTCCGGAAGCCCCTGGCGGAGGCGCTCGCCGCCACGCACCAGCTCCTGGAAGCACAGGGCTACGCGTTCGAGGAAACGGAGGACCCCCACCAGCTCGTCACCACCTGGTCCGAGCCGGACCGGGCCGGCTCGCGCAGCGCCCGCCCCACAGTGGCCGCCCGCCCCGGCCTGAGCCCGTACCTCCAGCTCCGCGACCCCTCCGCCACCGAGGGCCTCCAGGGCCTGCTGTACGTGGGGAAGCTCACCCCCTCCCTGCCCGCCGTCCTCGGACCGCGAGCGGCGCCACCCTCCGACCCCAGCCAGGCCCCCCGGGATGCCCGGCCGCCGCCAGCCGCTCCCGGGCGTCTTCTAGCGCTCCTGGAGGATTGACGACACTTAACTTCAGGGCTAACCATTCACCCTGAAGTTAACGAATTCCGTCCCCCAGGGGTCCCCGCCATGAAGCCCATTCCCGAGGACTGGCCGCGCATCTCTTCCAGCCTCTTCTACGTGGACGCCGCCGCCGCCATCGACTGGCTGGAGCGCGCCTTCGGCTTCCAGACGCGCCTCAAGGTGGAGGGCGCGGACAACACCATCGTGCACTCGGAGCTGGTCTACGGCGACGGCGTCATCATGGTGGGCTCCTCCGGGCGCCACGGCCTCCACCAGAGCCCCCGGCTGCACGACGGCGTCAACACCCAGACCCTCATGGTCTACGTGGACGACGTGGACGCCCACTGCGCCCAGGCGCGCGCCGCCGGCGCCGTCATCCTCTCGGAGCCCGAGACCAAGAACTACGGCGACGACTGGGGCACCAACCGCACCTACGGCGCCCAGGACCTGGAGGGCCACCGCTGGTGGTTCACCCAGCGCGTCTCCGGGCCCAGGTAGCATCCCGCGCCCATGGCTCCCCCGTCCGCGCTCGACCGCACCCTGGCCGCCCTCGCCGACCCCACGCGCCGGGGCGTCGTGGACCGGCTGCGCCGCCGGCCCCAGCCCGCAGGCGAGCTGGCCGCCGCGTTCGACATGAGCCCTCCGGCCATGTCCCGCCACCTGCGCGTGCTGCGCCAGACGGGGCTCGTGGAGGAGCGCATCGACGCGGACGACGCCCGCGTGCGCGTCTACTCGCTGCGCCCGGAGCCCTTCGCCGCCCTGCGCGGCTGGCTCGACGAGGTGGAGTCCTTCTGGGAGGACCAGCTGGGCGCCTTCAAGGCCCACGCCGAACGCACCCGCGCCACGAAGCCCCCCGGAGGCCGCAAGTCATGACCGCGGACCGCGCCCGCGTCACCACCTTCGTCGCCGTGTCCCCGCTGGACGCCTTCGAGGTCTTCACCCAGGAGACCGACCTCTGGTGGAAGAAGGGCCCGCGCTACCGCGCCGTCCGGAACCCCCGCGGCGTCCTGCGCTTCGACCCGCCCGGCCCCGGCGGGCGCCTGCTGGAGTCCTTCGAGGAGGAGGTCTTCGAGATTGGCCGCGTGCTCGTCTGGGAGCCCGGCGCGCGGCTCGTCTTCCAGTGGCGCGCGACCCACTTCGCCCCCGGGGAGACCACCGAGGTCGACGTCCGCTTCGAGCCCACCTTCGGCGGCACCCGCGTCGTGCTGGAGCACCGGGGCTGGGACGCCATCCGCATGGACCACCCCGTGCGCCACGGCCAGGATGGCGCGGCCACCCTCGCGACGATGGGCCGCTGGTGGGGGGAACTCGTCACGCGCTACCGCCTCCACGTCGCGCGGCCCCGCCCCACGTGAGACACCCCGCTCCGCCCGCGCCTACGGGCAGGGGCCGCAGTCCGCCGCGCAGCTGTCGGCCGTGTTCCCGCCGCCGCACTTCTCCGTCAGCTGGCACACGCCGTCGCCGCAGCGGTAGATGTCCTGGGGCAGCATGCGCGTGGTGACGGGCCGGTAGTTCACGCCGTTGTACGTGCAGCGCGTGTAGTACGTCCGCGTGGCGTCCAGCGTGCAGTAGTACCGGCACGCGCCCACGTGCTTCATGGGCTCGCACGACCCGGTGTCGCTCCAGGACGACAGGCCGCAGGTGCGCACCGTGCTCTCGTCGTAGTCCAGGTACGCGCCGTCGTTCGCCGCGAACACGCCCTCGCCCGTGAAGAGGTTGCCGAAGAAGCACGCCTCCTTCTCGCTGTATGTATTCAGCTCGTCCGGGGTGTACGGCACCGCCCCGCCCGCCGCGTCGCGCCCCAGCAGGGAGATGTTCACGTGCACGCCATACTTGTTCGCGTGCGCCGCCAGGCACGCGCTCACCACCTGCTGCTCCGCC
>NZ_JAYESI010000062.1:0-14210 GCF_041903675.1 Corallococcus sp. RDP092CA | reverse complement strand
GGGGGTCGAGTTCCGCCATGAGTCGCGGTGTGTCACGTCACAGCCAACACCGTCGAGCGCCGCCCCGCCCACCGTACGCTGCCCGGCAGCCCCTTCAAGCAGGCACCAACCGGTGAACGGTTACGTCCAAAGTTGTCCGACAGTCGGACAGGTTTTCTCGGTTCGGATGGCTGAGGCCCCCGGCAGCGATTGCCCGAAGCTGTCCGACAGCCGGACAAGTTTCCTTGGTTCGGATGGCCGAGGCCCCCGGCAGCGATTGCTCGAAGCTGTCCGACAGTCGGACAGGTTTTCTCGGTTCGGATGGCCGAGGCCCCCGGCAGCGATTGCCCGAAGCTGTCCGACAGGCTTCTTCTGTTCAGATGGCGCGGGGGCTCCCCGGCAGCGATTGCCCGAAGTTGTGAGGCCCCTCGGCGGCGATCACCCGAAGCTGTCCGACTGTCCGACAGGTTTCTTCGGTTCGGATGGTGAAGGCCCCCAGCAGCGGTTGTCCGAAGCTGTCCGACTGTCGGACAGGTTTTCAGCGTGCCGTCTCCGGGAGGGAGCGGCAGGGTTCTTACCGTCTCATCCGGTCATCCATTGAGAGGGCCTTCAGGGCTGAAGGCCAGGCCTGACCCTGGATGATGGCGATCCTCCCACGGACGAAGGTGTGTCCCCGGCGAGGGTGCTTCGGGTCTGGGTTTGACGGGATTTCAGACTCGGGGGCTTGCCTTCCCCCCGCCAGCGCCCGGTTGAATGCGGGCCCATGTCCCTCACCCCTGTCACGGACCCCAGCGGCTTGCTGGAGCGTGCGCCGCGCCTTTCGGAGCTCCTGCCGGACGCCGCGCTGTCGGAGGCGCTCGCGCGGGGCGATGCGTGGGCGGTCCACGCGGTGCTCTCACGCCGGTTGGAGCACGAGCCACCGGGCCCCAACCGGGCCCTGCTGGCGGCGCTGGTGGAGGACCGGGGCGCCTTCGTCATCGCGGCCCGCCCTCCGTCCATGTCCTCCGTGCTCGGGACCGGCGTCCGCTGGCAGGGCGCTCCTCCTCGTGGCGCCTCACCGAGCGCGCCCTTCGTCGCCGAGCGCACCGTGACGGTGCTGGGCGTTCCGATGTGGCCTCTGGAGGGCTACCTCGTGCGCGCGGACGGCCAGGGGCCGCTCCAGGTCATCGGGCAGGTGTCGCCCTCGCCGGGCAGGTCGCGCCGCCGCGCGGTGTCCCTGGCCGGAATGGCATTGGGGCTCTGCGCGCTCGCGGGAGCGGGCGCGATGTGGCTGGAGGCTCGCAGCGTGCGCGCCGTGACGGTCGTCAACGGGCTGTCGCGGCCCGTGGATGTGCGCATCGGCGGTGAGCACTGGGTGGTGGCGCCCGGAGCGCAAGAGCAGGGGCGCGTGAAGCTGGGAGACGGCCTGCTCCGCGCGGTGACGACCTGGCCCGGCCAGGGACAGGTCATCGAGGACGTGCCGCTGCCCTCCTCGGGCGAGCACATCCTCTACAACGTGAAGGGCGCGGCCATGCTGGCGGCGGTCCCGGATCCAGGGGTCCCCTCCGCGGGCCCCTACTTCAGGTCCCTCTCGGAGAGCGCCACGGCGCTCCAGCCGGGTGAGCATCTCTCCGTCCAGGCCGCGAGCTGGGAGGCCGCCGCGCACGCCTTCGCGGAGGAGGGCCGCTGGCAGGCCGCGGGCCGCGTGGCGTCCGCCGTCGCGGAGGTGGAGCCGGGCAACACGCTCGCGCGGGAGATGGCCGCGCGCGCCTTCCTCATCCTGGACACGCAGGTGCCGACGAACCTCCCGGACGCCCTGCGCTGGCGCAACACGCGCGGCTTCGCCGCGATGCTGATGCACACCTGGCAGGAGGACCCGGGCGCGCAATCGCTCGCATTGGCGCTGCTGCGTTTCATTGGCGAAGGGGACACGGCCCGCGCCCGCTACGTGGAGCACGCGCAGCAGCACCCGGACTCACCGCTGGCGGCCCTCTACCTCCAGCGCGCGAGCCCGCCGTCCGTGGGCACCGCGGAGGCCGTCGCCGCGTACCAGGCGCTGGCGGCGCGCTTTCCGGACTCGCCCGAGGTGAACCGCGCGTGGCTGGATGCGCGGTGGCGCTTCGAGCTGGGGGACCCACGGCCCCTGGGAGACAGCGAGCGCCAGGCCTACGCCGTCGAGACAGCGAGGCTGGCGCAGGCCTTCGGGCAGCGGCACCCGCCGGACACCCTGGAGGCGCTGGAGCTGGACGTGCGCATCCTCCTGCGCGCGCAGCTGCGCGACGCGGCCACGGCGCTGGTGCGCCGCCATGCTCAGGACGCGCGCCACCGGACCTGGGACTTCCTGGTGCTGGCCGGACGCACGGCCGCCGCCGCGGGCCCCGAGCACACGTCCTACGTGATGCGCGACTGGGTTCCCCCCGCCCTGGCGCGGCGGCCGGAGCGGCTGGCGCTGCTGGAGCTGCTCACCGGCCAGCGCTCGCCGAAGGAGGCGGAGCTCGCGGCGGTGACGTCGCCCGTGGACCGCGCCGTGCTGCGCCTCACCCGGGACACGCTGCTGGACCCGAAGCGCGCGCTCGAAGCGGCCGTGCGCGAGTCCGAGGCCGTGCTGTCCCGCCTGGACCCGGAGGTCGCCGCGCTGCTCGCCCTGGAGCTCACACGGGTGGGGGATGCGCGCGCGAAGCACCTCTTCAACGCCTCGCTGCCGCTGATGCTCGCGCGCGAGCCGCTGCGCAACCAGGTCCTGTCCGCCTCGCGGGCCCCGGGGCCGGGGCTCATCCGCGTAGCCCCGGGCCTCCGCGCCGCCGCCACCCTGGTCCACGCCCGGCGCGACGCGCCGGAGGGCTACCCGGTCTTCGCGGAGCGGCTGATCGGCCTCGCCCGCCTGGACGCGCTGGGGGGCTTCGCGGTCCGCGCCGCCGGCCCGTGGATGCGGCGCGCCTTCGACGCGTGCATGGACACGAAGGTCGAGCAGCCCCTGCCGCCCGGCATCCTCCTGACCGGCGCCATCGTGAAGGAGTATGCCCGCCGGGAGGATGACCGGGAGGGCCGCCGCCCGAACTGCGAGGCGCGCATCGTCACCCCCACCGGACTGCCGCTGCCCCGGGCCGCCACCACCGCGACGGCCGGAAACGCGGACGGCGCCGACCCCTGAGACCGGGTCCGGCGCCGTCACGGTGAAGCGCAGCGGTGGACGTCTTCAGCCCGGCTGGCAGACCTGACGGAGGATGTCGAGCGACTCCAGCGCCTTGCCCGCGCCAATCACCACGGCGGACAGCGGGTCCTCCGCGAGGAACACCGGCAGGCCCGTCTCCTCACGCAGCAGCGTGTCCAGGTTCTTCAGCAGCGCGCCGCCACCGGCCAGCACGATGCCGCGGTCCGCGATGTCACCGGCCAGCTCCGGCGGCGTGCGCTCCAGCGTCAGCTTCACCGCCTCCACGATGCCGTTGACGGGCTCCGCGAGCGCGTCGCGCACCTCGTCGCTGGACACCGTCAGCGTGCGCGGCACGCCGGCCACCAGGTCGCGACCCTTGATCTCCATGGTCATGACCTCGTCCGTCGGGTACGCCGTGCCGATGCCCATCTTGATGAGCTCCGCCGTGCGCTCGCCGATGAGCAGGTTGTACTTGCGCTTGACGTACTGGATGATCGCCTCGTCCAGCTTGTCGCCGCCGATACGCACGGACTTGGCGAACACGATGCCCGCGAGGCTGATGACCGCGACGTCGGACGTGCCACCGCCGATGTCCACGATCATGTTGCCGCTGGGCTCCGTCACCGGCAGGCCCGCGCCAATCGCCGCGGCCATGGGCTGCTCGATGAGGTAGACCTCGCGCGCGCCCGCGTTGGCGGCCGCCTCGCGCACCGCGCGGCGCTCCACCTCCGTGATGCCGGACGGGATGCCGATGATGATGCGCGGGTTCACCAGCGTCTTGCGGTTGTGCGCGCTCTGGATGAAGTAGCGCAGCATCGCGGCGGTGATTTCAAAGTCCGCGATGACGCCGTCCTTCATGGGCCGGATGGCCACGATGTTGCCCGGCGTCCTGCCGAGCATCTCCTTGGCCTCCTTGCCCACGGCGAGCACCTTCTTGCCGCCGCGCGAGTCCTGCTGCACCGCCACGACGGAGGGCTCGTTGGACACGATGCCCTGGCCGCGGATGTAGATGAGCGTGTTCGCCGTACCCAGGTCGATGGCGAGGTCGCGCGAAAACAGGGTGTGGAGCCAGTCGAACATACGGGGGCGGAAGCTTTCGGAAGGGCCGGGAGTCTCCTCGCCCTTCAGACGGAGTGCGTTGTCGAAACTACTACGCGCCGCAATACGGAGGAAGAAAAGCCGGTACCCCTTCTGGGCGCCGCTCGCTGGACAACCAACCACGCCCGTCCGTCTGTTCCCTTGTCCGCACTCGACTCGCCGCCCGGACGACGGGCCGCGTCCTCTCCAGGACGGCGGCCGGGCGGACCCGCGCGCGGTTCAGCGCTTGATCGAGTACTTCGCGATGGCGTAGAGGGCGCGCACGCCATCCTTCCAGCCAATCTTCTTGCCCTCCTCGTAGGTGCGCCCATGGTAGCTGATGGGCACCTCGAAGACGCGCCAGTTGCCGCGCGCGACCTTGGCGGTGATTTCGGGCTCGAAGCCGAACCGGTCCTCCTCCACGTGCACGGAGCGGAGCACCTCCGCGCGGAAGGCCTTGTAGCAGGTCTCCATGTCCGTGAGGTTCAGCCCGCTCGTCATGTTGGAGAGCATGGTGAGCGTGTTGTTGAGGACGGTGTGCCAGTAGTACAGCACCCGGCGCGGCGACCCGATGAAGCGGCTGCCGAAGACGACGTCCGCCTCGCCGTCGATGATGGGCTGGATGACCCGCGGGATGTCCTTGGGGTCGTATTCCAGGTCCGCGTCCTGGACGAGGATGATGTCCCCCGTGGCCTCGGAGAAGCCCCGGCGCAGCGCGGCCCCCTTGCCCTGGTTCTTCTCCTGGAAGAGCACCCGGATTTCGTTCCGGTTCTTCGGCGTCCCTCCGAGGATGTCCAGGCCCTGCTCGGACAGCTGACGCAGGAACTCGCGGCTGCCGTCCTTGGAGCAGTCATCCACCAGGACGAGCTCCTTGGGGAAGTCCACGGCGGTGCAGCGGCGGAGGATTTCCGCCAGGGTGGGAATCTCGTTGTAGACGGGGATGACGAGCGAGACGAGCATGGCGGCCCCGCCCTATCGCATTTCCCCCGCCAGGGCGACTCCCTTGCACACAAAATTCAGGGGAGGGCCGCTTTCCGGAGCGCGTCCAGCAGGGCCTCCAGGTCCGCGTCCCCGGTGAGCGGATGGATGAGCGTGGTGCGCAGGTACACGCCCCGGGGCAGCCGCGTCTGCACCAGGTAGAAACTTCCACGGGAGACCAGGGCCTCACGCAGGCGGACCTGGAGCGCGTCCCAGCCCTCCGGCGGCACGCGCGCGGGGGTGTGGCGGAAGCAGACGATGTTGCAGTCGGGCTCCACCGCCAGCTCGAAGTCCGGCGCGGCGGTGAGCAGCCGCGCGAAGCGCTGGCCCTGGTCATAGGACGCGGTGACGGCCTCCTCGAAGACGCGCGTGCCCAGCACGGACAGGCACGTGTAGACCTTGAGGGCCATCATCTCCTTGGTGCACTCCAGCGTGCGCAGGCCCACGTCGCTGTAGGGGCGCGCGTCCTCGCCGTCGCCGTGGAAGAGGTAGTGGGCCTCCTGGGAGAAGGCGTCGAAGGAGCGCGCGCCGTCGCGGAAGAGCACCGCCGTCACCAGCGCGGGCATGAGCAGCCCCTTGTGCGCGTCCCACACCACGGAGTCCGCCCGCTCGATGCCCTTCACCCGCGCGCGGTGCCGCGGGCTCAGGCTCGCGGCGGCCCCGTGCGCGCCGTCCACGTGGAACCACAGGCCGTGCCGCTGGGCGAAGTCCGCCACGGGCTCCAGCGGATCGAACGCGCCGGTGGCGGTGGAGCCCGCGCTGGCCGCCACCGCGATGACCTGCCTCCCCGCGCGGGTGGCCCCGGCGAGCGCGTCCTCCAGGGCGTCCGGCCGCACGCGGAAGTGGTCGTCCACGTCCACCGGGGTGAGGCCCCCCTCGCCCCAGCCCATGATGCGGACCGCGCGGGCCAGGCTGTAGTGGGCGGAGCGGGGGACCAGCACCGTCAGGGGCGGGCCCGCGTGCGCGCCGCCGTTCCACGCGTCGTAGCCGGCCTTCGCCTGGCGCGCGGCGAGCAGCGCGGTGAGGTTGCCCGCGCTGCCGCCGGAGGTGAGCACGCCCCGGGCGCCCGGGGGCAGGCCCAGCTTCGCCGCCATCCACGCCAGCACGTGGTGCTCCATCGCGGTGGCGACGGGGCCCATCTCGTACACGGCCATGCCGTTGTTGAGCAGCGACGACACGGCGTCGCACAGCGCCGCCAGCGGCAGGGGCGCCGTCACCTGGTGGCCCACGTAGCGCGGGTGGTGCAGGTGGTGCGAGCCCTCCAGCACCCGCGCCATCAACCCGGCGAAGGCCGTGGAGACCTCCGGGGCGGGCTCCTCCGGGAAGGGCGCGGCGAAGCGCTCCTAGTTCACCGCGGGCGGCGCCCAGGGCAGCACCGGCAGCGCGCCCCCTCCGAGCGCGGCCTTCAGGTAGTCCGCGAGCTGATCCATCAGGGCGTGGGCGGTGGCCCGGAAGGCCTCCGGTTCATAGGCGGCGCGCAGCGGCGGGGAGACGGGGGTCGTCATGGCGGGCGCACGCTAACGGGCGCGCCTCCCAGGCGCGGGAAACCCATGCCCGCGAGCGCCCTGGCGCGCTCCAGGCCGGACGGCCGGTCACCGCCTCCCGCTCCGGGAGCGGGCGGGCGGACAGGGGCCCGGAGGGGGGCGGGCGGCTCGCGGCGCCTCCGGGGCGTCCCCACCTTTCCCCCGCACGGGAGGAGACGACCGATGGCCTTCGACGATACGCCGTCCGAACGGCGCTCCATCATCAGCGGCATGCGCGTCCGCGCGGCGGACGGGGCGCTCCTGGGGTACGTGGCCCTCATCGGGCAGGAGCATCTCTACATCCGGCGCTCGCCCTTCGTCCGCCACCGCGACTGGAAGGAGGCCCCCCTGTCCGCCGTGGGCCGGGTGCTCCAGGGCGCCGTCGTCCTGAAGGAGGGGACGGGGCCGCTGGCCCACGCGGACGCCGCGTTTCACGGAGAAATCCCGACACAGACGCTGCCCCTGGCGCTGGGGCTGGAGCCGCCGCACGCGTGAGGGCGTCCAGCGGCGGACACTGAGGAGGGGCGTGGACAGCGGAAGTGTGCTTCAACTCGGCGCCATGGCGACCTCTCTTGACGAGCTTTCCCAGCGGGTGTCCGCGGCGTTCGCGGACCGGGCGAAACTGAAGGACGCGGACATGGTGGCGGCGGTGCGCGAGACGCTCGCGCGGCTGGACGCCGGGGAGCTGCGCGTCGCGGAGAAGGGCCCGGAGGGCTGGCGGGTCAACGCCTGGGTGAAGGAGGCCATCCTCCTGTTCTTCGCCGTGTCGGAGATGCGGGTGCTGGAGGTGGGCCCCTTCGAGTTCCACGACAAGGTGCCCCTGAAGAAGGGCCTGGAGGCGGCGGGCGTGCGCGTGGTGCCGCCGGGCACCGTGCGCTACGGCGCCTTCGTGGAGAGGGGCGCGGTGGTGATGCCCGGGTACGTGAACATCGGCGCGCGGGTGGGCGCGGGCACCATGGTGGACACGTGGGCCACGGTGGGCTCGTGCGCGCAGGTGGGCCGCAACGTCCACCTGTCGGGCGGCGTGGGGCTGGGCGGCGTGCTGGAGCCGCCCACCGCGTCGCCGGTCATCATCGAGGACGGCGCCTTCCTGGGCAGCCGCTCCATCGTGGTGGAGGGCGTGGTGGTGGAGGAGGAGGCGGTGCTCGGCGCCAACGTGGTGCTGACCGCGTCCACGCAGATCATCGACGTCACCGGGCCCCAGGAGGTCATCCACAAGGGCCGCGTGCCGGCGCGCAGCGTCGTGATTCCAGGCATGCGGGAGAAGCAGTTCCCCGCCGGGAAGTACATGGTGCCGTGCGCGCTCATCATCGGGCAGCGCAAGGCGTCCACCGACCAGAAGACCAGCCTCAACGCCGCCCTGCGGGACTTCGCCGTCGCGGTCTGAGCCGACGGAAGATCCGCCGCTCGCGGGGTCGCGTATGGAGAATGCCGCGGCTGGAGACAGCCGCTGTCGTTCGTGAAGACATGGAACACCTCGACGACATCCTCCCCGAGTGGCTGCTCGGGACCCTGGAGCCGGAGCGGCGCGAGGCCGGGGCCCGGCACCTGGACGGCTGCGCGCGCTGCCGGGCGGAGCGGGCCCGGCTGACGCCCGCCGTGGAGGCGCTGGGGGCGCTCGTCCCGCCGGTGGCGCCCCCGGAGTCGGTGCTCCAGGCGCTGCTGGGCCAGATGGAGGGGCCGGGCCGCTTCGCCCGCTGGGCCGGGAGGGTGGCCGCGTTCCTGGCCGTGACGGAGGCGCGGGCCCGCGAGCTGCTGGAGTCCCTGGCGGAGCCCTCGAACTGGATGCCCGGCCCGGTGGACGGCGTGGAGCTGATGCCCGTGGAGACGGGCCCCGGGCGCGAGGGGATGCTGGCCGCCGTCGTGCGCCTGCTCCCCGGTGTCCGCTACCCGCGCCACGCGCACCAGGGCCGCGAGTGGAACCTGGTCCTGGAGGGCGGCTTCCGCGAGGACACCGGCCACGAGGTGTGGCCCGGGGACGCGCTGGAGAAGAGGGACGGCTCGCTGCACGACTTCACCGCGCTGCGGGGCCCCGCGTGCATCTGCGTCACGGTGTTGGAGGGCGCCACTTCGTTTGAGGAGCAGGTGGACGGGGCCTGACGGGACACGATGTGTCGGGCGTGGCCGGGGAGTATGGTGCTTCGCGCATGGCCTCCATCGACCTCGCCACCCGCCTTGCCCAGACGACGCTCGAGCTGTGTCGCATCGAGAGCCCCATCGGCCACGAGGGTCCCATCGCGGACCACGTGGAGGGCTGGGCGCTGAAGCACTTCCGCCGCGAGGAGGTCTTCCGCGTCGGGCACACGCTGCTGCTGGGCTCGCTGGAGGACCCCCGCCCCACGGTGGCGCTCATCGGCCACCTGGACACGGTGCCCATGCACCCCGGCGACGTGGGCCGCGCGCCGCGCATCGAGGGCGAGCGCGTGCACGGCCTGGGCGCGTCCGACATGAAGGGCGGCGTCGCGGTGATGATGGCGCTGGCGGAGGACCTGAAGCGCGCCGCGCTGCCCGTCAACGTGGCCTTCCTCCTGTACGAGCGCGAGGAGGGCGCCTACGCGGAGAGCGGCCTCATCCCGCTGTACGCGAAGCGGCCGGACCTGTCCCGCGTGAAGTTCGGCATCGCCATGGAGCCCACGGACGGCGTGGTGCAGGTGGGCTGCGTCGGCAGCATGCAGGTGACCGTCCGCTTCACGGGGCGGAGCGCGCACTCCGCCAGGCCGTGGCAGGGCGAGAACGCCATCCACAAGGCGGGGCCGCTGCTCACGGAGCTGCTGGGCCGCGAGCGCGTGGAGGTGAACGTTGCGGGCTTCCCCTTCTATGAGGTCATCAGCGCCACGCTGGCCAGGGGCGGCCGGGCGCGCAACGTGGTGCCGGAGGCGTTCGAGCTGAACCTCAACTACCGCTTCGCGCCGGGCAAGAGCGTGGCGCGGGCGCAGGAGGACGTGCTGGCGCTGGTGGCGGGCCGCGCGGAGGTGGAGTTCACGGACGCGTCCCCCAGCGGTCCGGTGGCCGCGGGCAACCCGCTGTTCCAGCGGCTGATGGCGCTCACGGGGCTGCCCGCGGCGTCGAAGCAGGCGTGGACGGACGTGGCGCGCTTCGGCGAGTGGGGCGTGGACGCGGTGAACTTCGGGCCCGGCGAGACGGCGCAGGCGCACCAGCTCCACGAGAGCGCGCCCATCCCGCCGCTGGCCGTGGCGTACGAGAAGCTGGCCGCGTTCCTCAAGGGCGCGGCGTAGCGACAGCGCCCGCGCCGCGCGCTTCGGGGCCGGATTCTCGGCCTCGCGCGCATTCGTCAGATGGCGTGCATCTGCGCGGGGGCCCCCGCGTGCAACCCCGGCGGTTGCGCATACGCTTGCGGGGTCGTCATCCCTGGAGGTCGTTGATGCACGCCGAGTCGCACATGCAGGACCCGAACGAGACCCCGTCGTCCAACGCGCTGCTGCCGGTCGGGGCGGCGACGCCCGCCAGGCCGTCGCGCCGTCGCGCCTCCGGTGCGCGCAAGGGCGCCCGCAAGGCGTCGTCCCGCCGCACGGGGGCCGCGAAGCGCGCGACCTCCAAGCGCACCACGGCGAAGAAGGCCGCGGGCAAGCGCACGGCGAAGAAGGCCGCGGGCAAGCGCGGCACCGCGAAGCGCGCCACCGCCCGTCGCGGCGCTCGCAAGGCCCCGGCCCGTCGCGCCGCCGCCGGCCGCACCGCGCGCAAGACGTCCAGCCGTGGCACGGCCACGCGCAAGACGTCCGCTCGCAAGAGCGCCTCGCGCCGCTCCACGCGCCGCTAGGAGGTCACGCGCGGGGCCTGCGGGGAGGCGGACGGCGCTGGACTCCCCGCCGGAGCCCCCTGCTCCTCACCCCCTGAGCAGGGTGGGTCATCCCCTCGGGGACCAACGAGGGGGTGTGCATGTCGAAGGGGAGGCGGAAGCCAACCATTCCAGTCGCCGGAGTTCTACGTGCCGTGGCCGGCGCCGCTGAGCCCGAACCT
This sequence comes from Corallococcus sp. RDP092CA, assembly GCF_041903675.1. Taxonomy (NCBI): domain Bacteria; kingdom Pseudomonadati; phylum Myxococcota; class Myxococcia; order Myxococcales; family Myxococcaceae; genus Corallococcus; species Corallococcus sp. RDP092CA. The sequence continues at coordinate 3,545 of NZ_JAYESI010000062.1, read as the reverse complement.
GGAGTCGGCGCGCGCACACGAAGGCGTGGTCATGCCAGACGGGCATCCTGGGGCCGCCGCGGGGGATGGGACGGACCGTGAAATCGGGTCCGAGCGCCGCTTCGACGGCATGGCCTGCGCGCTGCTCCGTGCGTACACGCACCCGGAGGCGCCGAGGCCGGAGCTGGACCTCATCTTCGAGAACACCAAGCACCTGCTCGATGAGTCGATGTGGGAAATCGAGAACGTCAGCGAGGCGCGCGTCTCCAATCCCATCGGGTACATCGAGATGCGTCGCGAGGTGGGCGGCGCGCCCTGGTCGTCGGACCTGGTGGAGCACGCCGTCGCCGCGGAGACTCCGGACCGCGCGGTGAAGCGCCGGCGCGATGCGCGCCTTCAAGGCCCCGTTCTCGGACGCGGTGCGCCTGCGCAACGACCTGTTCTCCTCCGCGCGCGAGCAGGAGGAGCGCTCCAACGGCGTGCCGGGGGAGAAAGTGGTGCTCGGCGGTTGACCCGCCCTCACCGTGAAGTCCGAGCGGGCCCGGTGTGCATGCGCGCACCGGGCCCGTCTTTTCGCGGCACCGGCCTGTTGAGAGATGGATGCTCCTCAATCTTCTCCCGCGAGGGTTCGCGAGACCCGGTAGGTTGATCCGCGTGCCCTCCGCGTCCCGCACCTGGCTGGCCGTCATCCTCGGGGTTGCCATCGGCGTGGGGGTCGGCCTCGGTGGCTTCACCTTCGCGTACGCGAAGGGCTCGGCCTACCTGCGGGACGACCCGGCCGCCTGCGCCAACTGCCACATCATGAACGAGCAGTACGACGGCTGGCGCAAGAGCAGCCACCACGCGGTGGCCACCTGCAATGACTGCCACACGCCGGCCAGCTTCCTTCCCAAGTACTACACGAAGGCGAGCAACGGCTTCTGGCACTCCTTCTACTTCACCACCGGCACCTTCCCGGACCCGATCCGCCTGCGTCCGGGCAATCGCGTGGTGACGGAGAATGCGTGCCGCAAGTGCCATGCCGCCATCGTGGAGGCCATCGAGACGCCCCCCACGGCCCACGGGCGGGTGGACTCCGGCGGGCAGCTCCAGTGCCTCACCTGCCACAACTCCGTGGGACATCCCGAGGGGTCGGGGAACCCCGAGCTCATCCGTAAGGAGATTGCACGATGACCGAGCCCGAGAAGGCTCCGGAGAAGCGCCGGCGGTTCAGCGGCACCCGGCTGGTGATCGCGGTGGCGGTGGCGGCGGCGCTGGCCTCGGCGGGCGTCACCGCGCTCCTGGTCAACATCATGGAGCGCAAGCAGGAGGCGAAGAACCCCTTCTACCGGGTGGTGGAACTCGACGACACCATCACGGACCCCGCCGTGTGGGGGAAGAACTTCCCGCTGCAGTACGACGGCTACAAGCGCACGGTGGACCAGCAGCGCACCCGCTACGGCGGGAGCGAGGCGGTGGAGCGCACGCCCACCCAGGCGGACCCGCGCTCGGTGGTGGCGCAGAGCCGGCTGGAGGAGGACCCCCGCCTGGTCACCCTGTGGAGCGGCTACGCCTTCGCCGTCGACTTCCGCGAGGAGCGCGGCCACGCGCACATGCTCGAGGACCAGACCTTCACCCAGCGGCAGCAGGTGACGCAGCAGCCGGGCACCTGCATCCACTGCCACGGCAGCGTGTACGTGCCCTACAAGAAGCTGGGGGACGGGGACCTCATCAAGGGCTTCGAGAAGATGAACCAGATGCCCTTCGCGGAGGCGCGCAAGCTCGTGGAGCACCCGGTGTCCTGCATCGACTGCCACGACCCCGCCACGATGCAGCTGCGCGTCACGCGCCCGGGCTTCATCGAGGGCATCGCCGCGCTCAAGGCCAGCCAGGGCGTGGCCCACTTCGAGGTGAACCGGGACGCCACCCGCCAGGAGATGCGCACGTACGTGTGCGGGCAGTGCCACGTCGAGTACTACTTCAAGGGCAAGGAGAAGCGCCTCACGTACCCCTGGGCCAAGGGCATCAACATCGACCAGATCATGGCCTACTACGACGAGGACGGGCACACCGACTGGACCCACGCCCTCACCGGCGCCAAGGTCCTCAAGGCGCAGCACCCCGAGTTCGAGATGTACAACCAGGGCATCCACGCGAAGAGCGGCGTGGCGTGCGCGGACTGCCACATGCCCTACCAGCGCGAGGGGGCGATGAAGATCAGCGACCACCACGTGCGGAGCCCGCTGCTCAACATCAACCGCGCCTGCCAGACGTGCCACAAGTGGAGCGAGGCGGAGCTGCTCGAGCGGGCGGAGGCCATCCAGACGCGCACCTTCCAGACGCGCAACATCGCCATGGACGCGCTGGTGGACCTCATCCACGACCTCCAGCGCGCGCAGGAGGCGGGGGCGCCCGAGGACGCGCTGGCCAGGGCGCGCGACCTCCAGAAGCGCGCCCAGTTCTACCTGGACTTCGTGGAGGCGGAGAACTCCATGGGCTTCCACGCGGACCAGGAGTCGGTGCGCATCCTGAGCAACTCCATCAACTTCTCACGCCTGGGCCAGAACGCGCTGCGGCCTGGCGGAGGGGCCTCCACCGCCCCGACCCAGCGACCCGCGGGGGCGCCCGCGGCCACCGGCAGCGCGGGCGCGCAGCAGGGCTCGCGGTAGCGGGCGACGGGCCCTCCGGGCGGTCAATACTTCACCCGCACCAGGAACACGTCGCCGCGCGCGGGCTGGAGCTTGTCCACGCCGAAGTCCGTGACGCGGTCGGTGTCGCCGAACAGCACCGCGTCCCCGTCAGGCAGCAGCGCCACCGCCGGCACCGCCTCCACGCCGTACAGCTCCCCGCGCGCCTCCGGCGCGGGGGCCAGGAAGAGGCGCGACGCCAGCGGCTGCCCCGTGGGGTCGAAGCGCTGGGTGAAGAGCTGCGCGGACCCCAGGCCGTCCGCGTTCGTGGCGCCGTTCTCCAGCCACGAGTACGTGTAGCCCACCACCAGCACCTCGCCGGTGGAGTGGATGGCCACGCCCTGCACGGACGCGTCCACGCCCAGGTCGCGCGCCCAGCGCTCGGTGCCGTCCGCGCCCGTCACCGCCACGAAGGGGCTGGGGCTGGCCGCGCCCTTCAGCGACGCGCCGGCCCAGGAGAGGCTGCCCTGGAAGTCGCCGCCCACGACCACGTCGCCCGCGGCGTCGCGGCTCACGTCCCGGACGCTGCCCTTCACGCCGGGCCGCACCTTCGCCCAGCCGAGCGCGCCGCCCTCCTGGTACAGCGCCACGAAGGGGCTGCCCGAGCCGGACGCCTGCGTGGCGTTGGGGCCGAAGCGCACCGTGCCCACGTAGCGCCCCGCCACCACCACGCTGCCGTCCGCGCCAGGGGCCAGGGACAGGGGCTCGGCGCCCGCGCCCTCGGACTCCGCGCTGCCCACGGCGAAGGCGCTCCTGTGGTTGCGCCGCGAGGAGCTGGTGGGGTGGCTGGTGCTGCCTGCGTCAGCGTGGGCTTGCTCGTGTATTTTTCGCGACCAGGGACTCGTCAGCGCGTTGGAGGAGGCCCGGTTTCAGGCCGACTTCATCTATCTGGCGCACGCC
>NZ_JAYESI010000061.1:0-15276 GCF_041903675.1 Corallococcus sp. RDP092CA | reverse complement strand
GTGCAGCACCATCTGCTCGTACAGCGCCGCCGTCAGCCACAGCGCGCTGATTCGCTCCTGCTTCAGCAGCCTGCCCAGCTCCTCCAGCGTCAACCCGTGCGCCGGCGCCACCACCAGCTTCCCCCCGTTCAGCAGCGCTCCCCACACCTCCAGCGTCGACGCGTCGAAGGCCACCGGCGCCACTTGCAGCCACACCTCCTCCCTCCCCATTCGCATGAAGCCGCTTCCCACCACCAGCCTCGTCAGGCCCCGGTGCGGAATGCACACCCCCTTCGGTCGGCCCGTGCTTCCCGACGTGAACATCACGTACGCCAGGTCCTCCCCGCTCACCTCCACCCCAAGCCCCGTCCTCGGCTGACGGGCGACTTCGCTCCACGCCGTGTCCAGCGCCAACGGGCGGCCCGCGCTCGCCGGCAGCTTCTCCACCAGCGCCTGCTGCGTCAGCGTCACTTCAACTCCTGCCTCCTCCAGCATCAGCGCGATTCGCTCCGCCGGGTAGTTGCGCTCCACCGGCACGTACGCTCCACCCGCCTTCAAGACGGCCAGCAGCCCCACCACCAGCTCCAACGAGCGCTCCACGTACACGCCCACCCGCGTGCCTCGCTTCACTCCCTGGCTCCTCAGCTGGTGCGCCAGCTGGTTTGCCTTCTCGTCCAGCTCCCCGTACGTCAGCGACTCTCCGCGCCCCGCGGACTTCAGCGCCACCGCGTCCGGGGTCTTCCTCGCTTGCTCCTCGAAGCGCACGTGCACCGCCACCTCGCGGGAGTACGGCGTGGCCGTCTGGTTCCGGTCCACCACGACCTGCCGGCGCTCGGTCGCGTCGAGCATGGTGAGGCGTGTCACTGGCGTCTCGGGCTGTTGCAGCACGCCCTCCAACAGCACGCGCAGGTGTTCCGCCATCCGGCGCACCGTCGCGGCGTCGAACAGGTCGGCGCTGTACTCCAAGGTTCCGCTCAGTCCCTCCGGGGTCTCCACGAAGAAGACGCTCAGGTCGAACTTCGATGTCCCACCCGAGATCTCCACGGGCTTGAGCGTCATGCCGGGCAGCCGGGCTTCACCGACGGGCACGTTCTGGAGTGCCAGCAGCGTCTGGAAGAGCGGCGTGTGGCTGCGGCTGCGCTCGGGCTGGAGCGCCTCGACCAGCTTCTCGAAGGGCACCTCCTGGTGCTCCTGCGCCTCCAGGACCGTCTCGCGCACCTGCTTGAGCAGCGCCTGGAAGGACTGAGCGCCCTCCACATGCGTCCGCAGCACCAGCGTGTTGACGAAGAAGCCGATGAGGCCCTCCACCTCCGCACGCGTGCGGCCCGCGATGGGCGAACCCACGCTGATGTCGTCCTGACCGCTGTAGCGCGCCAGGAGCACCTGCCAGCCCGCCAGCAGCACCATGTAAAGCGAGGCGCCTTCGCGCTGCGCGAGCCCTCGCAGGCCCTGGGCCAGGGATTGCGGCCAGAGGAAGCCCTGGGTCGCGCCCGCATTCCCGCGCACGGCCGGGCGCGGACGATCCGTGGGCAGCTCCAGCACCGGCGGCGCGCCGGCGAGCTTCTGCTTCCAGTAGTCCACCTCTCGCTGGAGCGTCGCGCCCTGCAACCAGCCGCGCTGCCATGCCGCGTAGTCCGCGTACTGCACCGGCAGCTCCCGCAGCGGCGAGGGCTGTCCCTGCGCGAAGGCCGCGTAGAGCGCGCCGACCTCGCGGACCAACACGCCGAGCGACCAGCCGTCCGACACGATGTGGTGCATCGTGATGACGAGCACATGCTCGCGCGCGCCGAGCTTCAGCAGCTGCGCGCGGAAGAGCGGACCGTGCGCAAGATCGAAGGGCCTGGACACCTCCTGCTCCACGCGCGTCCGGAGCGCTTCGGGGCTCCGCGTCAGGTCATCCACTGCCAGCGTGAAGGCGCTCTCGACCACGGGCCTTTGCGCCGGTTCGGGGTTGGCCGCGACGAACGTCGTCCGCAGGGCCTCGTGACGGCGCACGACCTCACGCAAGGCACGCTCCAGGACCGCCACGTCCAGGTCGCCCTCCAGCCGAACCGCGACAGGCACGTTGTAGAGCGCAGAGCCCGGCTCCAACTGGTCGATGAACCACAGCCGCTGCTGCGCGAACGACAGCGGCAGCGGTGCGTCGCGAGACACAGGCACCAGGGCCGGTGCCTTCGCGCGTCCGGCCTTCTCCAGCCGGCGAGCGAGGGATTCCACCGTGGGGGCTTCAAACAACGCGCGCAGCGGCAACTCCGCGCCTGTCTCCGTGCGCACTCGCGACACCACCTGCGTGGCCAGCAGCGAGTGCCCGCCCAGCGTGAAGAAGTCGTCCTTCACACCTACTCGCGGCACCCGCAGCACCTCCGCCCAGATGGCCGCCAGCTTCGCCTCCCCCTCCGTGCGCGGGGCCACGTACTGGTGCGTGGAGGCCGGGGCTTCCGGCTCCGGCAGCGCCTTGCGCTCCACCTTCCCGTTCGCGTTGAGCGGCAGCGCCTCCAGCACCACCACTGCCCCCGGCACCATGTACTCCGGCACCCGCTGGCGCAGGCTCACCTTCAGGGCGTCGGCATCCAGCGTCGCGCCCGCCTTCGGCACCACGTACGCCACGAGCCTCTTCTCCGCCCCCTCCCCCTTCGCCACCACCACCGCTTCCTTCACCGCCTCCTGCTGCCTCAGCGCGAACTCCACCTCCCCCAGCTCGATGCGGAAGCCCCGCACCTTCACCTGGAAGTCCACCCGCCCCAGGTACTCCAGCACCCCGTCCCCCCGGTACCGCACCCGGTCCCCCGTGCGGTACATCCGGCTGCCTTCGGGGCCGTACACCTCCGGCAGGAACCTCTCCGCCGTCAGCTCCGGCCTCAGCAGGTACCCGCGCGCCTGCCCCTCCCCCGCAAGGAACAACTCCCCCGCCACTCCCACCGGCACCGGTTGCAGGTACCTGTCCAGCACGTACGCCCGCGTGTTGCTGAGCGGACGGCCGATGTTCGGCACCTCCTCCCTCCCCACCAGCGACCATGTCGAGTACGTCGTGTCTTCCGACGGGCCGTACAGGTTGTACAGCTTCCTCACCGTGGGGAGGCCATACACCTGCTTCGCCAGCGCCTCCGGCAAGGCTTCTCCCGCGAGGTTGATGACTTGCACCGACGCAGGCACCGCGTTCATCCTCACCAACTGCGCCATCGCCGACGGCACCGTGTTGATGAGCGTCACCTCCACCTCTGGCTTCTCCTCCGCCAGGTGCAACGCGTTGCGCACCACCACCACGCTGCCTCCCCTCACCAATGGCGCGAAGAGCTCAAAGACGGAGAGGTCGAAGTTGAGCGAAGTCGCCGCCAGCACCGCCTTCGTCTCCTCCTCCGTGAATGTCTCCGTCGCCCACGCCAGGAACGCCGCCGCGTTCCGGTGCGTCACCGCCACTCCCTTCGGCCGCCCCGTGCTCCCAGACGTGTAGATGAGGTACGCCACGTTCTCCGGCCGCACCTCCGACTCCACCGGGCAGCAGGACTCCTCCTCCCACTCCTCCTCTCGGTCCAGGCACACCGCCTGCGCGCTGAAGGCCGGCAGCGACTCCAGCAGGTGCGAGTGCGCCACCAGCGCCGGGCCCTGCGCGTCCTCCAGCAGCCAGCCCAGTCGCTCCTTCGGGTAGCTCGGGTCCAACGGCACGTAGGCGCCGCCCGCCTTGAGAATGCCCAGCGTCCCTACCACCACGTCCGCCGTGCGCTCCACGCACAGCCCCACTCGCGACTCCGGGCCCACCCCCAGCTTGCGCAGCCGCTGCGCCAGCTGGTTCGCCCTCCCCTCCACCTCCCGGTACGTCAGCCGCTGCTTGCCGCTCACCACCGCCACCGCGTTCGGCGTTCGCTTCGCCTGCGCCTCGAAGAGCCGCGGAATCGTCGCGTCCCGCTCGTACTCCCCCTGCGTCTGGTTCCACGTCACCAGCACCTGCTGGCGCTCCGCCTCCGTGAGCAGGGGCAGCCGCCCCACCGCTGCTTCCGGCTTCGCCACCACCCCTTCCAGCAGCACTCTCAGGTGCTCCACCATCCGGCGCACCGTCCCTGCTTCAAACAGGTCCGTGCTGTACTCCACAGCTCCGCTCAACCCCTGCGGCGTCTCCGTGAAGAAGAGGCTCACGTCGAACTTCGACGTGCGTCCTTCGAAGTTCACCGGCTTGAGCACCAGGTTGGGGAGCGGGGACTCCTCGAAGGGCACGTTCTGGAGCGCCATCAACGTCTGGAACAGCGGCGTGTGGCTCAGGCTGCGCTCCGGCTGCAACGCCTCCACCAGCTTCTCGAACGGCACCTCCTGGTGCTCGTACGCGCCCAGCACCGTTCCCCGGACCTGCTTGAGCAGTTCCTGGAACGACTGGTCTCCCTCCACCTGCGCTCGCAGCACCAGCGTGTTGACGAAGAAGCCGATGAGCCCTTCCAGCTCCGAGCGCGTCCTGCCCGCGATGGGCGAGCCCACGCTGATATCCGTCTGCCCCGAATAGCGGGCCATCAGCACCTGCCACCCGGCCAGCAGCACCATGTAGAGCGATGCTCCCTCGCGCTGGGCCAGCGCGCTCAACCGCTGGGACAGCTCTGGCGACAGCATGAACCCCAGCGTCGTGCCGGCGTTGGTGCGCACCGCCGGACGCGGACGGTCCGTGGGCAGCTCCAATACCGGCGGCGCGCCCGTCAGCGCCTGCTTCCAGTAGTCCACCTCGCGCTGGAGCGTCGCCCCCTGCAACCAGTCGCGCTGCCAGGCCGCGTAGTCCGCGTATTGCACGTGCAGCGGCGGCAGCATCCATGCCTGTCCCCGCGCCAGCGCGGTGTAGAGCGTGGCCAGCTCACGGAGCAGGACTCCCACGGACCAGCCGTCGGACACGGCGTGGTGCATCGTGATCACGAGCACGTGGTCGCGCGCGTCCAGGCGCAGCAGCAGCGTCCGCAGGAGCGGGCCCCGCATCAGGTCGAAGGGCTTCGCCATCTCCGCCTGCACCTGCTGTCGGGCCTCTTCCTCCCGCCTGGCCCCGGAACCAGACAGGTCCACGGTGTTCAACGGCACGTCCGCGGACGCGTGGATGCGCTGGACGGGCTGGCCTGACTCCTCCTCGAAGGTCGTGCGCAGGACTTCGTGCCGTTGCACGACCTCCCGCAGCGACTGCTCCAGCGCCGCGACGTCCAGGTCGCCCTCCAGCCGCACCACGGTGGGCACGTTGTAGAGCGAGCTGCCCGGCTCCAGTTGGTCGATGAACCACAACCGCTGCTGCGCGAACGACAGCGGCAGCGACGCCGGACGCGCTCCGGCGCTCAGCACGGGCACGCCGGAGCGCCCCAACTGCGTGAGCCGCTGCGCCAGCGCCTCCACCGTGGGCGCCTCGAACAGCAGGCGCAGCGGCAGCTCTACGCCCAGCGACGCGCGGATGCGTGACACCACCTGCGTCGCCAGCAGGGAGTGGCCACCCAGCGCGAAGAAGTTGTCCTTCACGCCCACGCGCTCCAGGCGCAGCACCTCCGCCCAGACGGCCGCGAGCTTCGCCTCGGTCATGGTGCGCGGTGGCACGTAGGCGTCGCCCACGCGAGCGGCCTCCGGCTCCGGCAACGCCGTGCGGTCCACCTTGCCGTTCGCGTTGAGCGGCAGGGCGTCCAGCACCATCAGCGCCCCAGGCACCATGTACTCCGGCACTCCCTGACGCAGGCCCGCGCGCAGCGTGTCCACCTCCAGCGCGTGGCCTTCTTTCGCCACGACGTAGCCCACCAGCCGCTTGTCGGCGCCGTCGCCCCGCACCAGAACCACGGCCTCGCTCACGCCCGGCTGCCGCGCCAGCGTGGCTTCGACCTCGCCGAGCTCGATGCGGAAGCCGCGCACCTTCACCTGGAAGTCCAGGCGGCCCACGAAGTCCAGCTGACCGTCCGCGCGCCAGCGCACCACGTCGCCCGTGCGATAGAGACGGGCGCCCTCTTCACCCGAGAAGGCGTCGGGCACGAAGCGCTCGGCGGTGAGGCCCGGCCGTCCCCCGTACCCCCGCGCCACGCCCACGCCACCAATGTGCAACTCACCGCGCACGCCCACCGGCACCGGCTGCCCGTGCGGGTCGAGCACGTAGACGCGCACGTTCGCCAGCGGCTTGCCGATGGACGGCACGTCCCCATCCGCCACCATGTCGCCAAACGTCGCGATGACGGTGGCTTCGGTGGGGCCGTAGGTGTTGAGCAGGCGCCGTCCCGGAGCCCAGCGCGCCACGACGTCCGCGGGCAGGGCCTCACCGCCGGAGATGACGGTGCGCACCTTGGGCAGTCCTTCGGAGGACGTGGCCGCCAGCGCCGCGGGGGTGAGGCTGACCACGCTCAGCTCCTGCTCCCGCAGCAGCACGGGCAGCGGCGCGCCCGGCATCAGCTTCTCCAGCGGCGCGAGCACCAGCGTAGCGCCGTTGCAGAGGGTGGTGAAGATCTCCTCCACGGACAGGTCGAAGCTGAGGCTGGCGAACTGAAGCACGCGGCTGCCCGGGCCGATGCCGTAGGCCACCGCCTCGTGGGTGATGAGGTTGGCGACGCTGCGGTGCTCCACCGCCGTGCCCTTGGGCGTCCCCGTGCTGCCCGAGGTGTAGAGCAGGTACGCCAGGTTGGAGGGCGTCACGCCCGTCACGGGGGCCGCCGTCGGCTCCTTCGCCAGCGACTCACGCTCCGAGTCCAGGCAGAGCGCGCGGGCATGGAGGGCCTCCGGGAAGCGGTCCACCAGCGGCTGCTGGGTGACGAGGACCTGGGCCGCGCTGTCCTCCAGCATGAAGGCCAGGCGCTCCCGGGGCAGCAGCGGATCCACCGGCACCCAGGCGCCACCGGCCTTGAGGACGCCGAGGAGGCCGATGACGATGTCGAGGGAGCGCTCGACGCTGAGGGCGACGCGGACCTCCGGGCCTACGCCACGACGGCGCAGCGCATGGGCGAGCTGGTTGGCGCGCGCGTCCAGCTGCGCGTACGTCAGCTGCGTCCCCTCGAAGACCGCGACCACTGCCGCTGGCGTGCGACGGACCTGCGCCTCGAAGAGGGCGTGCAGGCACGCCTCGGGGAGCGGCGCCCGCGTGGCGTTCCAGTCCTCCAGCATTTCGCGGCGCTCGGCGGCGGTCAGCATGGGCAGGCGGGACACCGGCGTGTCCGGTCGCTTCACCGCGCCATCGAGGAGCACGAGCCAATGCGTGACCATCCGCTGGACGGTGACCGCGTCGAACAGCTCCGTGCTGTATTCCAGGACGCCCGTGAGCCCGCGAGGTCCCTCCATGAGGGTCACGCTCAGGTCGAACTTCGCGATGGGGCTCTCCGCGTCCATCGGCTTGAGGGCCAGGTCCGGCAGCCGCAGCTCGCCCATGGGCACGTTCTGCAGGGCCAGCATCGTCTGGAACAGCGGCGTGTGGCTGAGACTGCGCTCCGGTTGCAACGCCTCTACCAACTTCTCGAACGGCACCTCCTGGTGCTCGTATGCGTCGAGCACCGTCTCGCGCACCTGGGCGAGCAGCTCCCGGAAGGACAGGCGGCCCTCCACGTTCGCGCGCAGCACCAGCGTGTTGACGAAGAAGCCGATGAGCCCTTCCAGCTCCGAGCGCGTGCGCCCCGCGATCGGCGAGCCCACGCTGATGTCCGTCTGCCCCGAGTAGCGGGCCATCAGCACCTGCCACCCGGCCAGCAGCACCATGTAGAGCGACGCTCCCTCACGCTGGGCCAGGGCCTTGAGCCCTTCGGTCAGGGACTGGGACAGGGCGAAGGCGTGCGTCGCGCCCGCGATGCCGCGCTCGGGAGGACGCGGACGGTCCGTGGGCAGCTCCAGCACGGGCGGCGCGCCGGAGAGCTTCTGCTTCCAGTAACCGACCTGCCGTGCCAGCACGTCCCCCTGGAGCCAGCCGCGCTGCCATGTGGCGTAGCGCGCGTACTGCACGGACAGCTCCGGCAGGGACGGCGGCTGCCCCGTGGAGAAGGCCGCGTACAGCGCGCCCAGCTCACGCACCAGCACGCCCAGCGACCAGCCGTCCGACACGATGTGGTGCATCGTGACGACGAGGACGTGCTCGCGCTCCGAGAGCGCGAACAGGCGCGCGCGGATCAGCGGCCCGCGGCTCAAGTCGAACGGACGCAGCATCTCCTGTTCGGCCTGCCGACGGGCCTCGTCCGAGCGGTGCTCGGCGTCGACGGTCCGCAGGTCCACCTGCTCCAGCTCCAGTGACAGGGAGGGATGGATGACCTGGACGGCCTGGCCGTCATGCTCCGCGAACGTCGTGCGCAGGACCTCGTGCCGGCGCGCGACCTCTTGAAGGGAGCGCTCCAGGGCACCCACGTCGAGCGCGCCCTCCAGCCGCACGGCGACGGGCACGTTGTACAGCGCCGTACCGGGCTCCAGTTGATCGATGAACCACAGGCGCTGCTGCGCGAAGGACAACGGCGGCAGCACCGCTCCCCCCATGGGCACGTCCGCCAGGATCGCAGCCTGGGCGCGACCGGCCTTCTCCAGCCACAGAGACAGGGCCTCGAGGGTGGGTGCATCGAACAGGACGCGCAGCGGCAGCTCCGCGCCCAGCTCGGTGCGGATCCGCGATGCCACCTGTGTCGCCAGCAGCGAGTGGCCGCCCAGCGCGAAGAAGTCGTCCTGCCGACCCACCTGGGGAACGCGCAGGACGTCCGCCCAGATGGCCGCCAGCTTCGCTTCTGTCTTCGTACGCGGCGCTTCGTACACCCGCTCCGACCGGGCCACGTCAAGCTCCGGCAGGGCCTTGCGGTCCACCTTGCCGTTGGCCGTGAGCGGCAGCGCGTCCAGCACCCCCATCGCCGACGGCACCATGTACTCCGGCAGGTGCCTGCGCAGCTCCTCCTCCACCGCCTTCGGGTCGAGGTCCCTCCCCGGCTTCGCCACCAGGTACGCCACGAGCCGCTTGTCCCCGCCCACCTCGCGCACCACCACCGTCGCTTCCGCGATGCCGTCCTGCCCCAGCAGCGCCGCTTCCACTTCTCCCAGCTCGATTCGGAAGCCTCGCACCTTCACCTGGTCGTCCGTGCGCCCAAGGAACTCCAGCGTGCCGTCTTCCCTCCACCTCGCCTTGTCTCCCGTCCGGTACAGCCGCTCTCCCCCCTTCGCGCTGAAGGCATTCGGCACGAAGCGCTCCGCCGTGAGGTCCGCCCGGTTGAGGTAGCCCCACGCGAGGCCCTCTCCCCCCACGTACAGCTCCCCAGGCATTCCCACTCCCACCACCTCTCCGTGCCCGTCCAACACGTAGGCCGTCGAGTTCCCAATTGGCCTGCCGATGGGCACCGACGACGGCAGCACCGTCTCTCGCCTCAGCGTGTACGTCGCCGAGAAGGTGGTGTTCTCCGTCGGGCCATAGCCATTCACCAGCACCGCCCCCTCCCGCAGCTGCTTCAGGTGCTCACGCACCCGCTGGGCCGGCAGCACGTCGCCCCCCGCGAGCACTTGCGACACACCCGCCAGCGCCTCCACCTGGTGCAGCACCATCTGCTCGTACAGCGCCGCCGTCAGCCACAGCGCGCTGATTCGCTCCTGCTTCAGCAGCCTGCCCAGCTCCTCCAGCGTCAACCCGTGCGCCGGCGCCACCACCAGCTTCCCCCCGCTCAGCAGCGCTCCCCACACCTCCAGCGTCGACGCGTCGAAGGCCACCGGCGCCACTTGCAGCCACACCTCCTCCCTCCCCATTCGCATGAAGCCGCTTCCCACCACCAGCCTCGTCAGGCCCCGGTGCGGAATGCACACCCCCTTCGGTCGGCCCGTGCTTCCCGACGTGAACATCACGTACGCCAGGTCCTCCCCGCTCACCTCCACCCCAAGCCCCGTCCTCGGCTGACGGGCGACTTCGCTCCACGCCGTGTCCAGCGCCAACGGGCGGCCCGCGCTCGCCGGCAGCTTCTCCACCAGCGCCTGCTGCGTCAGCGTCACTTCAACTCCTGCCTCCTCCAGCATCAGCGCGATTCGCTCCGCCGGGTAGTTGCGCTCCACCGGCACGTACGCTCCACCCGCCTTCAAGACGGCCAGCAGCCCCACCACCAGCTCCAACGAGCGCTCCACGTACACGCCCACCCGCGTGCCTCGCTTCACTCCCTGGCTCCTCAGCTGGTGCGCCAGCTGGTTCGCCTTCGCGTCCAGCTCACCGTACGTCAGCGACTCTCCGCGCCCCGCGGACTTCAGCGCCACCGCGTCCGGGGTCCTCCGCGCTTGCTCCTCGAAGCGCACGTGCACCGGATCGGTGCCCGGGTGCTCGCTTCGAGGATGAGGCCACTGCTCCACGAGCTGGCTTCGCTCACCCGCGTCCAGCAGGGGCAGCGCATCGACCCTCGCATCGGGTCTTGTCAGCGCGGCATCGAGCAGCACACGCAGGTGCTCGACCATCCGACGCACCGTCGCGACCTCGAAGAGGTCCGTGCTGTACTCCAGGGTTCCGATCAGTCCCTCCGGTACCTCCACGAAGAAGACGCTCAGGTCGAACTTCGACGTGTTTCCCTCGAGTTCCACAGGCTTGAGCGTCATGCCGGGCAGCCGGGCTTCACCCACGGGCACGTTCTGGAGCGCCAGCAGCGACTGGAAGAGCGGCGTGTGGCTGCGACTGCGCTCCGGATGAAGCGCCTCCACCAGCTTCTCGAAGGGCACCTCCTGGTGCTCGTGCGCCTCCAGGACTGTCTCGCGCACCTGCTTCAACAGGGCCCGGAAGGACGCACCGCCCTCCACATGCGTCCGCAGCACCAGCGTGTTGACGAAGAAGCCGATGAGGCCCTCCACCTCCGCACGCGTGCGGCCCGCGATGGGCGAACCAATGCTGATGTCCTCCTGCCCCGAGTACCTCGACAACAGGACCTGCCAGCCCGCCAGCAACACCATGTAGAGGGAGGCGCCTTCGCGCTGCGCCAGGTCGCGGAGCCCCTGGGCGAACGCCGCCGGCCAGCGGAAGACATGGTAGGCGCCTGCGTTGCCACGCACCGCCGGACGAGGATGATCCGTGGGCAGCTCCAGCACGGGCGCCGCGCCGGCGAGCTTCCGCTTCCAGTAGTCCACCTCCCGCTGGAGCGCGTCCCCCCGCAGCCCCTGCCGCTGCCAGACCGCGTAGTCCGCGTACTGCACCGGCAGCTCCGGCAGCGGCGACGGGCGTCCTTCCGCGAACGCCGCGTAGAGCGCGCTCACTTCGCGCATGAGCACTCCGACGGACCAGCCGTCGGACACGATGTGGTGCATCGTGACGACGAGCACGTGGTGCTGCGCGTCCAACCTCAACAACAGCGCCCGGAACAACGGCCCTCGCCGCAGGTCGAACGGCGTCAGGAGCTCCTGGGCAAGCCGCTGCCGCGCCTGTGCCTCCCGCTCCCGCGCATCCACACCAGGCACCTCCTCCTGCTCCAGATGCAGGCTGGCGTCCGGCTGGATGACCTGGATGGGCTGGCCGTTCACTTCCATGAAGGTCGTCCGCAACGCCTCATGGCGCCGCACCACTTCGCGCAACGCTCGCTCCAGGACGTCTTGGTGCAGCGTGCCTTCCAGCCGAACCGCGACTGGCACGTTGTAGAGCGCAGAGCCCGGCTCCAACTGGTCGATGAACCACAGCCGCTGCTGCGCGAACGACAGCGGTCCGGTGGCGTCGCCCCGCTCCAACCTCATCGCCGTGATGTTCGCGCGTCCGGCCGTCTCCAGCCGGCGAGCGAGGGCTTCCACCGTGGGCGCTTCAAACAACGCGCGCAGCGGCAACTCCGCGCCTGTCTCCGCGCGCACTCGCGACACCACCTGCGTGGCCAGCAGCGAGTGACCGCCCAGCGCGAAGAAGTTGTCCTTCGCGCCCACCCGCGGCACCCGCAGCACCTCCGCCCAGATGGCCGCCAGCTTCGCCTCCCCCTCCGTGCGCGGGGCCACGTACTGGTGCGTGGAGGCCGGCGCCTCCGGCTCCGGCAGCCCCTTGCGCTCCACCTTCCCGTTCGCGTTGAGCGGCAGCGACTCCAGCACCACCACTGCCCCCGGCACCATGTACTCCGGCACCCGCTGGCGCAGGCTCACCTTCAACGCCTCCGCTTCCAGCGTCGCGCCCGCCTTCGGCACCACGTACGCCACGAGCCTCTTCTCCGCCCCCTCCCCCTTCGCCACCACCACCGCTTCCTTCACCGCCTCCTGCTGCCTCAGCGCGGACTCCACCTCCCCCAACTCGATGCGGAAGCCCCGCACCTTCACCTGGAAGTCCACCCGCCCCAGGTACTCCAGCACCCCGTCCCCCCGGTACCGCACCCGGTCTCCCGTGCGGTACATCCGGCTGCCTTCGGGGCCGTACACCTCCGGCAGGAACCTCTCCGCCGTCAGCTCCGGCCTCAGCAGGTACCCGCGCGCCTGCCCCTCCCCCGCAAGGAACAACTCCCCCGCCACTCCCACCGGCACCGGTTGCAGGTACCTGTCCAGCACGTACGCCCGCGTGTTGCTGAGCGGACGGCCGATGTTCGGCACCTCCTCCCTCCCCACCAGCGACCATGTCGAGTACGTCGTGTCTTCCGACGGGCCGTACAGGTTGTACAGCTTCCTCACCGTGGGGAGGCCATACACCTGCTTCGCCAGCGCCTCCGGCAAGGCTTCTCCCGCGAGGTTGACGACTTGCACCGACGCAGGCACCGCGTTCATCCTCACCAACTGCGCCATCGCCGACGGCACCGTGTTGATGAGCGTCACCTCCACCTCTGGCTTCTCCTCCGCCAGGTGCAACGCGTTGCGCACCACCACCACGCTGCCGCCCCTCACCAATGGCGCGAAGAGCTCGAAGACGGAGAGGTCGAAGTTCAGGCTCGTCGCCGCCAGCACCGCCTTCGTCTCCTCCTCCGTGAATGTCTCCGTCGCCCACGCCAGGAACGCCGCCGCGTTCCGGTGTGTCACCGCCACTCCCTTCGGCCGCCCCGTGCTCCCAGACGTGTAGATGAGGTACGCCACGTTCTCCGGCCGCACCTCCGACTCCACCGGGCAGCAGGACTCCTCCTCCCACTCCTCCTCTCGGTCCAGGCACACCGCCTGCGCGCTGAAGGCCGGCAGCGACTCCAGCAGGTGCGAGTGCGCCACCAGCGCCGGGCCCTGCGCGTCCTCCAGCAGCCAGCCCAGTCGCTCCTTCGGGTAGCTCGGGTCCAACGGCACGTAGGCGCCGCCCGCCTTGAGAATGCCCAGCGTCCCCACCACCACGTCCGCCGTGCGCTCCACGCACAGCCCCACTCGCGACTCCGGGCCCACTCCCAGCTTGCGCAGCCGCTGCGCCAACTGGTTCGCCCTCCCCTCCACCTCCCGGTACGTCAGCCGCTGCTTGCCGCTCACCACCGCCACCGCATTCGGCGTGCGCTTCGCCTGTGCCTCGAAGAGCCGTGGAATCGTCGCGTCCCGCTCGTACTCCCCCTGCGTCTGGTTCCACGTCACCAGCACCTGCTGGCGCTCCGCCTCCGTGAGCAGGGGCAGCCGCCCCACCGCTGCTTCCGGCTTCGCCACCACCCCTTCCAGCAGCACTCTCAGGTGCTCCACCATCCGGCGCACCGTCCCTGCTTCAAACAGGTCCGTGCTGTACTCCACAGCTCCGCTCAACCCCTGCTGCGTCTCCGTGAAGAAGAGGCTCACGTCGAACTTCGACGTGCGTCCTTCGAAGTTCACCGGCTTCAGGGTCAGACCCGGAAGCGCCATTTCACCGATGGGCACGTTCTGGAGCGCCATCAACGTCTGGAACAGCGGCGTGTGGCTCAGGCTGCGCTCCGGCTGCAACGCCTCCACCAGCTTCTCGAACGGCACCTCCTGGTGCTCGTATGCGTCCAGCACCGTTCCCCGGACCTGCTTGAGCAGTTCCTGGAAGGACTGCTCTCCCTCCACCTGCGCTCGCAGCACCAGCGTGTTGACGAAGAAGCCGATGAGCCCTTCCAGCTCCGAGCGCGTCCTGCCCGCGATGGGCGAGCCCACGCTGATGTCTGTCTGCCCCGAGTAGCGGGCCATCAATACCTGCCACCCGGCCAGCAACACCATGTAGAGCGAGGCGCCCTCACGCTGGGCCAGGGCTCGCAGCGACTGCTCGAACTCCCGCGGCCAGAGGAACCCATGCACGGCGCCCCTGTTGCCGCGCACCGCTGGACGTGGACGGTCCGTGGGCAGCTCCAGCACCGGCGGCGCTCCCGCGAGCGCATGCTTCCAGTGTTCCACCTCGCGCCGCAACACCTCGCCCTGCAAGGTCTGCTGCTGCCACACCGCGTAGTCCGCGTACTGCACCGGCAGCTCCGGCAGCGGCGACGGCTTGCCTTCAGAGAAGGCGGCGTACAGCGCGCTCACCTCGCGCACGAGCACGCCCAGCGACCAGCCGTCCGACACGATGTGATGCATCGTGATCGCCAGCACGTGCTCCTGCACGCCCAGCTTCACCAGCATGGCTCGAGCGAGGGGCCCCTTTCGCAGGTCGAACGGCTTCAACGCCTCCTGCTCGATCCGACGGCGGGTCTCTACCCCCCTCTGGGACGGTTCCAGGTCCCGGAGGTCCACCACCTCCAGCGGTAGCTCCGGCTCCCCATGGATGACCTGGATGGCCTGCTCGGCGTCCTGGTCGAACGTCGTCCGCAAGGCCTCGTGGCGGCGCGAGATTTCTCGCAGGACCTGCTCGAGTACCTCCGCACGCAGGCTGCCCTCCAACCGCACCACCACGGGCACGTTGTAGAGCGCCGTGCCCGGCTCCAGTTGCTCAATGAACCACAGCCGCTGCTGCGCGAAGGACAGCGGACGCGGCCCGGCTCCCTGCACCCGCACCAGGGCCTTCGCTTCTGAACGGGTGGCCTCCTCCACTCGGCGGGCGAACGCCTCCAGCGTCGAAGCACCGAACAACGTGCGCAGCGGCAGCTCCACGCCCAGGTCCGTGCGGAGGCGCGACACCACCCGCGTCGCCAGCAGCGAGTGGCCCCCCAGCGCGAAGAAGTCGTCCTGCCGGCCCACACGGGGGACTCGCAGAAGTTCGGCCCAGATGGCCGACAACTCAAGCTCGGTCGCCGTGCGAGGCGCTTCGTACCGCGACTCCGACCGAGGCGCCTCCAGGGCGCCGAGCGCCTTGCGGTCCACCTTGCCGTTGGCCGTGAGCGGCAGCGCGTCCAGCACCCCCATCGCCGACGGCACCATGTACTCCGGCAGGTGCTTGCGCAGCTCCTCCTCCACCGCCTTCGGGTCGAGGTCCTTCCCCGGCTTCGCCACCAGGTACGCCACGAGCCGCTTGTCCCCGCCCACCTCGCGCACCACCACCGTCGCTTCCGCGATGCCGTCCTGCCCCAGCAGCGCCGCTTCCACTTCTCCCAGCTCGATTCG
>NZ_JAYESI010000060.1:0-15838 GCF_041903675.1 Corallococcus sp. RDP092CA | reverse complement strand
CTTCAATCGCTTGAAGCAGAACCGGCGGGTGGCGACGCGCTACGAGAAGCGCGCCGCCAACTACCTCGCGATGGTCCAAATCGCCTCCATCCGCCTCTGGCTCTGATTTGCGGACACGGCCTAGCCTTCCCCGCTGGCCTCCCCGGCACGAGGGCGAGCTGCTCACCCCTGCTCGGGAAGGAGCGCTCCGCATGCTGCGCGCCTCGCGCGAGCTGGGTGCCACCGCGCGGTGCTGCCCTCCTCGTTGGCGGCCATCGGCTATGGGCCATCCACCCGAAAGGCATCAGTTCACTGAGACGGACTGGACGGCCCCACAGCGCCCCGGCGTGGGCGCGTACGGGAGGTCCAAGACGCGGGCAGAGCGCGCGGCCTGGGATTTCCTCGCCCGCGAAGGCGGCGCCCTGGAGCGCTCTGTCATCAACCCGGTAGGTGTGTTCGGGCCAGTGCTGGGACCGGGCTTCTCCAGCTCCATTCTACTGCTGAAGGACGCTCCCAATCCCTGACAGGGAGGCCCCGCCCCGTCACGGGCTCACGTGGGCAATGACCTCAGGAAGGACAGCAGGGCGGCGTTCACCTCCTCGGGGCGCTCCTGCTGGATCCAGTGGCCCGCCCCCGGGAGGACGAGCATGTCCCGGAGGCCGGGCACCAGCGCCTTCATGGGCTCCACCGGCGCGAAGGCGCGCCCCGGGTCCTTCTCCCCGACGATGAACAGGGCGGGCTGCCGGATGAGCGCGGTCGCCAGCTCGGGCAGCTCCTCCCAGTCCCGGTCCATGTTGCGATAGCGATTGAGCCCACCCCGGAAGCCGCTGTGCTCCAGCTCCTTCGCGAAGTGCGCGAGGTCCGCCTCCGTCAGCCACGCGGGCAGCGTGTCCGGCACCTCGACGCCGGTGAGGAGGCCGTCGCCCTCGCGGCGCGCCTTCACGCCCTGGGCTCGCGAATCGAAGCCGGGGCTGCCTGCCAGGAGGATGCGGACCGTCCTCGGGATGTCCGCTTCGAGCTCCGCCTCCGCGACGCCCGGCTCCTGGAAGTAGAGGATGTAGAACCACGTGTCCTTGAACATGCGCCGGAAGAGCTGCGTCGGCGGCAGAGGCGCGCGGCCCAGGTGCGGCACGCTCATGCCCACGACGGCGCGGAAGCGGTCCGGGTGCAGCGCGGCGCAGCTCCACGCCATCGCCGCGCCCCAGTCGTGCCCCACGACCACCGCGGTCCGCTCCCCCAGCGCGTCGAGCAGGCCCACGAAGTCCGCCAGCAGCGCCTTCATGCTGTACGCCTCGATGGGCTCCGGCTTGTCGCTCTGGCCGTAGCCGCGAACATCCGGCGCGACCGCGTGGTAGCCCGCCTCCGCCAGCGCCACGAGCTGGTGGCGCCACGAGTACCCGGACTCCGGCCAGCCATGGAGGAGCAGCACCAGCGGCCCCTGGCCCGCCTCCGCCAGGTGCAGGTGGACGCCGTTCGTCTGGACAACGCGGTGGGTGATGTCGGCCATGGACGTGTTCTGCACGAGGCGCGCTCCCTCCGCCATGCCTGGAGACCGGTGGGTTCGGCTGATGACGGTGGGCATCGGACCGGTGACACGAGTCACCAGCCCCAGGCCCCGGGAGCGCCTCGGGGTGCTCGTGAAATCCATGGGTTGCGCGCGGCCTGGTGGCCCGCGGGGGCTGGCACGCCCGCTGCTATGGGGTCCTGCATCGCAGCACACCCGAAACCCCATCCCCTTTCGAGGTTCCCCGCCATGGCCATCTCGCCCCTTCGCAGCGCCTCCGCTCCCGTGTCCCGCCTGCCCGTGCAGGACGCCGCCTCCCCCCGCCTCGCGGGCCGTCCGGGTGGCGTGGACGGGTTCTCCTCCAGCCAGAAGCCGGGCTCGCCGGGCCTCGCGGCGCTCCAGCAGGACGGCTTCGACGTCGGCTCCGGCAAGGGCGCGGAGCTGGGCAAGCTGCTGCAGGACACGCTGACGGTGCTGTCCTCCGTCGTGCAGTTGGTGGCGCAGGCGGCCGGTGGCGCGCAGGGGCTCCAGGGCGCGCAGGGCGCCTCGGGTGGGCAGTGCGGCACGGGCTCGCAGCCCTTCTCCGACAGCAGCTTCACGCCGCAGGACACGTCGAGCCGTCCTCCCGTGTCGCTCGACGGCGGCGCCAGCACCCCGGCCCCGGCGACCTCGCAGCCCCCGGCGTCCAACGGCAACACGGGCGTCGTGGGCCCGTCGACCTCGCAGCAGGCGTCCTCGTCCCAGGGCGGCGGCACGAAGCTGGGCAACAACCTGCCCCCGGGCCTGGAGAAGTTCCGCAGCGCCATCGAGTCCGCCTCCGCCAAGACGGGCATGCCCGCGGAGATGCTGGCCGCGCAGATCTGGCAGGAGTCGCGCGGCAACCTGGAGGCCGTCACCACCAACGGCGGCAACGGCCTGACGGACACCGGCCTGATGCAGGTCAACCCCAACACCTACAAGGAGCTGCAGGCCAAGTACCCGGAGCTCCAGGGCAAGGACCTCGCCGACCCGGAGACCAACATCCTCGCCGGCGCCTACTACATGAAGGACATGAAGGCGCAGTTCGGCAGCGATGAGCTGGCCCTGCGCGCCTACAACTCCGGCCCCAACGGCGTGGACAAGAGCAACCCGGACGCCATCCCCGCGGGCACGGGCGACGCCACCTACGTGCAGAAGGTGAAGTCCTTCATGAACACGCTGGCCACCGGCCAGGGCACGCTGCCCGCGTAGGGCCCTCGCGACGGACGCCGGAGCACCGCCCCAGGTCTCCGGCGTTCACCCCAGCGGCACGCCGCGGCGAGGACGGAGGGGCGCGCACCCACGGCGCCACGCCCACCCCACAGGCGGCGTCAGCGCGTGGCCGGAGGCAGGCCGCCCTGGCTGTAGCTGTCGCAGAGCGCCATGTACTCGTCGCTGTCCATGGCGAGCGCGGAGACGCGCAGCTTCTTCACGCGGGGCTTCGCGAGCGTGGTCTTGATCTGCGCCATCTTCAGGACGGGCAGGCCCATGTAGGACTGGTCGAGGTAGACGTTCTCCTCCATGTCTTCCCAGGCGCCGAAGAGGACCGTCGCCAGCACCTAGATGACCACGCCCGCGATGAGCCGGGTCCGCGAGTAGTAGATGGCGCGAGGCTTCTCCGCCTGCTTCCTGGACTGGGGGGAGCGGTAGATTTCCATGTCGGGATGTCCGTGGAGGGGTCAGCCGGCCAGCCGGCCTGACAGACAGGCCAGCAGGACTGGCGCGTTGATGACCTTCGCTTCGTCGAACTTCCGGGTCCGCCCCTGGGCGACGATGTTCAGCTCGCGGGACGCGTAGCCCTTGTCCACCTCGTCCTGAGGTCCAACCGCAGCCGCAGCGTCCCGCCCGCGTGGCGCAGGATGAGCCGGTCGTGCGCCCGCTGCTCGACGATCTCCCGCACGTCCCGCCAGCGGATCCACGTGGCGTCCGCGCGCAGGCCCTCGGCCTCCACCGTCAGCGTGTGCGGCGCCAGCAGCCAGGCGAAGAGGTCCCGGGCCCGCCAGCCCAGGCCCCAGAGGCAGCAGGGGATGCCCAGCAGGAGCAGGGAGAAGCCGAACCCGCTCCGGAGCACGTCCTGGACCACCGAGTGAGGGAGCAGCGGCACCCCCAGGGGGTCCAGCAGCGCCGCCGCCTCCACGTAGAGCAAGGCCAGGCCCGCCAGGAACCAATACACTGAGTGTGTTGGAAGGTGCTTGTGGTGCGAGTGCTTCAGTGACGCCTCCAGACGGGCCTGGACGTCACGTCTATAAACAATCACTCCCGTCCCCGCGATGTGTTTCACCCCTCGGGCGGGCGTTCTCGCAGGCTGGGAAAAACACCCTCGCCAACCGAGACGGAACTGTCTGGCCTTGCCCGGAATCTCCCGGATCCAAAGGCATCACAGTCCCGGTGTTTCGCGATGAGTCCCGTCACCCGGACGCAATCCCAGACGCCCCTCATCGACTGACGCCCGCGCACCGGCCCCCCAAGCCGGTGCGGGCAAGGCGTCCGGCGCTTCAGCGGCGCGCGTAGGAGCCGGTGCGCAGCTCGTCGAGGAGGCTGGGGCCCTGGGGCGCCCAGCCCAGGAGCGTCTCCGCCTTCTGGGACGAGAAGCGTTGATCCAGCGCCAGCGCGTCCGCGAACGGACCGAGCTGCTTGCGGGCCTCCTCCAGCGGCCACGCCACCGTCCTGCCGGCCACGCCCGCGCCCTCGCTCGCGGCCTGGGCGGCGTCCCTCACCTTCACGCCTGGGCCCTGCGTGGCGAGGAGGACGGTCCCCGCGGGCGCCTTCTCCACGGCGCGCACGTAGAGGTCCGCCAGGTCATCCACGAACACCACCGCCCAGTGGTTCTCCCCCGTGCCCACGTAGCGCACGGCGCCCCCGTCCTTCGCGGAGCCGGTGAGCATGGCGGGGATGCCGGTGCCCTGCCCGTAGACGACGCCCGGGCGGATGACGATGGCGCGCACGCCCGGCGTGCCCAGCACGCGCTGCTCCACCCCGGGGCGCCAGGCGACGAGCGGCGTCGACCTCAGCGGCGAGTCCTCGTTGGCGACGCCCTGCGTGTCACCGTGCACCCAGACGCCGCTCGTGTAGAGGAACGCCTTGTTCGTGCCCTGGAGCGCGTCCGCCACCGCCGCCACGGCCGGCGCGTCCACGTCCTTGTCGTTGGACGTCGCGGTCCAGATGACCGCGTCCACGTCCTTCACCGCGGCCGCCAGCCCCGCCGGGTCCTTCAGGTCGCCCTGGGCCACCTGGACGCCCCGGGCGGCGAGCTTGCTCCGCGCCGCGTCCGACCGCGCCAGCCCCACCACCTGGTGCCCTGCCCGCTTCAGCGCGTCCACCACCGCCGCGCCGATGTAGCCCGTCGCACCCGTCACAAGGATTCTCATGGTCCACCCCTTCTTCCGGTTCAGGTTGCGCCCCCCTGATGCGCGGCGCCCTTCGGGGTTTCACACCGGCTGGAGCGCGGGGTCCGGGGCCGGCTCCGAGGGCCCTTCCCGGGCCGGCGCCTCCGAGGCTCGCCACGCCCAGGCGAAGGCGGCCAGGTTGAAGGCCATCATCGTCAGGGAGAACAGCCACAGGCGCAGGCAGACGGCGATGCCCGCGTGCAGCAGCAGCGTGGCCACCAGCCAGGGCCGCCGCAGCCGGGGGACCCAGATCATCCCCGCGTAGCCCACCTCGATGAGCAGCGTGCCCCAGCAGGCGACCTTCGCCAGCACCGGGTACGCCGCGAGCCACGAGAAGTCGAAGGCCTGGAACTGCGGCTGCATCAGCGCGCGCCAGAGGGCCTCGCCGCTCCACCACTGGGGCCCCTGGGCCTTGGCGAGGCCGGTGTCCAGGTAGATGAAGCACAGGTGGAGCTGGAGCGTGCGCAGCGCCACCCGCGCCGTGGACGAAGGGCCGGTGAAGGCGCGGCCGGCCCTCGCGTCCAGCGACCAGCGCCCCGCGGACGGCATGAACACCAGGTAGAAGAAGAGCACATGGAGGATGGTGTCCACGCCGTACAGCGACAGGTACGCGTTCGCGGACGTCAGGCCGTGCGTGGACCAGGCGAGCACCGCGAACACGCGCGTGCGGTAGCCCACGAGCAGCCCCGCCAGGCCCACCGCGTAGAGGACGAACACGGCGTACATCGTGGTCATCGTCGTGACGCCCAGCGGCGCCAGCAGGAGCCCCAGCGTCCCCAGGCTGGGCGCCCAGTCGCCCGCGCCCACGTCGGTGATGACCCATTGGACGAGGCCGAAGTTGCCGTACAGCTCCGGCAGGTGCGGCCAGAGGATGGCGAGCTGGACGAGCGAGAGGAGCGCGACGGCGATGCGCAGGAAGGCGAGCCCGTCGGGGGCGGCGGGCTCCAGCCAGAAGCGCCGCAGCCGGGTCTGGACACGGTTCATGGCGTGGCCTCGGGCTCCGGGCCGTCACGGCGGCCGAAGGTCCCGGTGTAGTGGATGGCCCAGTCCGCCCTCGCGCCGGCGGCCCAGTCCTCCAGGGTGGGGAGCTGGTACGACTGGATGACGACGGTGACGCGGGTGGCCTCCGGGTGGAGGCCCAGCATCACCGCCGCCCAGGACTGCGCCAGCACGTCCTGCGTCTTCCGGTTGGCGCGCAGGCCGGACGCGACGATGCAGCGGTAGCGGCGCGCCACCTCCACCTCGTCGGAGGTCAGGGGCTCGAACAGGGAGCTTCCGTCGCGCTGCTCGATGAGGAAGCCGGTCCGCGAGTCGCTGGCCACCGCGGGCGCGAAGTAGCGGTAGTCGCTGAGGACGCCGGAGAGGCCCTGGTAGGTCCGGACGCCCCGGTCGAACGCGGCGTCCGAGCTCACGCGCGCCAGGCCTGTCCAGAGGAAGGCGCCCACCGCGGCCAGGTGCAGCACCGCGATGCACGCCCAGCGGGCCGCCCGGCGTTCATCCCCCTCTGGTCGCGATGGGACGGGGTTCATGGCTATTTCAGGAACTGGTACGAGCCGGGGGTGATGTCCGCGAGGATGGCGTCGATGGCGAAGGCCACGCGCTGCGACTGGGCGCCCGACGCCTGCCCCGCCTCGGTGTTCGGATCCATCACCAGGCCCATGATGTTCGCCTCCTCGTTGAGGACGACGTTCTGGGCGCTGGCCATGCGCCGCACGTAGGCGATGGGCAGCGTGCCGTAGAGGCGCGAGCCGTTGACGCCGCCCCGGGGCGAGAAGGTGGGCAGCCGGACGTAGAACGTGTCCGTCGGCACCTGGCGGATCTGCGCGACGATGGCGTCCACGTCCGCCTGCGTGAAGTCGTGGGGCCGCGTGCGCGCGGACACGGACGCGAAGCTGATGGCGCTGGTGAGCGCCAGGCCCGCCGTGGCGACGGCGGCCACCTTGACGCCGGCGTGACGGAACGCGCGGCGCGCGATGTCTGGAGACAGGAGTTGTTTCATCGGGGAAGGACCTTCGGGGTGAATGCAGCGGCAGGAATGCGGCTGCCCCTCAGGTACGCCCCAATGAAGGCTTATTCTCGCGCCCCGGGGTGCGCGGCGTCCGGCCCCTCCCCCCGGGGGAGGCATCCGGGGCGCGGATGGCCTACGGTGCGGCGCCATGAGCTTCGCCGACAAGATGCGCGTCTGGATGCCCCTGCATGAGAACGGTGTCAGCCGCGCCGTGCACTTCGTGGGGGCCTACCTCTTCACCTTCGCGCTGCTGGTGCCGCTGTGCTGGGTGCGCGTGCCCGGCACGCCCGTCACCGCCGCGCACCTGCTGGTGGCCGCGGTGGCCGTGTACGCCATGACGCTGGAGTGGACCGCCGGCCTGCTCATGGCCCTGCCGCTGGCGCCCACGCTGCTCGCCGCGGAGGCCGTGGCCCGGCTCCCCACGGGGACGTCCGCGGGCATCGCGGGGGGCGTCATGGTGTTCCGCTTCGCGATGGTGGTGGGCGCCCACGTCGTCTTCGAGAAGAAGACCCACGGCCTGTCCCTGGGCGGCCCGCTGCTCTTCTTCATCGAGCCCGTGTACCTGCTCACGCTGGTGCTCTTCGCGCTGGGCCTCAAGCAGGACCTGCGCTCGCGCGTGGCGGCTGGAAGCGCGGCGGCGGCCCCCGGCGTCTGAGCGCCTGGAAGCCGCCGGACGGCTCAGCGAGGCAGGACGCGGAGCCGCGCCTCGTCCCAGACGAGCCCGTAGCGTCGCAGGAGGTCCTCGATGCCCGCTCCCGCCGGGGGCGGATGCGCGCTGGCCCCGAACCGGTTCAACTGGAGCGTCCCGTCAGAGGCCGCGGAGACGAGGAGCGCGCCGTCCGGGGAGAAGGCCAGGGCCGCCAGGAAGCCCTGCTGCCCCGTGAGGGTCCCCAGGTGTTCTCCGGAGGGCAGGCCCCAGAGCTTCACGCCCTCCTCCACGCCCGACGAGGCCAGGAAGCGGCCGTCCGGGGACACGGCCAGGGCCAGCACGCCCACGGCCTGCGCGTCCATCGCCTTCAGCAGCCGGCCCTCCTCCGCGTCCCAGACGCGAAGGGGCTGCCGCATTCCCGCCGTCACCAGGTGGGGCTCGGACGGGGTGAACGCCACGGCGCGCACGGGCTCGCCCAGGTCGAGCCGCAGCAGGGGCTGACGCCGTGCCACGTCCCACGTCCGCGCCGTCTTGTCCGCGCCGCCCGACGCGAGCCTGCGGCCCGTGCTGTCGAAGGCCAGGGCCCAGACCTTGCCGGTGTGGCCCTGGAGCAGCCCCACGGGCCTGCCGTCGGACACCGACCAGAGCTGGATGTCCGGGTCTCCCGCCACCGCGACGAGCGCCCCGTCCGGGCTGAAGGCCACCGCGCGCACGGAGCCGTTCACCCCGGGCAGCTCCAGCAGCACCCGCCCCGAGCGCGCGTCCAGCACGAGCGCCCTCCCCTTCATCGTGCCCACCGCGATGCGCTCGCGGTCGGGGCTCACCGCCAGGGACACCGCGGCCTCCGCGCCCCCAGGCGCTGGAGCGGGGTCCGTCCCCTCCGCGACGCGCCACCGCCGCCAGCCGGCCTCACTGCCCGCGAGCAGCTCGCGGTCCTGGGAGAACGCGAGCGCCTCCACCCAGTCCCCCTGCCCGCCCAGCACCGCCTCCGCGGGCAGCTCCGGCCGGCGCCACACGTTCAGGACCCCATCCATCCCGCCCGAAGCGAACGTGCGCCCGTCCGGCGACAAGGCCACGCTCATCACGGAGGCGTGATGCGCATCCAGCCGCTCCAGCAGCGCGCCCCCGCGTCCGTCGATGCGCTGCACGCGCCCGTCCCAGCCGCCCTGGACCAGACACTGGAACCCGCCGTCGATGGCCGCCACGGAGACGTTGCCCGCGTTGCGAAACACGTCCGTGAGCCGCCCGGACCGGGCGTCCCAGAAGCGCACGGCCCGGTCGCCCGCCGCCGTCATGATGCGCTGTCCATCCGAGGAGAACGCGCCCGCCTCCACCTTCTCCCCGTGCCCCAGGAGGCGATGGACCTCCTTGCGCGACGCCAGGTCCCAGACCCGCGCGCTCCGGTCCGCGCTCGTGGACAGGAGCCGCCCGCCGTCCGGGGAGAAGGCCACGGCGATGACGTTGTCATCGTGCTCGAAGCGGAGCTGCTCGGCGCCGGTCCGCGCGTCCCAGACGCGGACCGCCTTGTCCAGGCCACCGGAGGCCAGCCGGCCGCCATCGGGGGAGAAGGCCAGCCCGAGCACGACATCGGTGTGGCCCGGAATCACCGCTTGCAGCTGGCCCTGGCGCCAGTCCCAGATGCGGAGCGCTCCGGGCCTTCCCGCGGAAGCCAGCCAGCGGCCGTCCGGGGAGAAGGCGACGGCGTGGACCTCGGCCGTGTGGCCCTTCAGCTCCGCCATCAGCTCGCCGCGCTCCGCGTCCCAGAGCCGGACGACGGAGTCGTGGTGCCCGGACGCCAGCACCCGGCCGTCCGGCGTGAACGCCAGGGCGAGCACCGACCCCTGGATGCGCCTCGACCAGCGAAGCGTGGAGGCGCGCGCCATCGCCTGCCCCTGGCCCCACTGCGCCGCGCGCGAGTCCCGCGACGCCCTGGCGAGCGCGAACGATGCCGCCGCCACGCCCCACTGCCGGGACTCGGTGGCGGCTTCGCCCCGGGCCTCGTGGAGGCGGGCGCGCAGGTCCCGCTCGCTCGCGGCGGCCGGCATGCCGCCACCGGAGGACCGGTGCGCCGAACAGGAAGCGAGCAACAGCGCGAGGCACCACCACCGCATGGGGCTCCCTCCGGAGACAGGGCACGGCTTGCCTGGGCGCGGAGCGTCCGCACCTTTGGGCCAGGACCGTAACCCGAATGGGAGGACGCCATGCCCGACAAGGCGACCGTTGACCGAGCGAAGCAGGACCTGCGCGAAGGAAAGATCCCCAGCACCGCGGCGGGTGAGTTCGTGCACGAGGAGCTGGAGCACATCCGCGAAGGCGCGCACGGCGCACGCTCTTCGAAGCAGGCCATCGCCATCGGCCTGTCGAAGGCGCGCCGCGCGGGCGTGCCGCTGAAGCCACCCACGAAGGAGCAGACCTCCGCGCGCACCCGGCGCTCCGCGAAGCAGGACCTGGAGGTGGGCCAGCAGGAGCGCGAGCCCCGGGCGCCCTCGAAGAAGCGGGGCAAGGCCATCGAGGGGGTGCTCCAGCGCGAAGGCCGTCAGGCGGCGTCCAAGAAGGCCCTGTCCGCCCAGGCGAAGAGCGCCTCCCGCGGGCGCAAGACCACCGCCCGCAAGACGGCCGCCCGCAGAGCGGCGGCGACCCGCAAGGCGACCCGCGGGCCCCGGAGGTAGCCGAGATGCCCACCCGGACGAAGAAGCCGCACGGCCCCACGCCCTCTCGCAAGCGCACGCCCCCCGCCTCCCGCGGCGCGACGAAGCGCCCCGCGGCGAAGCGCCGCTACTGGTCCCGGTCGGTCACGGAGCACAGTGACGCGATGACGCTGGAGGACCAGGTCTTCAAGCGTTCACCGAAGGAGATCGCCCGCTCGGTGAAGCGCTCCGCGGAGCGGAGTCACCGGCGCAAGGCGTCGCCGTTCCAGTCCGCCATGTCGATGCTGTCGTTCTACGGCAACCGCGCGGGCCGGAACCTGCCTGCGTCCCGCAAGCGGGCGCTCCAGGAGGCCAAGGAGGAGCTGCGCAAGCTGTATCATCGCCCCTCCCGGGCCCCCTGAGCCCGTCGCCGCTACAGGCCCGTCGGATAGGTCTCCGGGGCCTCGCCCCGCTCCCATCCGGCGGTGCGCTCCAGCGGCTCGAGCGCACGCGTCTCATCGATGTGCAGCAGGGCGTCGAACTGCTCCGGCAGCCGGGTGTGGAAGTAGTGGCTCCGGCGCTCCGTCTCGGGCCGGTAGATGACGCCGATGGCCCGCTGCAGGCGCCGCTCGCGGAGCGCTCCAGCGGCCTCGCCCAGCTCGCGGAGGTCCAGCAGGAAGCCCGGCAGCCGGACCTGATGGAAGAGGGACTCGCAGCTGCCCGCCAGGCCGTGACGGACCCGCTTGCGCTCGGCGGCGCCGCCCCAGTTGGAGGCCGCGGTGACGGTGCCCTGGTACGTGCTGAAGCCGATGAGCCGCGTCGCGCCCGGGTGCCGCTGGCGCGTCAGCTGTCCCAGGTTCACCTCGCCCGAGGCCCCCATCTCCGTCGCGCGCGCATCCCCGACGTGCGAGTTGTGGGCCCAGACCACGACCCGCGCGACGCTCGCGCGCCGCGTCAGGAAGCCCATCAGCGCGTCCAGCGTGTCCGCCATGTGCGTGTCGCGCAGGTTCCAGGACGAGACACGCCCGTGGAACATGGACCGGTAGTACTCCTCGGCGTTCTGGACGACCCGCGCGTTCTGCTCCGCCTCGAACTGCGCGTCCTCCGCCATGGGCCCGTCGCGGTGCAGCAGGGCCTCGCGCTCCCGCTGGAGGTCCCGGAGCTGGGCGACGACCTGCCGCTCGCAGTCCGGCGACAGCCCCAGCGAGGTCGCGTGGCCGTAGTCCTGCGGGTCCTCCCCGAAGTGCTCGAAGCACGCGTAGCGGTGGCGGGCGCGCTTCGCGGCCTCCGGGTCCGCGCGGTCCAGGTACTTCAGCACCGCGCCCATGGAGGCGTGGAGGCTGTAGAGGTCCAGGCCGTAGAACCCGACCTTCCCTCGCGCGGTGTGGCGGTCGTTGTGCGTCCGCAGCCAGCCCGCGAAGTCGAGCACGTCCGCGTTGCGCCACATCCAGGCGGGGAAGCGCTGGAAGTCGGAGAGCGCCTCCGCGGCGTCCGCGTCGGGCCCCATGGCGCGCACGTAGCGGTTGATGCGGTACGCGTCCGGCCAGTCCGCCTCCACGGCGACGGCGTTGAAGCCCTTCTCCACGATGAGGCGGCGCGTCAAGAGCGCGCGCAGCCGGTAGAACTCATGCGTGCCGTGGGTCGCCTCGCCGATGAGCACGCACCGCGCGTCACCCACCCGGTCCATCAGGGGGTCGAGGTCCGCCTGAGTCCCCTGGAGCGGCCGCACCGACTCCGTGAGGGCTCGCACCAGCAATCCGTCGTCTCGGCCCGCCATGGCGTCTCCTCCCCTTGTCTTCAAGGGTTGGGTCGCGCACGGGTTGACGGAAGGCAGCAGACAGCCGGGCAGCGCCCCGCCCTCCCGGGGCCTCTCAGCTTCGCAGAATCAAGCAACTCCCAGCCGGGGTCCGTCGATAACCTTCGCAAAGGAATCTTCATGACCCAGATCAAATCCCCCACGGGCATCGTCTCGTCGCTCCAGACCGCCCTGAAGACCGCCAGCACGAGCGGCAAGGCAGTGGGCGCCCCGGCCCTCAAGAAGGCGCTCCAGGGCACGGACGCGAGCCAGCTGAGCCCCCAGCAGAAGACCGAGGTGCGCGACGCCTTCGAGAAGGTCAAGTTGACCCCGAAGGCGCGGGAGCTCGCGGATCAGTTCGTTGGTGACGGCATCGGCCGCAAGCAGCCGAAGGACAACGGCATGGTGAAGGTCATGATGGATGACCCCACCCGTGGCTCGAAGCTCCCGGACCTCACTCCGCCGGACAACGGCATGGTGAAGGTCATGATGGACGACCCCACCCGCGGCTCGAACCTGCCCGACTTCAATCCTCCGGATGGCGGCATGGTGAAGGTCATGATGGACGACCCCACCCGCGGCTCGAACCTGCCCGACTTCAATCCGCCGGATGGCGGCATGGTGAAGGTCATGATGGATGACCCCACCCGCGGCTCGAACCTGCCCGACTTCAATCCGCCGGATGGCGGCATGGTGAAGGTCATGATGGACGACCCCACCCACGGCTCGAAGCTCCCGGACTTCAAGCCGCTGGATGGCGGCATGGTGAAGGTCAAGATGGACAGCCCGGTCTGAGCACCGGACGGGCGAAGTCACGGACCTCATGACGTCTCGCAAGAAGGTCGTGGTCATCGGCTCGCGCTCGGATGACGCCACCCGCTTCGTCGCGGAAGCGGTGGAGCGGCGCCGCGCGCGAGCCATCGTCCTGGAGACGGACCGGGTCCCGGACTCCGCCGCGTTGAGCTGGGAGGACGGCGAGGTGCACTGGGACGGTGAATGTCTCAGCGACCTGCGCTCGTTCTACCTCAAGCTCGTGCGCCTCTCGCTCCCGGTCCCCGAGGCCGAGGCCCTGTCCGAGCGCAACTTCCCGCGCTGGCAGGAGCAGTACCTGGCGGAGCGGGAGCGCCAGTCGTTCCTCCACTCCGTGCTGCGTTCGCTCCACCGGCGCGGCGGCTCGTTCGTCAACCCGCTGGAGGCGGTGGAGCTGCACTACCTGAAGCTGCACCAGCTGGCCCTGCTGCGCCGTCACCGCGTTCCCGTCCCCAGCACCCTGGCCACCGCCTCGCCGGACGCGGTGCGAGCGTTCGTCGCGCGCCACCGGGCCGTCGTCTACAAGCCGCTGGGCGGCGGCGCGCTGGTGCGCAAGGTGGAGGAGGCGGACCTCACCGAGGCGCGCCTCCAACTGCTCGCCAACTGCCCGGTGCTCTTCCAGGAGCAGATCCAAGGCGACGAGTTCCGCGCCTACGTGCTCGACGGCGAGCCCGTGTCCGCCTTCCACATCCCCACCGACGGCGTGGTGGACGCGCGGCAGAACCTGCACCGGGTGAAGCCCGCCCGCCTGCCCAAGGAGGCCTGGGCGGTGTGCCTGAAGGGCGCCAGGGCGCTGGGCATGGTCTTCACTGCGGTGGACCTGCGGCGCACGCCGGAGGGTGCCTTCGTGGCGCTTGAATTCAACCCCACTCCCGCCATCTCCTTCTTCGATGACCCGCGCGACGGCAAAGTCATCACCCGGCTCGCCAGCTACCTCGTCTCCAAGGCGTGAGCGCCCGAGCGGGTTCTTCATCCCGGGCTTCGCCGACAGCATCTTCGGCCCGGTCCCGGCCCCGAGGCCGGAGGTGTTCCCGGCGTCCGCGGTCGCCTGGACGCGCCTGGCCTCGGCGTCCGCGGCCCTGCACGCCACCCTCCGCCGGGAGTTCATCGAAGGCGGACGGGTGCCCCACCTCTGCCTCCGGGACGCCCTCCTCCCCGAGCGCGCCGAGGCCGTGCATCAGGCCCTGCGCGAGGCGCGCTTCGTGCGCCACCACCACGGGCCCTATCCCCTGCACATCGCGCCGTTGAATCAGCAGGTGCCCTCGGTGCTGACGGACTTCTGCGCGTGGCTCCAGAGCGCGGACGGCGCGGCATTCCACGCCGCGCTGGTGGGCTGGCCCGAGCCGCTGGAGACGCGGCAGGTGCAGGTGTCGCGCATGGAGGTGGGCGAGTATTTTCCAGAGCACCGGGACACGGACGAGGAAGGGCTCGCGGTCGTCTACAACTTCACGCGCCCCTGGGAGGACCGCTTCGGCGGCGTCCTCACCTTCCGGCATCCGGAGGTGGACGCGGACATGATGCGCGTCCCGCCGCTCTTCAACTCGGTGTTCATCTTCCGCGCGAAGGGCGCCCCCCATCGCGTGACCGAGTGGACCGCCGAGGCCCGGGGCCACCAGCGCTATTCCGTCACCGCCTTCGTCCTCGCGAAGCGCTGAGCGCCCGGCCGCCCCCAAGCTCCGGGCCTCACGGCCGACGTCGCAGGGCTAGACTCAAGGCCATGACCCGACGCTCCGCCGCGCTTTCCCAGACACGGCTGGCCGACGTGACGTCCGTCCTGCGGGGGCACGTCGAGCGCGGTGAGCTTCCAGGCCTCGTCGCCCTGATCGCGCGCGGAGACACCGTGCACGTCGACACGCTGGGGACGCAGGACCTCGAGCCCTCGGGTCCGCCCATGCGGCGGGACAGCCTCTTCCGGCTCGCGTCCATGGGCAAGCCCATCACGGCGGTGGCCACGTTGATGCTCGTGGAGGACGGGAAGCTCCCGCTCGACGGCGCCGTCGACCCGTGGCTGCCGGAGCTGGCGAACCGCCGCGTCCTGCGCACGCCCGACGGCCCGCTCGACGACACCGTTCCCGCGAAGCGGGCCATCACCGTGCGCGACCTGCTCACGCTGCGGTGGGGGCTGGGCGCGGTGATGGCGCCGCCCGGCACGCACCCCATCCAGCGAGCCATGGCCGAGGCCCAGGTGGCGCCTGGCTTCCACCTGCTCACGGCGCCGTCCGACGAATTCATGCGACGGCTGGGCGCGCTGCCACTCCGCTATCAGCCCGGGGAGCGGTGGGCCTACCACACCGGCTATGAGGTCCTGGGCGTGTTGGTGGCGCGGGCTTCGGGCATGCGCTTCGACGCGTTCCTGCGCGAGCGGCTGTTCGTGCCGCTCGGCATGAAGGACACGGCGTTCACCGTACCCGAGGAGAAGCGCGACCGGCTCACGACGGCGTACTCGCGCGACCCCGCCACGGGGAGGCTGAAAGCGTGGGACACCCCGGCGGACAGCTTCTGGTCGCGGCCCCCCGCGTTTCCTTCGGGAGGCGGACAGGGCGGGCTGGTGTCCACGGCCGATGACCTCCTCGCCTTCTGCCGGATGCTGCTGGGCCGGGGAGCAGCGGGGGGCACCCGCCTGCTGTCCTCCGCGAGCATCCAGGAGCTGCTGACGGATCAGCTTTCGGAGGAGCAGAAGGCCCGCTCGCCCTTCTTCCCCGGCTTCTGGGATGCATCCGGGTGGAGCTTCGGTGGGGCCGTGTGCACGAAGCCGGACGGCATCTCCCCCACCGCGGGCCGCTACGGCTGGGCGGGCGGCTACGGCCCGACGTTCTTCATCGATCCCCGGCAGGACCTGACGGCCCTCCTGTTGCTCCAGCGAACGGTGCAGGGCCCCGAAGACGGGGCCCTGTCCCTGGAGTTCTCCCAAGGCGCGTACCGGGCGCTGGAGGACTGAGATGCCGTGAGTCTCAGTCAACCGTTTGCGCATGGGGAGGGGTTCGGGGAGGGGGCTGTCGGCAGCAGCGGGGTGAAGGGCTTGCGACGCTTGGCGACGGAGTAGACGGC
This sequence comes from Corallococcus sp. RDP092CA, assembly GCF_041903675.1. Taxonomy (NCBI): domain Bacteria; kingdom Pseudomonadati; phylum Myxococcota; class Myxococcia; order Myxococcales; family Myxococcaceae; genus Corallococcus; species Corallococcus sp. RDP092CA. The sequence goes on along the minus strand of NZ_JAYESI010000060.1, from coordinate 14 downwards.
GGCGAGCAGCTTGC